>NZ_AHZC01000333.1 GCF_000247475.1 Rhizobium sp. PDO1-076 | reverse complement strand
TCGCCGGTTTTAAAGCCGTGGCGTGCCGAGGATTTTTTCTGCTGAGTCGTCATTCGATTCAAAAACTCCCTGTTTTGCTCCCGGCATAATGCCGGCGCCGGGTCGGTCAGGCCCGGATGAGATGGAAGAAACCGCCAGGTTATTCCATCCTGATCCAATCCGTCACAAACAAACATCCCCCTCGTCGCGACAGAGACACGACAAGCAAATGCCGTTTATGTCACGGAGACCGCGGTCGATGGTGAAGTTGCTTTCGTGATGGTTCTGGGCACAACTATGCCGCAAAGTGGAACAGTTTTGAGAGGCTATCACAAAAAGACGAGGAAATCAATATTTTACTGCCGAGCGCCATAATCGTGGCTAGCTTGGTGCCCGAAGTGGCGCCAAGGAGCAAGAAACTGTGCCTCGGCCCTCCTGAGCAAACTAGCGGGACTTGCCGTGAAAGCTCAGTCGCCAGAACCTGGGTTCTCCGAGAAGTATTTCTCGAACTTGCCCGTGACGCCGTCCATCTCTTTGGCTTCCGGCATCTGCTCTTTCTTCACCGTGATATTCGGCCAGATCTTCGCGTAATCGGTATTGATCTTCAGCCACTTATCAAGGCCTGGTTCGGTATCTGGCTTGATCGCTTCAGCCGGACATTCCGGTTCGCAAACGCCGCAATCGATGCATTCATCGGGATGGATGACGAGGAAGTTCTCGCCCTCGTAAAAGCAGTCGACAGGGCAGACCTCGACACAATCGGTGTATTTGCAGCGAATGCAATTGTCTGTGACGATATAGGTCATGCGGCACTCCAGGATGGCGTTATGCACGGGTGGAGAACGTCTGGCATCTCAATGCATTCCGGGCTGCTCGCCCAGGACCGGAGGCCTTGCGTCCCCATCGGGGATTTCTGTCGGACAGCGTTGTGAGCTACTGTGTTCTCAAGCCCAAGGCAAGGATTATCAATCCTCCATTTGGCCACAGGCGCCACAAATTTTCTAATCGTCGCCCCAATCAGGTCCGGAACGCAGCTCATCGATGATGCGACGGTCCCGTTTGGTCGGGCGACCGGCTCCGGGAGCCCGCACCGCCTGTTCCATCGGCGTGAAGGCATCCTTCTTGATCGGCGGCGGACTGAGATCCTCATAGAGGTGCCGGGCCTCTTCATAGGGGCCACGCCTCTCACCGGGCAAGCGGACAACGAGGATCAGATCGCGCTCCGGCATGGCGATCTCAAGCCGGTCTCCCGGCTTGATCTGATAGCTCGGCTGCCGCACCGACTGACCGTTGACACGTACACGCCCACCGGTCACGCGCTCCTGCGCCAGGCTGCGTGATTTTGTCACACGGGCAAAGAACAGCCACTTGTCGATGCGCTGACGCGAACCGCTTGGTGGCTGCTTTTCGTCCATCCTACTTCTTCATCTGTTCCTTAAGGGCAGCGAGCTTGGCAAAAGGCGAATCCGGATCCACCGGTTTTTCCTTGCGCGGCGGCTTCGCCTCGAAACGGGCAGGCTGCGACTTGTTGTTGTCACGCTCGGGGCGCGGACCACGATCCTTGCGGTCCTGACGATCGCCGCGCTCCTGGCGATCACCCTTGCCAGCATTGCCACGATTGTTGTTGTCGCGCGGCTTACCGCCCTGTCCCTGTTCGTTGCGACCACCATCCCGTCGGCGATCATCGCGACGGCTTTCGGTCTTACCGTCGCCGGCCGACGCACGCTGGCCCTGCGAACGACGGTCACCCGCCGGGCGGGCGCCGCGCTGGTTGTCGCTGCGACCACCCGGACGCCAGAGCAGGACCGGCTTCGGCTCGGCAGGCGTCGCATCGGCGTCAGCAGTCGCAGCCGCACCATCTGCAGCCTCGATCGTCGCCACCGGCGCGTCGGCACCGGATGCCTCGCCAACAGATGTTTCGTTGACGGCTTCCTGGGCTGCAGGTGCCTCGACAGCCGGTGCTTCAGCAGAAGCGTCCGCAGCGGCGTGATCGGCATCGTCGACGCTGTCGTCATCATTCTTTTCGGTAGCAGCTTCGGCAGCCGCAGGAGCTCCCGACGTCTGGGCCGCAAGGAAACCGGCTGCGTCTTCGGCAGACACGCTGTCGGCGCGATAGCCGAGACCCTTCAAGATCTCTTCCATGTCGTCCGGCGTCGCCCCAAGGATCGACAGCATGGCCGTCGTCGTGGTGAAGCGACGGCCGTCGTAGGCACCGTCCGGGCGCGCCGGCGAACCGGGCTTCCACTGCAGCAGCGGACGGATCAGATCAGCCAGACGCTCGAGAATATCGATACGCACCGCACGCTTGCCGAGGAATCGGAAACCGGCAAGCTTGTAGAACATCCGCTCGTAGGTCGGGTCGGTGACGACGGATGTGCGACCTGCGGCCAGAACAGGAATGAGGTCGCCGTAGCCCGGCTTGTCGAGGCCATCGTGCTTCAGCGCCCAGAGCAGCGAAATCAGTTCGGCCGGGGCAGGCTTCAGCAGTGCCGGCATGAAAATATGGTAGGCGCCGAAGCGCACACCATAGCGGCGCATCGAGGCACGACCGTCCTGATCCAGCGACTTGACGTCGTCGGAGACATCGCGGCGGAACAGCACGCCCAAGTGTTCAACCAGCTGGAAGGCAAGGCCCTTGGCCAGACCCTGCAGATCCTCGGCGCGCGACAGATCGTCGAGCGGCTTCAGGATGGTCGAGATATGATGGTTGACGAAGCGCTCGATACGCGCCGCGACATGATCGCGCGCATTGCCGGTCAACTGCTCGTCGGCCAGAAGGATCACCCGCGGATGCAGGATATGATCGGCGCCGGTCAGCTTTGCCACCGGATCACCGACCCAGCGCACCAGTCCATCCGAGCCGATGGCCAGGTCGTTGTTGCCGGAGGCGTGAAGCCGCGCGGCGCGCGCTTCGAATTCCAGCGCCATCGCCCGATGGGCAGCCGCCTGGATTGCCTTGGCATCCGAACCTTCGGCCCCGGAAATCGGCGTGAACCGGAAACCGGAGAGTTGTCCCATGGCGTGCCCTTCAACGAAGACATCACCGTTCACACTGATTTCAGCTTCCAACATTGCATTCTCTCTCAAGCGCTTCATGAGCACAGATGTCCTGCGATCAACAAAGCGTTTCGTCAACCGTTCATGTAGCGCATCGGACAATCGGTCTTCGATTTCCCGCGTCTTTTCTTGCCAGTGTGTCGGATCGGCAAGCCAACCGGGCCGGTTCGACACATAAGTCCAAGTTCTGATCTGCGCGATTCGCGCAGAAAGTGTATCAATTTCCCCATCGATCCGATCGGCCCTGCGAACCTGTTCGGCGAGAAAATCTTCATTGACCGCACCGTGACGAACCAGGTCGAAGAACAGGCTCTGAATCAGGTCGGCATGCTGTGCGGGCGTAATACGCCGATAATCGGGCAGCGCGCACGCCTCCCACAACTTCTCAACCCGTTCGGGGCGATTGGCAAGGTCTATCACCTCGGGATAGCGCGCCAAAAACTCGAGCGCCTGCTGATCGATGGCCGGCAAGGCCCGTGTCAGCCCTCCGACCTTCGGTGCCGTATCCAGGCTGCGCTGCAGCGCAGCCACCGATGAATAGTCAAAATGTGATGTGCGCCATTGCAAGACCTTGACCGGGTCGAACTGGTGCGCTTCCAGCCGCTCGACCAGTTCGTCATCGAACGGGTCGACACGGCCGGTAACGCCGAATGTCCCGTCCTTCAGGTGCCGCCCAGCGCGACCTGCGATCTGTCCCAGTTCGCCGGCATTCAGATTGCGGAACTGGAAACCGTCGAATTTGCGATCCTGGGCGAAAGCCACATGGTCGACATCTAGGTTGAGCCCCATGCCGATGGCATCGGTTGCGACCAGATATTCGACATCGCCTTCCTGATAGAGCCCGACCTGCGCGTTGCGGGTGCGCGGGCTCAGCGCGCCGAGTACCACGGCAGCACCGCCCCGCTGGCGGCGGATCAATTCGGCGATGGCATAGACTTCATCGGCAGAGAAAGCCACGATCGCCGTCCGCTGCGGCAAGCGCGTGATCTTCTTCTGTCCGGCATAAAACAGCTGTGACAGTCTTGGCCGCTCGACGATTGTGATGCCGGGCAGCAACTGGATGAGGATCTGCTTCATCGTTGCCGAGCCAAGCAACAGGGTCTCGTCGCGTCCGCGCAGATGCAACAGCCGGTCGGTAAAGATATGCCCGCGCTCGAGATCGCCGGCGAGCTGGATTTCGTCGATCGCCACGAAAGACGCTTTGGTTTCACGAGGCATGGCTTCGACCGTGCAAACCGAAAAGCGCGCATTCGGCGGCGAGATCTTTTCCTCGCCGGTCACCAGAGCAACATTTTGAACGCCGACGCGCTCGACTACCCGGGTATAGACCTCGCGGGCAAGCAGCCGCAACGGCAGTCCGATGATCCCCGATCCATGCGCAACCATGCGCTCGATGGCGAAATGGGTCTTGCCCGTATTCGTTGGCCCCAGCACGGCTGTCACGCTGCGGCCACTCAGGATCATGGGTTGGGTATTCAACGACCGCTCCGATTCACAGGGCCGCCGTACCAAAGGGGGGTGGCGACCCTGGGGCAACAAATGGCGATGAAGTGCACCAAAGGCAAGCCGCTTGTCGCACGCGCCCGGAAAAACCCGGCAAACCCTTGATCAGAATCATTTTTTTGCGTGCAAATTAACCGGTGGAACAGTGTGCGAACGAATCAGAGACGAATCACAGACTCTGCCGGATTCAGGATTTGTTCACGGCTATATCTCGGACTGTTTGGCTGCCTACCCACCATATCCTGAATCGGAAAAACCGACATCAAGGCATCAATCATGCCGAAGTTAACGTGTTCCGGCGACGGAACCTCAGCTCGGACCTCCGCGTTTAGCCAGCCGAGGTATTGCAGAGATGACACTGACGCTCCCAGCCGCAGAATGGATTAGCCACAAACACGACGGTCAGAACTTCGTGCTTCTGCACGGCATGGTCATGGCGCCTGCGTTCTGGCATGCCTACGCACCGGAGATCACCCTGCATGGCCGGACTGCAGCCTATCCCCTTCCCGGTCACCATCCATGGAGCCTCGAGGCTCCCGGCGAGCCCATTGCGCGGGCAAGCGTCACCGAGGCGCTGGCGGCGGCCATACGCCGCGATTTCGGCGGCCGCCCAGTGACCTTGATCGGTCACTCTACGGGCGGTTTTGTGTCCCTGCTTCTCGCCCTCGACCATCCGGAACTGGTCCGCTCGGTGATCCTGATGGGTGCTTTTGCCTGCGGGCGCTTCGAGGGGCAGGAACGACTGGCGGCGCGGCTGCTCCGCCTCCCGCACATGGGACCTTATCTGTTTCGCCAGTTCTTTCGTCGCTGGATCTCGACCAGCGAGCAATTTCGCTGGGGCTCGGTCGAATGCGTCTACGACAAGTCGTGCCCTTGGGAGGATGATCACGCCCGCGCGGCCATGGAAAAGGTGCGCGAAAATCTTTTGCGCGGTCGTTCCGAAGACATCGCGGCCTGTATCCGGTTCATGTCCGGCACGAGCCTGCTGACGGACCTGCAGCTGCTGCGCATGCCGGTCCTCAATCTTGTCGGCGCCAATGATGCGATCGTCCCGCCGGCGCACCAGTTGCACGTCTCGAAGCTTCTGCCCCAGGCGCAAACCGTCATCCTTCGCGCATGCGGCCATCTGCCGATGGTCGAGCATAAGATGCAGACCGACAGGATCGTGGAAAGCTTTGTGCACGCCCGCCAGACGAGGTTCATCCTGCCCTCACTCCGCAAAGCCGGCGGCACTCACATGCCGACCCATCTCGACAGATTACTCAACGCTCTCGCAAATCCGATGGAACAAATCAAAGCCGGAGGCGTTCAACCAGCACAGAACGCAAAGTTTCCCATAGGCTTAGGAGAGGTCCCCAATGAGCACCATTCTTGTCATCATCCTTATTCTTCTACTGATCGGCGCTCTGCCGAACTGGGGTCATAGTCGCAGCTGGGGTTACGGCCCGTCCGGCGGCTTGGGACTGGTACTTCTCATCCTCATCATCCTGATGCTGATGGGCCGAATCTAACGCGACGTCGTCGAAAGGACTGGAACAATGAAAAAGATCCTTCTTGCACTGGCATTGATTGCTCCGCTTGCATCTTGCACCGCCACGGAGCGTGGCGCCTCGATCGGTGCAGCATCGGGTGCTGTCATCGGCGGCGTGGCCACCGGCAACGTTCGTGGCGCAGCCGTAGGCGCAGCCGTTGGTGGTGTTGCAGGTGCCCTGATCGGGAATTCGCAGGAACGCGCTGGCTACTGCGTCTATCGCGACCGTTATGGCCGGACCTACGAAGCCCGCTGCCGCTAAGCCGGAAGCGACGCAAAAGCCGCCAAACCTCAGGTTTGGCGGCTTTTTTGTGCTCCGAATTAACCTCTTGATCAAAGCCGGAACGAATCGGCGACGAATCGCGGACGCAACGGGTTTCCCGGTTTGTTCACCGCTAGATGGTGTGGAATAACAACTGCTTAACCATAGAAAACGGTGGATGTTAATCGTTTGGACAAAGGCGTCTGCTGCCAATCGTTAACCGACCGGCAACGCGTCGCCATCAGACGAAGAACTGCCCACCATTGGCCGAGAGGGTCGATCCCGTGATGAAACCGGCATCGTCGGATGCCAGAAAGACCACGCAGCGGGCGATTTCCTCCGGTTCGCCCAGCCGACCGACCGGGATCTGCGGGATGATCCGCTCGTTCAGTACCTTTTCCGGGATGGCCCTCACCATCTCGGTCCCGATATAACCGGGGCAGATCGCATTGACGGTGATGCCCTTGGCAGCCCCCTCCTGCGCCAGAGACTTGGTGAAGCCAAGATCGCCGGCCTTGGCCGCCGAGTAATTGGCCTGACCCATCTGGCCCTTCTGGCCATTGATCGACGAAATATTGATGACGCGGCCGAAACTGCGGTCGCGCATGCCGGTCCATACCGGATGCGTCATATTGAAGAGACCGGTGAGATTGGTGTTCATCACCTCGTTCCACTGATCGGGCGTCATCTTGTGAAACATCGCGTCGCGGGTGATGCCGGCATTGTTGACCAGCACCTCGACCGGGCCAAGTGCCGCCTCAACGGAAGCGATCCCATCGACGCAGGACTGGTAGATCGAGACGTCCCACTTGAACACCGGAATGCCCGTTTCGGCCTCAAAGGCCTTGGCCTTCTCGTCATTGCCGGCATAGTTTGCCGCGACCTTGTAGCCAGCGGCCTTGAGTGCGACGGATATGGCCGCGCCAATGCCACGCGTGCCACCCGTTACCAATGCGACTCTGCTCATATCTTCCTCCCCATGTTGTTCTGGATTTTCTGGCAAAATTTGGCAGCGTGGTTCCCGTCACCCTGCGCGCAGATCAGCGGTCCCGGCGTCAACCGGGACAAACTCATTTTCCGATGAGGATGCGGGAGGCCATGCCCTCGCACGTCATGCCGTCGCCGCCAGGCGTCAGAGAGCTTCGAGACACATGGCGACACCCATGCCGCCGCCGATGCACAGGGTTGCAAGGCCCTTCTTGGCGCCGCGGCGCTTCATCTCGAACAGCAGCGTGTTGAGGATGCGTGCGCCCGACGCACCGACCGGATGGCCGATCGCGATCGCACCACCATTGACGTTGACGATCGACGTGTCCCAGCCGAGATCCTTGTTCACCGCGCAGGCCTGAGCGGCAAAGGCCTCGTTTGCTTCGATGAGGTCGAGATCGGAGACTTTCCACCCGGCGCGCTCCAGCGCCTTGCGCGATGCGGGGATGGGGCCTGTTCCCATGATCCGCGGATCGACACCTGCCGTGGCCCAGGAGACGATCCGGGCAAGCGGTGCAATGCCACGACGCGAAGCCTCCGCCTCGGTCATCAAGAGGGTTGCAGCCGCGCCGTCATTGAGGCCGGACGCATTGCCCGCGGTCACGGTGCCTTCCTTGTCGAAGGCCGGTTTCAGCTTGGTCATGCTTTCCATTGTCGCGCCAAGACGAATGTATTCGTCGGCGTCGACGGTTACGTCGCCTTTACGGCTGGGCACGATGACCGGAACGATTTCATCCTTGAACCTGCCGGCTGCCTGGGCCGCCTCGGCCTTGTTCTGCGAGCCGAGCGCGAACGCATCCTGCTCGTCGCGCGAAAGCTGCCACTGGCGGGCAACATTCTCGGCGGTGGTGCCCATATGATAACCGTAGAATGCGTCGGTCAGGCCGTCCTTGATCATGGTGTCGACCATCTTCAGGTCACCCATCTTGGTGCCGCCGCGCAGATGCGCGCAATGCGGCGCCATCGACATCGATTCCTGGCCGCCGGCGATGATGATCTTGGCATCACCGGTTGCAATCTGCTGCATGCCGAGCGCCACGGCACGAAGGCCGGAGCCGCAAAGCTGGTTCAAACCCCAGGCCGTTGCTTCCTGAGGGATACCCGCCTTCATCGCCGCCTGACGAGCCGGGTTCTGCCCCTGTCCAGCGGTCAGGATCTGACCGAGAATGACTTCATCGACTTCCGCCGCCTCGACACCGGCACGCTCCAGCACGGCCTTGATGGCGACCGCGCCCAGATCATGGGCTGAAACGGTGGCAAAAGCACCGTTGAAGGAACCGACCGCAGTTCTGGCCGCGCTGGCGATCACGATGGATTGGCTGCTCATGAGACGTCTCCTCCAGTTTATCGATCTTTCGCAAGAACCTGACAAAGGTTTCATCCGGTGTCAAACGGGATCGCAGTGCCGCATTCGTTCTTTGGTTGCAACTTACTGACATTCGTCAAATGCGCTTCGTGCAATGCACAAAGAGATTGTCACCAGCCTTCTTTTGCGCTTACATTCTCGACGGGAAGAGCAAAAATTAACCAAAAACGACGGGTTAGGAGACAGACATGGCCAAAGCCGATGGCGATATCGTGATCAAGAAATACGCCAATCGACGCCTCTACAATACCGGCACGAGCACCTATGTGACGCTTGAGGACTTGGCCAAGATGGTCAAGAAGGGCGAGGACTTTGTCGTACAGGATGCCAAGTCCGGCGATGACATCACCCATTCCGTCCTGACCCAGATCATTTTCGAGCAGGAATCCAAAACCGGCAATACGCTTCTGCCCATTTCCTTCCTGCGCCAGTTGATCAGCTACTACGGCGATCAGATGCAGATGGTCGTGCCGAGCTTTCTTGAGCATTCGATGACGGCGTTCACCGAGCAGCAGACGCAGATGCGCGAACAGATGACCCGCGCTTTCGGCGACCATCCGATGTCGAAGAACCTGCAAATGCCGATCCAGCTGATGGAAGAGCAGGTCAAGCGCAACACCGAAATGTTCCAGCAGGCAATGCAGATGTTTTCGCCGTTTGTCGCCGGTCAGCAGCCCGCGAAGGAAACACGCAAGGCCGAAGCCAAGGATATTGACGAGCTGAAGGAACAGCTCCGATCCTTGCAGAACAAGCTCGACAGCCTCTGACCGACATGGCCGCGATCATCTCGCGGCCTTTTTTTTCGGCGGCAGACATGGGTGTGAGCGTCAGAGCCCGATAGACACGTCGCGGGCGGCCGCGCGATTGGAGATGGCAAAGCCCGCCACCACATCGATGAAGGCAATGATCATCAGCATGAAGAAAATCGGGGTTGCCGCATTCCGCACCAGCAGGAACTCAACCAGGAAGACGATGAACACCAGCATTGACAGCATGTGATTGAGCAACGAACCTCGACCGCTACGCGTCGCCTTCAACACTTCGATGAACAATACGACCAGAGCGACGAGAACAAGGACATCGCCAAGGCTGAGGGTCCACAGCGCACCCGACAGCATGGCAACGGACATGACGGTATCGGAAAATGCCGCAATTCCCCCGCCCCAGAAGCCAATCATGACCAGATTGTAGAAGGCGAGCGGAACGAGCATCAGAGGCACGGCGGCAAACATATGGCGGATCCTCGTGTTGGCGCAGGATCCTTGCCGGATGTCGAGCGGATCTGCCGCAGGCTATATCGGTGCGTTCGACAAAAAAGCAAAGGCCGGCGAAAGGCCGGCCTTTTCAAAATGCTTACGCAAATCCGAAGATTATGCGCTTTCCTTCGGCGTCAGGACCTGGCGGCCGCGATACATACCGGTCTTCAGATCGATATGGTGCGGACGGCGCAGTTCGCCAGAGTTCTTGTCCTCGACATAGGTCGGGGCCTTCAAACCGTCTGCAGAGCGGCGCATACCGCGCTTGGACGGGCTTGTTTTTCTTTTAGGTACAGCCATTTCACTTACTCCACGTGACGGACAAAACAGGTTTAGCGGCCCAGATGAGGCCGAACAGCACCTGTCTCGATCTCGGAATTTGGCGGGCTTATACATGCCATCCAGGCCTTTGACCAGACCCCGAGACACTTTTTTCGAATCTAGCGATGAACCGGCTCAGGCTTCGTCTTCGGGAACGATCCAGCTTTCGGCCAATGCCGCCTGTTCCCAGGCAAGCCAGGCCGGATGCGAACGCATCGCCGCCATATAGTCGAGCGTATCGCCATCACGGACAAGATCATAGGCAGAAAAGCGATTGACCACCGGCGCAAACATCGCATCGGCCGCGCTGAACGCCCCGAACAGGAAGGGGCCGCCCGACAGGGCGCGCATTTCGCGCCAGATCTGCTCGATCCGCCGCACATCGCCATCCACGCCCTCGGGCAGAGCGATGGCCCGCACCGGCCGGCGGATATTCATCGGGCAGGCGCCCCTCAGCGCCCGGAAGCCGGACAGCATTTCCATCGAGATCGACCGCGCCATCGCCCGATGCCCGGCATCGGAAGGCCAGAGCCCGGCTTGCGGAGAGAGCTCCGCCACATATTCGATGATCGATAGCGATTCCCAGATCCTCAGTTCGCCATGGTGCAGCACCGGCACCCGGCCCGTGGGCGAGATCTCGCGAAACCTCGGATTGGTGGCACCCTCCCCGAACCGGACCAGCTCTTCCCGGAACGGTACTCCGGCAGCGGTCATGGCGATCCACGGCCGGAACGACCAGGACGAATAATTCTTGTTGGCAATATAGAGGATCAGCTCAGACATGGCGCGCACCCGGTTTGTATTGGAACCGAACCTAGGAGCCATCGAGCCTCAGGACCAATGAAACTTATGAAACTCAGTCATAAAGGCAGGTGATATATGCGCCCGAGCGCTTAGCGCGGCGGTCGATCAGGGACGCGAGCCGTTTCATGCCATTGCCGGGTTTGCTCGCCACCCTGTCCATCGGATTGGGCAGCGCCACGGCGAGCAGCGACGACTGACGCGGGCTGAGCTTGGTCGCCGAGGTCTTGAAATGATACTGAGCCGCCGCCTCGATCCCGTAGATCCCGGGGCCCCATTCGGCGATATTCAGATAGATTTCCATCATTCGCTGCTTGGGCCAGATGAAATCCGATACCATCGCCAGCGGGATTTCCAGCACCTTGCGCACAAAGGACCGGCTGTTCCAGAGAAACAGGTTCTTCGATGTCTGCATCGGGATGGTGCTCGCACCACGCGTCGCTTCGCCGGCCAGCGCATCGTCGACGACACCGCGCATCTGCTTCCAGTCCACGCCGCCATGGGCACAGTACTGACCGTCTTCGGACATCATCACGGCCCGGACCAGATTGGGTGAAATATCCTCGAAATCCACCCAGCGGCGATCGTAACCCTGGAAGGTCACCAGATCCGCCAGCATCAGCGTCGATACCGGCCGGATAAAATCAACCCGGTAGATCAGGATCAGGACGTAAGGCGCCAGCAGAAACACGAGCAGTGCAATCAGCACCCTGCGGATCAAACGCGGTATGCGCCGCCCCTCATCCTCGGTTGCTGCAAGGCTCTCGTCCTCCACGGTCTCGGCTTCCAATGTCAACGAAGATCGGTCCAGTTGTTCAGGGTCTCGCCTGTCATACCCATCCTGTTGACGAATGACCAGTCCGGCGACAGACCGGAGCAGCGTTCATCCCGCAGATTCCCGTTGCCAGCCACATGGCTGCATGCCAAATAGCCCCTATGACCCGCCCGGACACTCCCTTCGAAACAAGCCTCCTCGCCTTGGCCGAACAGGTCGAGGCGACGCTGTCGGATCTACTCGATGCCAGACCGCGAGATGGCGAGATCGCCCGTCCAGGCCGTTTGATCGAGGCCATGCACTATGGCGCGCTGAACGGCGGCAAGCGGCTGCGACCCTATCTGGTGATCGAATGCACCCGTCTGTTTGGCGGCGACGAGAAAGCGGCGTTGCGCGTCGGCTGCGCGCTGGAATGTCTGCACAGCTATTCCCTCGTGCATGACGATCTTCCGGCCATGGACGACGATGATCTTCGCCGTGGCAAGCCGACCGTGCATATCGCCTATGATTACGCCACCGCGATCCTCGCTGGCGACAGCCTGCTGACCTATGCCTTCGATATCATTGCGGCACCGGAGACGGACCTGCCCGACAGCGCCAAGATCGCTCTGGTGCTCGAGCTTTCCCGTGCGGCCGGCATTGGCGGCATGGCGGGCGGCCAGGCGTTGGATCTTGCCGCCGAAAAGACCCCGCCGGACGAAGCCGGCATCATTCTGCTTCAGTCGATGAAGACCGGCGCCCTGCTGCGCTTTGCCTGCGAGGCAGGCGCCATCATCGCCGGCAGGCCCAGAGAGGACCGCGCTCGCATTCGCCGCTTCGGCGAAGTCATCGGCCGCGCCTTCCAGCTGGCCGACGACCTCTTGGACCTGACCTCCGACACAGCCACCCTCGGCAAGGCGGCCGGCAAGGACGCAGCCAAGGGCAAGGGCACGTTGGTCGCACTCAAGGGGCAGGAATGGGCCGAGGCGGAGTTGACGCGGCTTGTCTGCGAAGCACACGAGATCCTGAGCCCCTACGGCAGCGCCGCCGCACCCCTGGCTGAGGCGGCCCGCTTCATTGCACAGAGAAAGAACTGAGATGAGCCGATTCTGGTCAAGCAGCGTTCACGACCTCGAGCCCTATGTGGCCGGCGAACAGCCGAAAATCCCAGGTCTGATCAAGCTCAACACCAATGAGAACCCGTTCGGTCCTTCGCCCCGCGTAATCGAAGCGATCAAGTCCGCAGCCGGTGACAATCTGCGGCTCTATCCCGATCCCAATTCGCTGAAGCTGCGGCAGTCGATCGCCGCCTGCAATGGCGTAGAGACCGATCAGGTCTTCGTCGGCAACGGTTCCGACGAAGTGCTGGCCTTCACCTTCGCCGCTCTGCTGAAGCATGATCTGCCGCTGCTCTATCCCGATATCACCTACAGCTTCTACAAGACCTATGCCCGCCTGTTCGACATCACCGTCGAGGAAGTGCCGCTCGTCGACGGCCTCGCAGTCCGTATCGAGGACTTCGACCGCCCCTGCGGCGCGATCATTCTCGCCAATCCCAACGCCCCGACCGGTATTGCCTTGCCGCTGGCAGACATTGTGCGGCTCGTGGAGAGCCATCGCGACCAGGTCGTGGTGATCGACGAGGCTTATGTCGATTTCGGCGCCGAGAGCGCTGCCACGCTCGTCAAGCGGTACGACAATCTTCTGGTCGTGCAGACCTTCTCCAAGTCGCGCTCGCTTGCCGGCCTGCGTGTCGGCTTTGCCATCGGCCAGCGCCCGCTGATCGAGGCGCTGGAGCGCATGAAGGACAGCTTCAATTCCTATCCCCTTGATGCAATCGCCCAGGCGGCAGCGACGGCTGCCATCGAGGATACGACCTGGTTTGAGCAAACCCGCAACAAGATTGTCGCCAACCGCGAACAGCTTGCCGCAGAACTCGAAAAGCGCGGTTTCGAGGTACTGCCGTCGAAGACCAATTTCCTTTTCGCCCGCCATCCGGCTCATCAGGGCATCGATCTGGCCAAGGCACTGCGCGAACGCGCGATCCTTGTGCGCCACTTCAACAAGGCTCGAATCGCAGACTATCTGCGCATCACCATCGGCACCGAGCAGGAATGCCATCAGTTTCTGACCGCGATCGATCAAATCATCTGACGTGTGGCGTGCTGCAGTTCCGGCTATCGTAAAGTTTCCCGCCACGATACCGGAACGCTTCGGATGAATGATATCCTGCAACACCTGCCGCAGATCTTCTCGACCTATCTCGTCTACCTGGTCGCCGTCATCAGCCCCGGTCCCGCGACGATGGCGATCGCATCGGTCTCCATCGGCCAGGGCCGCAGCCGCGGCATCGCCACGGCGGCCGGCATCTTTGCCGGTTCGGCAACCTGGGCGACGGCGGCGTCGCTCGGCCTTGCCGCACTGCTCACGCATTACGCCCAGTCGCTGGTCATCCTGCGCATCCTCGGCGGGCTCTACATGCTCTATCTGGCATGGCGGGCTTTCCGCTCGGCAACAACCGCTGCGGATCCCGCCCAATGGACCGCAGGCAGCCGCCAGAGCCTGAAGCGCAATTTTCTCCTCGGCTATGCCGTCCACCTGACCAACCCCAAGGCGATCTTTGGCTGGCTGGCGATCATCTCGCTCGGCCTGCCGCCGCATGCGTCAGCGACTGCCGTCGCGCTGATCGTCGGCGGCTGCCTGGTGACGGGTTTCTGCGTCTTCATGGGCTACGCACTGCTCTTTTCGACGCCGCGGGCCCTGAAGATCTACAAGAGCGCCCGCCGCGCCATCGACGGCACGCTCGGCGTGCTTTTTGCCGCAGCCGGCACCAAGCTTCTCCTGACCCGCTGACCAACGAAAAAGGCGCCGCTTGCGGCGGCGCCTTTCGAATGATCCCCGAACCCGGATTTACTGGGTGATCGGAGCGATCTGCACTTCGACGCGGCGGTTGAGTGCGCGGCCGTCCGGCGTCGCATTCGATGCCACCGGCTGCGACGGACCGAAGCCCAAGGTCGACATGCGACGCTGGTCGACGCCACGGCTGCCGAGATAATTGGCGACCGACGCAGCGCGGCGTTCCGACAGGGCCTGGTTGTGCTGCAGGCTGCCCGTCGAGTCGGTATGACCGTTGACGTCGATGAGGGTCCGGCCGAATTTGTTCAGCACGATCGCGACCGAATCGAGCGTCGCGTAGAAGGCCGGGATCACCTGATCCTGGTCGCTTGCGAAGGTGATGTTCGACGGCATGTTGAGGATGATGCGGTCGCCGTTACGCGTAACCGAGACGCCGGTGCCCTGAAGCTGCGCCCGCAGCTCGGATTCCTGTGTGTCCATGTAGTTGCCGATGGCGCCACCGGCCAGAGCGCCGACACCAGCACCGATCAGCGCGGCATTACGGCGACCGACGGGCGAGCCGCCAACGGCAAGGCCACCGAGTGCGCCGACAGCGGCACCGAGCGCGGCACCACCTGCGGTATTGGAAACTTTCTGCTGGCCCGTATAGGGGTCAGTCGTTGTGCAGGCACTCAGGAAAGTCGCAGACAGCGCGACGATGGCAATCTTCTTGATCATGCTGGATGTCCCTCCAAGAACAGGCTGATAATCCCTGAACAGTGAAATTGCGGCAAGATAAAGTTGCAGTCCCGCCGTTACTCCGCCGCCGTCTTTTGACCGTAGCGCTTCTCGATATAGTCTGCCACCAATGCTTCGAAGTCGCTGGCGATATTGGGGCCGCGCAAGGTCATCGCCTTCTGCCCGTCGATAAAGATCGGCGCCGCCGGATTTTCCCCCGTACCGGGAAGCGAGATGCCGATATCGGCGTGTTTGCTTTCCCCCGGTCCGTTGACGATGCAGCCCATCACCGCCACGTTGAGGCCCTCGACGCCCGGATACTTGTCCCGCCACACCGGCATGTTCTTGCGCAGGTCGTCCTGGATCTTCTGGGCAAGCTCCTGGAACACGGTGGAGGTCGTGCGGCCGCAACCGGGACAGGCCGCAACCACGGGCACGAACTGGCGGAACCCCATGACCTGCAGCAGTTCCTGCGCCACCTGCACCTCGCGCGTGCGATCGCCGTTCGGCTCCGGCGTCAGGGAAACACGGATCGTATCACCGATGCCATGCTGCAGCACAAAACCCATGGCTGCCGACGACGCGACGATGCCCTTTGTGCCCATGCCCGCTTCGGTCAGTCCGAGATGCAGCGCATGGTCCGACCGGTCGGCGATCATCGAATAGACTGCGATCAGGTCCTGGACCTGACTGACCTTGGCCGACAGGATGATGCGGTTGCGCGGCAGGCCGATATCCTCGGCAAGTTCGGCGGAAATCAGCGCGGACTGCACGATGGCTTCTCGGGTGACCTGACGGGCGGACAGCGGAAATCCTTCCGCCTGGTTCTTGTCCATCAGGCTCGTCAGCAATTCCTGGTCGAGCGAGCCCCAGTTGACGCCGATGCGCACCGGCTTGTCGTAACGGATCGCCATCTCGACGATATCGCCGAACTGCTTGTCCTTCTTGTCTTTGAAGCCGACATTGCCCGGATTGATGCGGTATTTCGCCAGCGCTTCGGCGCAGGCCGGATGATCGGCGAGCAGCCGATGGCCGATATAGTGGAAGTCGCCGATCAGCGGCACATCCATGCCGAGCCTGAGCAGACGCTCGCGGATCTTCGGCACGGCGGCAGCGCTTTCGTCACGGTCGACGGTGATGCGCACGACTTCCGAACCTGCCTTGTAGAGGGCAGCAACCTGGGCAACGGTCGCGTCGATATCGGCCGTATCGGTATTGGTCATCGACTGCACCACGACCGGTGCACCGCCACCGATAATCACGCCCCCGACATCGACGGCGACAGAAGCGCGGCGCGGTTTCGGATCATATGCGTCTGCTGTGGACATGAGCGTCGTCTCTGAAAGTCTCTAATGTGACATGGAGGTGGCCCAAAGCCCTGAAATTGTCAACCGGATGCGACAGTCTGCCGGCAATCCGGGCCAAGCCTACCTGATCAGCGGACCGATCATAAGGCAGACCAGATGCCGGATTTTCTCTGCCACCAGATCCATGTCGGAATTGCGGCTCTTCATGCCTTCGACCGCGTCCAGCATCAAGGAGGCAACCGTCGCAGGCGAAAGCCCTGACACGAATGTGATACGGCCGGCTTGCGCCTCCGCCTGCAGACCCCTGGCAATCTCTTCTTCCATCGTCTGCATCCAGGCAAGGAAGAGGTCGGCCGCGAACTCATGGCTGGTGTCGAAGATCTCCGCGCCGTGTGTGGTGGCGGAAATCTCGCGATGCGGCCTGAGGATACCCTCGTCCAGAGCCTGCTCGACCTTGCGGACGACATCCGCATCTCCCGCAAAACAGGCAGCGACGCGCGCTCGCATCTCGTCCATCATCGACAGCATGCAGGCGCGGAATATGTCCGCCTTGTTGCGATAGACAAGATAAAGTGCCGGCCGCGATATGCCGGCAGCGCGGGCAATATCGTCCATCGTCGTGCGCTTGAAGCCATAGTGCGTGAAGGCACTAAACGCCTCCCGCAGAACGATCGCCCGGCGCTGGTCTGTCTTTGTGTCATCCATGATTGACGTTTTGACATTTTTTGTCATTATGTCAAATTTCCTCGTTGAAGCACCCTTATAGTCGAACCGGAGACATTCGTGAACATCATCGTCAATGGCACATCCCACGCGATTGAGGTCGAGCCCGACATGCCGCTGCTCTGGGCGCTGAGGGATATCCTCAACATCAAGGGACCAAAATTCGGCTGCGGCGCCGGCCTTTGCGGCGCCTGCACCGTGATCATCGACGGCGAGGCCGTGCGCTCCTGCCAAACGCTTGTCGGCGACGTCATTACCCCGGTACGGACCATCGACGGGCTTGCCGATGACACAAGCCTACATCCTGTCCAGCAGGCGTGGATAGATGAGCAGGTGGCTCAATGCGGTTACTGTCAGGCCGGGCAGATCATGAGTGCCGTGGCCTTGCTCGAAGCCAATCCCAGACCCACCGATGACGACATTGATGCTGCCATGACCGGCAATCTCTGTCGTTGCGGCACCTATCCCCGTATCCGTGCTGCCATTCATCGTGCAGCCGGCCAACTGGCGGGAGCTTGAGCATGTCGACCCTCGGAACAGTCACAAGACGCTCTTTCCTCTTCGGTGCCATCGCGCTGACAGGCGGCGTCGCCTTCGGCTATTACCGCTATGCGACGCCGCCTGAAAATCCGCTGGAAAAAGACCTCGGCGCGGGCGAGGCAACTTTCAATCCCTACCTCAAGATCTCGTCCGACAATCGCATCACGATCATCGCGCCGCGCGCCGAAATGGGTCAGGGCAGCTACACTACATTGGCAGCCCTGTTGGCCGAAGAACTCGACGTCACGCTGGACCAGGTTACCATCGAGCATGGCCCGGCATCGGCTGCCTACTACAACGCTGCCGCAATGCGCGAAGGCGCGCCCCTGCCACAGTTTGACGACGGGCTAGTTGCAGAAAGCCTGCGCGGTGCGCTCGGCGTCGTGGCGAAACTGGTCTCCATCCAGTTTACCGGCGGATCGAGTTCGATGATCGACCACTTCGACAAGCTGCGCCACGCGGGTGCTGCCGCGCGCGAAGCCTTGAAGGCCGCAGCAGCGGCACGCTGGAATGTCGCTACCTATAGCCTGGAAGCAAACGCTGGCGTGGTCACCGATCCTGCCAGCGGTCGTAGCGCCACCTATGGCGAACTGGCGCTCGAGGCCGCGCCGCTCTCTGCCAAAGTCGAAGCCCGGCTCAAGCCCCGGAGCGACTGGACCATCCTCGGCAAGCCGCAGCCACGCAAGGACATGCTCGCCAAGGTCACCGGCGCCCCGATCTTCGGCGTCGATGTCGATTTGCCGGACATGCTCTATGCGACTGTGCGCATGAACCCAAGTCCCGGCGGTCGGGTCAGGAGCTTCGACGGCAACGCCGCCCGCTCCATGCCCGGGGTCGAACAGGTGATCGCCATCGACAGCCCCTATGGACAGGGTGTCGCCGTCATAGCCGACAATACCTGGCGCGCCTTCAAGGCCATCGAGGCGATCACCGTCGAATGGGAAATGGGTCCGATACCGGCCTCCACCACCGAGATGGAGGCGCTTCACACGGCAGCTCTCGACGGCACGGACAGCTTCTCGCTTCGCACCCTGGGCGACCCGGACCTGGTATTCGCCGACGCAGCGCGCGAGAACCTCGTCGAAGCCGAATATGACGTGCCCTTTCTCTCGCATGCGACCATGGAGCCGATGAACGCGACGGCACTGGTCACGGACACGGACGTCGAAGTCTGGGCACCCAATCAGGGGCCGACGATCATTCAATATGCCGCCGCCCGCATTACCGGCTTCGAGCACGACAAGATCAAGGTGCACACCACCTTCCTCGGCGGCGGCTTCGGACGGCGCATCGAACCGGACTACGCCGACTACGCCATCCGCATCGCCCAGCGCATGAAAGGCCGCCCGATCAAACTCGTCTGGACCCGCGAGGAGGACATGACCCATGGCCCTTACCGGCCAATGGCGAAGTCACGATACAAGGCCGTGCTCGACCAGAACGGAAAGCCGAAGGCCGTGATCGGATCCGTCGCCTCGCCTTCGGTGATTGCCAGCGCGCTCGGCCGCTATTTTCCGGGCCTTCCCGTTGGCGGGCCGGACAATTCGCTGCTCGATGGCGCCTACAACCAGCCTTACGCTATCGAGAACTACCGCATCGATGGCCGCAAGGTCGATCTCGCCGTCCCGGTCGGCTTCTGGCGGTCGGTCGGCTACTCCTTCAACACCTTCACGCACGAGAGCTTCATCGACGAGATCGCCCATGCCGGTGGCCACGATCCGCTCGCCCTGCGCCGGGAATTGCTGGCCGCCCATCCGGCAGCTCTCGGCGTCATCGACAAGGTGGCGGACATGTCGGCATGGTCAACGCCGCTCCCCAAAGGTCAGGCACGTGGCATCGCATTTGCGCTGTCCTTCGGCACATGGGTCGCCGAGGTCGTAGAAGTCGCAGACCGCAACGGTGCGATAGAGGTAACGAAAGTCTTCTGCGCCGCCGATCCCGGCATCGTGCTCGATCCCTTGAACTTCAAGGCACAGATGATGTCAGGCATTGTCTACGGCCTTTCTGCCGCCATCGGCCAGGAAATCACCTTTACCGACGGAGTGGTGCAGCAATCGAATTTCCACGACTACGATGCCCTGCGGATCAGCCAGTGTCCGGCCATCTCCGTCGAATTGCTAGAAAATTCCGAACGCATGGGCGGCGCCGGCGAACCGGGAACACCTCCGATCATGCCGGCGCTGGCCAACGCCATCTTCGCAATCACCGGCAAGCGCCATCGGCGCCTGCCCCTGTCGCATGAGGTGCCCTTCGTTTAGTCGCCCTGGACACGATCCGCATGCCGGGCAAGTCCGGACAGGGCGAGGACCACCAGCAGCAGTGCGGAGATCGCCGTGTAGACGTTCGACAGCGACGTATGCTCGGCAATGAAGCCGATCAGCGAAGGGGCAAACAGGATGCCTGAATAACCCATCGTCGTGACCACGGACAGACCGATTCCCGGCGCCAATCCGGGCACATTGCCGCCGGCGGAAAATGCGATCGGCACCAGATTCGAAATGCCGACCCCGGCGATCGCAAAGCCGATCAGCGCCACGGTGACATTGGGCGCCTGCCCGGCAAGGACCAGGCCGACAAAGGCCGCGACCGCGCAAAACCGCATGGTCTTGACCGCCCCGAACCGATCGCGCACGAAATCGCCGGCAAAACGCAGGATCGCCATGGTCAACGAGAAGGCAGCAAATGCGAAGCCGGAAAAGGCCGTGGATGCGCCGAGCTCGTTGCGCAGATAGAGCGCGCTCCAGTCCAGCACGGTTCCTTCCGGCACCATGGAGAACAGGGCCATCAGACCGATCAGCCAAGGCAAAGGCGTCAGCGGCAGCTTGCCGCCTGCTGCCTTTTCGCTTGGATGCGGCGCATCCGGCAGGATCATCGGCAGCGCCACCTGGAACAGGGCAAGGCAGACGGCTGCAAGCAGGAGGACATGGCCGGTCGCGCCGATAGCTGCGATCAGAATGCCACCCGTTGCCGAGCCAACCAGACCGCCGAGGCTCCAGAAGGCATGGCAGGACGACATGATCGAACGGCGCATCTTGCGCTCCACTTCGACCGCATTGGCATTCATTGCCACGTCCATCGCCCCTGTCAGCCCGCCGAACAGGAAAATTGCAACGGCGCCGGCCCAGATACTGCCAGCCAGAGTGACCAGTACGATGGTCGGGATGAACAGCAGCGTCGTCACCTTGACCACGGCGCTCGACCCGAAACGCGCGATCTGCATGCCGGCAATCGGCATGAGCACCAGCGAGCCGACGCCGAAGGCGAAAATCATCATGCCGAGGGCGGACTCGGACAGCGCCAGTGCATTGGCAAACAGCGGAATTTTCGGAACCCAGGCGCCGATCACCATGCCGTTTAGGAAAAACAGCAACGATACCGCCGCTCTTTCGCGTGTCACCAGCGGCGCCGGAGCTTGGGCCTGGGCAGCGATATTGCCAATATTCATTGTGATGCACTCCTCTGCAGTCCGCCGGCAATTTAATTTAATCGATTTAAACGGCAATCTCCAAAGCGGTTTAAAATCTCACATTTTGTTTCCATCGAACATGATTGTTCTGGTCATCCGATTTCGCAATTGACACCCGGGCGGCAAACGATGAGATGGCATCCGCGTCTCGCTTTTCCCGCGTGCGCGTCCATCCCTGAAAGGCCACCATTGTGAAGACCGCCATCGGTGCCGGCATCTTGCTGACCAGCTTCGCCTATTTCCTGTTTTCCGTGCACGACGGCATAATTAAGCTGCTGGTCGAAACGACGACGGTCTGGCAGATCCTGTTCTGCCGAAGCCTTACCATCCTGGTCGGGTGTCTCGCCATGGGTGGCAAAGGCCATTTGCGCGAAACGGTCGCATCGCCGGTGATCAAGCCTCTGCTGATCCGCAGCTTCATCCTTCTGGCCGCCTGGCTGTGCTATTTCAACGCCGCCAAGTTCCTGCCGCTTGCCGATATCACCACGCTCTATTTCGCCGCCCCCGTCGTTGCGATCCTGCTGTCGATCCCGATGTTGGGCGAACATGTGACCCTCCCGCGCTGGCTCGCTGTCGGCATCGGCTTTATCGGCGTGGTCATCGCGACCGACCCCACCGGCATGACGATCGAGTGGCCTGTCTATCTGGCGCTGCTCGCTGCCTGCCTCTGGGCCTTCGGCACCGTGTTGTTGCGCCGCACGGCCATGGGTGCCCGAACCATCATCCAGATGACCGTCACGAACTTCTTCTTCCTTGTGCTGACGGCGCCCATGGCCCTCAGCGCCTGGGTATCACCCGATAGTCCGGCCTTGCTGCTGCTGCTTGCGGTCGGCGTAATGGGCGGGGTGGGCCAACTCACTTTCTTCGAAGGCATGCGCCTTGCGCCGATCTCGGTCATTGCGCCATTCGAATATACCGCGCTGATCTGGGCATTCGTCCTCGGCTATGCCATTTGGGGCGACATTCCCGGCAACAACGTGATTGTCGGCGCCCTGCTGATTGCCAGCGCCGGCATCATCATCATTTTCGGCGAACGACGATTGATGCGCGCCTGATGCGCAGATCAACCAGCAGCAGGTCTGGGTTTCACGCTTGCCCGCTTGTTATTCGGATGTATAATTAGAGCAGGTGCGACAAACGTTCGCACCTCGCAGCCACTGCCGCGACTTATGCGGCCAGGCGTCCGGGAGGGCCGCATGACGAGACGCAGCTTTCATCGGGCCGGTGAAGCCGAACGGCGCAACGATCTGATCGCGGCCACACTGGACAGCATTTCCGAACATGGGCTTGAGGGCGCGACGGTACGCGACATCGCGGCACGCGCCGGGGTCACCGGCGGCCTGATCCGCCACTACTTTGCCGGCAAGGACCAGATGCTGCAGGCGGCCTATCGCGAAGTACTCGCGAACATGACCGAGACGGCCGTGGCAGCACTCGACGACGTGGACGCCGATCCGCATGCCCGTTTGCGACGCTTCATCATCGCCAATGTCAGCCCGCCGATCGCCGACTCCAAGGCCCTATCGCTCTGGGCAGCCTTCATCAGCCGCGTTCGTTCCGACGACGAATTCGCCCGTATCCACCGGGAAAACTACCTCACTTTCCTCGGCATTCTGGAAACCCTGATCTACGCCCTTCTGGAGGCGCAGGGTCGTCGCCCGGAACCGGATGAATGCCGCAAGCTCGCCATCGCCATCAATGGATTGATCGATGGTCTGTGGCTGGAATCCTCCCTGGCCAGCGATCTGTTTGCCGACCAGAGCCTCCAGCAGATTGCAATCGACGCGGTCGAAGCCCTGCTCGGTGGCCCATTCTTGAAAAACACGCCGGCATCGGCCTGACAGCGGACAATTACCCAATGCGTTATGCCTCCATCACCGAACGACTGGCCGGCCTCGGCTCCGGCAAATGGGCCATTCACATCGAAGCGCGCAGAAAAGAGTCAGAAGGCATCCCGGTCATCCAGCTGACCATCGGCGAACCCGATCTGCCGCCAGATCCGGCTTTGCTGGCGGAATGCACGCGCGCGCTCTATGCCGGTCGAACCCGTTATTCCAACGGACGCGGCGAAGCCTCCGTGGTCACCGCACTGGTCGAGAAATATCGCCAGCGCCGGCACGGTGTGACCGAGCGGAATGTCCTGTGCTTCCCCGGCACGCAATCCGCCTTGTTCGTCGTCCTCATGGGCCTGCTTGATGCAGGAGATGAAGTTCTGGTCGGCGATCCCTACTATGCAACCTACGAAGGCCTGATCGCATCGAGCGGGGCCAGGCTTTCCCCGGTAGAACTCAAGGTCGAAAACGGCTTCCATCTGGACGCCAGGGATCTGGAAGCGGCGATCACGCCGCGCAGCCGCGTTCTGCTCCTCAACACGCCGCACAATCCAACCGGGGCCGTCCTGACCTCTGAAGAAATCGCCGCCATCGGCGAGGTCTGCCGCGGCCATGATCTGTGGATCGTCTGTGACGAGGTCTACGAAGAACTGACCTTTGGCAAATCCTTCGCTTCACCCTTTGACAATCCGGATTTTGCCGAACGCACCATCGTGGTGTCCTCGATCTCGAAATCCCATGCCGCTCCTGGCTTTCGCAGCGGCTGGGCCGTTGGTCCGAGCGAATTTTTCGATCGTCTGCTGCCGGTCTCGGAGACCATGCTGTTCGGCGTTCAGCCCTTCATCGCCGACATGACGGCCATGGCGCTGTCGCAGCCGATCGAGACCTCCTCCATCATGCGGACAAACTACGAGCGCCGCGCCCGGCTGATGGCGAACCGCCTGAAGACGATCAGCACCCTGAGACCGGTCATGCCGGAAGGCGGTATGTTCATTGTCGTCGATGTCGGCGCGACCGGACTGACGGGCTATGAATTTGCCGCACGTCTGCTGGAAGAACAGCATGTCGCGGTCATGCCGGGCTCCTCTTTCGGCGAGGCGGCACGCCACCTTATTCGGGTATCCCTGACCGTATCGGACGAAAGGCTCGCAGAAGCGGCCGACCGCATGGTCCAACTCGCGCGCACTCTGGCCGCCGACGCCGCCTGAGCCGACCGGTCGGACGCTTTCCGCGACCGGGACGCACAAAAATCCCTGCTCTGGCACAGATCAATGCCTGTGGCCGGCCCCCTTGGCTACTGCCTTGAAATAAGGCATAAAAAGCCAATTCTCCCAGCCAAGGCTCGAAAGCATATCCGCCCAGACCAGTTTACTTGCCGGCACCACGTCGCATTGCAGCCTTTTTCTGCTTCAATTGTTGAATAGACGCCAGAAATTGTGCAAAGCCAACGCCCCAAGAAGACCCGCGGTTAAGGCACGCCCTGACAGCATTCTTTAACAGACAACCCGAGATCCAATTCATCCCATGACGCTGCATGTCCCGTCGCGCGACCTCGAAACCAAACAGATCGATCACAACGACTCGATCAGAGCTGCCTATTTCACGATCGAGGAGTTGCACGAAAGTGCGGCAGCCCTCGCGCGCGACGGCGCCAACGAATTGCCCAGTCTGACTGATTTCGACTTTTTTGCCCGCCACAAGGAAAACGAGCGGGAAATCCTGCGCGTCTACCGGGCGACAGCGGCCGATGTCGAGGCCGGGGCAACGATCACGCCGGCGGCGGAATGGCTGCTCGACAACCACTACGTCATCGAAGAGGCGATCCAGGAAGTCCGCCGCGACTTCCCGAAGAAATTCTATCGGCAACTGCCGACGATGAAGATCGGCAATCGCGAAATCCCGCGAACCATGGCGATGGCGTGGCTCTACGTCGCCCATACCCATTCGACCGTCTCGCAGGAAAGCATGACCGCACTGGTCGAGGGCTTCCAGCTGCACCAGACGCTCGAGATCGGTGAACTCTGGGCGCTGCCATCGATCGTCCGCTTCGTTCTCGTCGAAAATCTGCGCCGCATTGCCACCCGCGTGGATCGCTCGCGTCGCATGCGCCGCAAGGCCAACGAAGTCGCGGACGAGATCGTCCGCCTGAACGATCCGGTCACCGCCGCGGAATATCTGCGCCAGATCGAGCCGCTGGCCGACGACAATACCTTTGCCACCCAGTTCCTCTACCGCCTGCGCAACGGCTCGCAGAATACCAGCTTTGCCGTGACCTGGCTGGAGGACCGCCTGGAAGCCGCCGGTCGCACCGCCCAGGAGGCGATGGACGCCGAGCACAACCGCCTGTCCTCTGGCAATGTCACGATGGGCAACATCGTTCGTGGCCTGCGCGAGATCGACGACAAGGAATGGTCGGTCTGGGTCGAGGAAGTCTGCCACGTCGACAAGGTTCTCGGCCAGCATACCGACTATCGGGAGCTCGATTTCGGCTCGCGCAATGCCTACCGCAACACGATTGAAAAGCTTGCGCGTCGCTCCGACCGCTCCGAGATCGAAATCGCCCAGACCGCGATCGATCTGGCGACGGAAAATGCGC
The DNA here is from genome assembly GCF_000247475.1 of Rhizobium sp. PDO1-076. GTDB lineage: Bacteria > Pseudomonadota > Alphaproteobacteria > Rhizobiales > Rhizobiaceae > Allorhizobium. Next base: position 83,172 of record NZ_AHZC01000333.1, on the reverse strand, counting down.
GCGCGACAGGCGACGTCCTGGATGTCGGAAGTTATTTCGTCGGCGCGCGTCGGCTGGAGCTCGAAGAGACGATCGGCTACAGCCGTCCATTGTCGCGTATCATCGCCGATGGCATCAAGCAGCTGAATTGGCTGTCGATCACCATTCCGGTCATCGGCCTGACGATAGCAGCCCTTTGGGTCATCGGCCACTTCCTGGTGCTCGCCGGCCTGTCGACACCACTGATCCTGCTGCTGCTCGCCATGGTCTCGTTGCCCGTCTCCGAAGGCGCGACCGGCCTGTTCAACACGCTGGTGACTTTCTTCGTCAAGCCGACCCGCTTGACCGGCTACGAGTTCAAGGACGGAATTCCGACGGAAGCACGCACCCTTGTGGTCGTGCCCTGCCTGATCTCCAAGCGCGACGATGTCGATGAACTGATCCGCAATATGGAAGTCCACTATCTGACCAATCCGCACGGCGAGATCTATTTCTCTCTGCTCAGCGACTGGAAGGACAGCCAGGTCGAAGAAACGATCGCCGATCTCGAGGTGCTGGACTACGCCAAGCGCGAAGTGGCGCAGCTCAGCGCCCGCTATGCAACCGACGGCAAGACCCGTTTTTATCTGCTGCATCGCCGCCGCCTCTACAATCCGGCCGAAGGCGCCTGGATGGGCTGGGAGCGCAAGCGCGGCAAGCTGCACGAACTTAACCTGTTGTTGCGCGGCGACCGTGACACCTCGTATCTGCCAGGCGCCAACATGGTGCCGGACAACGTCCAGTATGTGATGACCCTCGATGCCGACACGCGCCTGATGCGCGATGCCGTCACCAAGCTCGTCGGCAAGATGCACCATCCGATCAACCGGCCGGTGCACGACGAAAAATCGGGCCGCGTGATCAGCGGCTACGGCGTGCTGCAGCCGCGTGTCACACCGTCGCTGACCACCGGCAAGGATGCCTCGGTCTTCCAGCGCATCTTTTCGATGAACCGCGGCGTGGATCCTTATGTCTTCACCGTTTCCGACGTCTATCAGGACATTACCGGCGAAGGCTCGTTCACCGGCAAGGGCCTCTATCATGTCGACGCCTTTGAGCGCGCGCTCAAAGGCCGCATCGATGAAAACACCGTGCTCAGCCACGACCTTCTCGAAGGCTCGATGGCGCGTTGCGCCCTCGTCACCGACGTCGAACTGGTCGAGGACTTCCCGACCCGCTACGAAGTCGAGATCTCCCGCCAGCATCGCTGGGCCCGCGGCGATTGGCAGCTCCTCTCCTATATCGGCGACCCGGCCCGCGGCATCACCGCCCTTGCCCGCTGGAAGATGATCGACAACCTGCGTCGTTCGCTGACCCCGATCGCCTGGTTCATGGCATCGGTTCTCGGCTGGGCGACGATGGATCCCGTCGGCGCCACCATCTGGCAGCTTGTCCTGATCTTCAGCCTGTTCGTCGCGCCGACGCTCTCGCTTCTCTCCGGCATCGTGCCGCGCCAGACCGACATCGTTCCGGCCGCCCATTTCCAGACCCTCTGGTCGGAAATCCGTTCGATCAATGCCCAGGTCGCCCTGCGCATCGTCTTCATCGCCGACCAGGCCTGCATGATGGTCGACGCCATCGCCCGTTCGCTCTACCGCATGACGGTCAGCCGCAAGCTGCTCCTGGAATGGCGCACCGCCTCAAGCGTGCAGTCAGCCGCCCAGGGCTCCATCGGCTCCTACTACGACTCGATGCGTCATGCGCCGATCCTCGCCGTCCTGTCGGTCGGCGTCGCGGCGCTGCCCGGTGGCTATGGCTATCTGATCGGCCTGCCCTTCGCATGTCTCTGGGTGCTCTCGCCGCTGCTCGCCTGGTATGTCAGCCAGTCGGCCGAAACCGAAGACAGTCTTGAAGTTCCCGAACATGTCGCTATCGAACTGCGCAAGATTGCCCGCCGCACCTGGCGCTATTTCGAGACTTTCGTCACGGCCGGCGACAACTACCTGCCGCCGGACAATTTCCAGGAAACGCCGGAGCCGGTCGTTGCCCATCGCACCTCGCCGACCAATATCGGTGTCTATCTTCTCTCCGTCGTGTCGGCCCGCCATTTCGGCTGGTTGAGCTTCGAGCAGACGATCGAGCGCCTGGAGCAGACGATCGCCACCATCGAGCGCATGGACAAGTATCGCGGACACCTGTTCAACTGGTACCACACCGATACGCTGCAGACGCTTGGCCCTCGCTACATCTCGGCGGTCGACAGCGGCAATCTCGCCGGCCACCTGATCGCCATCTCATCCGCATGTCGTGAATGGGCCGAAGCACCCTCTGCCCATCTGCAGGGCAATCTCGACGGCATCGGCGATGTCGGCGGCATCCTCTTGGAAGTCCTCGCCCAGTTGCCGGACGACCGCAAGACTGTTCGCCCGCTCCGCCGTCGCCTGGAAGAGCGCATTGTCGGCTTCAACACGGCGCTTGCCGCCGTCAAGCGCGAGCACGAATTCGCCTCGATCCGCACCATCAACCTGGCGGTGCTTGCCCGCGACATCCAGAAGCTGGCAGCAAACCTGCATCACGAGGTCCGCTCCGACCAGAGCATCGAGGTGATCCGCTGGACGGAATCGCTGGTCGCCGTCTGCGAGGCCCACATTTCCGACACGGCCTTTGACCTGTCGAACATCGATCCGATCCGCCAGCGCCTCTCGCAACTCTGCGAAAGCGCCCGCGGCATCGCGTTTTCGATGGATTTCAGCTTCCTGTTCCGCCCCGAACGCCGCCTGCTGTCGATCGGCTACCGTGTCGATGGCCGTGAACTCGACGAAGCCTGCTACGACCTGCTGGCCTCCGAATGCCGCCTGACCAGCCTGTTTGCCATCGCCAAGGGTGACCTTCCGACCGAACACTGGTACCGCCTCGGCCGCCAGGTCGTGCCGATCGGCGCCCGCGCGGCGCTGATCTCCTGGTCCGGCTCGATGTTCGAATATCTGATGCCGCCGCTCGTCATGCAAGAGCGCCAGGGTGGCATCCTCAACCAGACCAACAATCTGGTTGTCATCGAGCAGATGAACCATGGCCGGCGTCTGAACATTCCCTGGGGTATTTCGGAAGCGGCCTTCAACGCCCGCGACCATGAGATGAACTACCAGTATACCAACTTCGGCGTTCCGACGCTGGGCCTCAAGCGCGGTCTCGGCCAGAACGCCGTCATCGCGCCCTATGCCTCGATCCTCGCCAGCCAGTATTATCCCGAAGCATCGCTGGAAAACCTCGAACGCCTGCGCAAGCTTGGCGCATTGGGCGCTTACGGCTATCACGATGCCGTCGATTTCACCCCGACCCGCCTGCCCGACGGCAAGAAATGCGCGGTGGTGTACAACTACTATGCCCACCACCATGGCATGTCGATCGCCGCCGTTGCCAACGTCGCCTTCAACGGCCGCTTGCGTACCCTCTTCCACGCCGATCCGGTGATCGAGGCGGCCGAACTGCTGCTTCAGGAAAAGGCCCCGCGCGAAATCCCGGTAATGAGCGCGAAATACGAGCCGCAGACCCCCGGCAAGGGCCAGGCCGATCTGTTGCGCGCCGAAATCCGCACCATCAACGATCCGGCCTCAAAGGACCGCGAAGTCGCCTTCCTGTCCAACGGACACTACTCGGTCATGCTGACGGCAACAGGGACCGGTTTCTCGCGCTGGAACGGCCAGTCCGTTTCCCGCTGGAAGGCCGATCCGACCGAAGATCGCTGGGGCACCTTCATCTTCCTGCGCGACACAGCATCCAGCCAGTGGTGGTCGGCCACGGCAACGCCCCGTCGCGCCGAAGACGAGAAATCCAAGGTTATCTTCGGCGACGACAAGGCCGAATTCTTCAAGACGGTCGGCGAGATCTCGACCACGGTCGAATGCATCGTCGCAACCGAGCATGACGCCGAAGGCCGTCGCCTGACGATCCTCAACACCGGCACCGAAGACCGCTTCATCGAAGTCACGTCCTATCTCGAGCCCGTCCTGGGTTACGACGATGCCGACAATGCCCATCCGCTGTTTTCGCGCATGTTCGTCAAGACCGAGATCGGCAAGCGTGGCGACGTCATTCGCGCCGAGCGCAACAAGCGCAGCCCGGACGATCCGGATATCTGCGTCGCCCACCTGATCGTCGACAATGCCGGACCGGGCCGCCCGACGGAATTCGAAACCGATCGCCGCGCCTTCCTCGGCCGGGGCCGAAGCCTCGCAGAAGCCGCAGCCTTCGATCCGGGTGCCACGCTGTCGGGTACCGATGGCTACACGCTCGATCCGATCCTCAGCCTGCGCCGCGTCGTTCGTGTCCCCGCCGGCAAGAAGGTCTCGGTAATCTTCTGGACGATCGCGGCCCCGAATCGTGAGGAAATCGACAAGGCGATCGACCGCTACCGCCACCCGGATGCCTTCAGCCATGAACTGATCCATGCCTGGACCCGCGTACAGGTCGAGTTGCGCCATATCGGCATCACCTCGCAGCAGGCCGCAGCCTTCCAGCATCTCGGCCGCTACCTGGTCTATCCCGACACGCATCTGCGGGCCGATCCGGAGACAGTGCGCACCGGCCAACGTTCGCAGTCGGCGCTCTGGCCGATGGCGATTTCGGGCGACTTCCCGATCTTTGCGCTGCGCATCAACGATGACATGGACATCGAGATCGCCCGCGAAGCCCTGAGTGCGCTGGAGTATCTGCGTCGCCGCGGGCTGGTGATCGACTTGGCAATCGTCAACGAACGCGCCACGTCCTATGCGCAGGACATGCAGCATGCGCTGGATCAGCTGGCGGAAAACCTGCGCCATCGTCTGCCGGATGGCGCCGGTCGCCAGCATGTCTTCACTGTGCGCAACGATCTCAACGACGAGACCGCAACCCAGGCCCTTCTCGGCGCTGCACGCGTCGTGCTGCATGCCCGAAACGGCAAGATCGTCGATCAGGTCAATCGCGCCGTGTCACTGTTTGCCACGCCGCGTGTACCCGATGGCGCCGAACCGGAATGGCCCGGCATCATCCCTGCCCTGCCGGCCCCGGTCGACAGCGCAGCCAGGCTCCCCGATGGCGGCGATCTCGACTTCTGGAACGGCTTCGGTGGCTTCTCCAGGGACGGCGGCGAGTATGTCGTGCGCCTGGCGGCCGGTTCGGCCACGCCGCAGCCGTGGATCAACGTCATCACCAACGAGCAGTTCGGCTTCCATGTCGCAGCAGAAGGCCCCGGCTTCACCTGGAGCCAGAACTCACGCGATTACCAACTGACCCCCTGGACCAACGATCCCGTCACCAACCGCCCGGGCGAGGCCTTCTATGTCGCCGACCTGGAAAGTGGCCGTACCTACGCACCCGTCAGTGCCTTGAACCTCGACAACACTGCGACCTACGAGACGCGTCATGGCCAAGGCTACTCCGTCTTTGCCAGCACGCATGACAATCTGGAAATCGAACTGACCCAGACAGTCGATCGGGAACGCCCGGTCAAGCTGTCCCGGCTTGTCCTGCGCAACACCGGCACGGAATCGCGGACTTTCCGCGTCTATGGTTATGCGGAATGGATCCTCGGCAACAACGGCCAGAAGACCGCGCCCTTCGTGCTGTCGACCTATGACGAGGAGACTGGCGCGCTTCTGGCGAGCAACCCCTTCGACATCAACTATCCGGGTCGTTTTGCCTTCCTCGCCGGCCCCTCGGCGCCGGTCGGCCACACGTCCAGCCGCCGCGAATTCATCGGCCGTCATGGCACGATCAAGCTGCCGCAAGCCTTGGCCCGGACCGCCAAATTGTCCGGTTCGATCGAAACCGAAAGCGATCCGTGCGCGGCACTCGCCTTCGATATCGACATCGGCGCCGGCCAGCAGCGTGACCTGACCTTCCTGCTCGGGGAAACCGACACGGCCGAAAAGGCGACAGCATTGGTCACGGCCATGCGCGGCGTCGATTTCGACAGCGTGCTGGAGGCCAATCGCAGCTTCTGGAACGGCTTTACCGGCCAGTTGCAGGTCTCGACTGGCGACAAGGCCTTCGATCATCTCGTCAATCGGTGGCTGCCCTATCAGGCGCTGGCATGCCGTATTTTCGCCCGTGCCGGCTTCTACCAGGCAAGCGGCGCCTTCGGCTTTCGTGACCAGTTGCAGGACACGCTGGCCTTCCTGCTCCAGCAGCCATCGCTGGCCCGCAAGCAGATCCTCAATGCCGCCGCCCGCCAGTTCATCGAAGGCGACGTGCAGCATTGGTGGCTGCCGCAAACCGAGGCCGGCGTGCGCACGCATATCTCCGACGACGTCGTCTGGCTGGGCTATGCCATCGACCAGTATGTCTCCGCCACGGGTGACACGGCCATTCTGGACGAAAAGATCGCGTTCATCGAAGGACCGGAACTGCGCATGTCGCAGCACGATGCCTTCTTCCAGCCGACCCGCTCGGAAGAACAGGCTGACCTCTACGAACATGCCGCCCGTGCGCTGGATCTCGCGATTACCCGCACCGGCGAACATAACCTGCCGCTGATCCTCGGCGGCGACTGGAATGACGGCATGAACCGCGTCGGCGCCAAGGGCCAGGGCGAAAGCATCTGGCTCGGCTGGTTCCTCGCCGCCACGCTCAAGGCCTTCCTGCCTTATGCCGAAGCGCGCAAGGATACCGCCCGCAGCGAACGCTGGGCCGCCCATATCGACACGCTGAAGGCAGCGCTCGAAACGGCGGGCTGGGACGGCGAATACTATCGTCGTGGCTATTTCGACGACGGCACGCCGCTCGGCTCGGACGCATCGCTGGAATGCCGCATCGATTCGATCGCGCAGTCCTGGAGCGTTCTGTCGGGCGTGGGCCAGCCGGACCATGTCGAAAAGGCGCTCGATGCGGCCGTATCCAAGCTGATCGATGACGAAGGTGGCATTGTCCGCCTGTTCACCCCGCCTTTCGACAAGGCACCTGTCGATCCGGGTTATATCAAGGCTTATCCGCCGGGTGTGCGCGAAAACGGTGGCCAGTATACCCATGCGGCCATCTGGCTGGGTCTGGCGCTGGCAAAAGCCGGCCGCACCCGTGATGCCTGGCGCGTGTTCGGCCTGCTCAACCCGATCAACCATGCGCTTGATGCCGAAGCTGCCGAACGCTACCGCGTCGAACCCTATGCCGTCGCCGCCGATATCTACGGTGGCGAGGCCTATGTCGGCCGTGGCGGCTGGACATGGTACACGGGCTCGGCCGGCTGGCTCTATCGCTTCGCCGTCGAAGGCCTGCTCGGGATCAGCCGCAAGGGCAGCCAGCTCTTCGTCAATCCGGCTCTGCCTGACCACTGGAACGGTTTCGAAGCCAATGTGACCCTTGATGGCCGCACCGTGGCGATCGCCGTCACGCGCGCAGACAAGGGCGCCTACGCGATCACCGTCGATGGCAAGAAGGTTGCAAGCCCGGAAAAGGGCGTCAAGCTCGGCAAGGCGAAGTGATCTTCGCCTGAAGTCTTCAGACTGAACGAAAGAAGCCCCGCCGATCGCTCGGCGGGGCTTCTTTTATTCTGCAATCCCAAACGGAATGTCAGGCGCCGTAGACGATCAGCAAATCCTTGGCATCGATCTGGTCGCCGGTGCGCACCAGAACTTCAGCAATTGTGCCATCCTTTTCCGCATGCAGTGCGGTTTCCATCTTCATCGCTTCGATCGACACCAGCACATCGCCCGACTTGACCGTCTGGCCGGCGGTGACTGCAACGGTGGAGATAACACCCGGCATCGGTGCGCCGAGATGCGCCGCATTGCCGGCTTCCGCCTTGCGACGAACGGCACTGGAGGCACCACGATTGCGATCAGGAACCTTGATCGGCCGCGGCTGGCCATTCAACTCGAAGAACACCTTGACCATGCCCTTCTCGTCAACTTCGGCCTGCGCCTGGTTGAGCACGACCAGGGTCTTGCCCTTCTCGATGTCGGCAAACAGCTCTTCGCCCGAAGCCAGACCGTAGAAATAGGCCGGCGTCGGCAGAACACTGACAGGACCATAGGTATCGGCCGCCAGCGCATAGTCGGTGAAAACCTTCGGATACATCAGATAGGAAGCAAACTCGAAGTCATCGACCTTGCGCTCGAGTTTGTCCTCGATCGCCTTGCGCTCTGCCACGAGATCCGCTTCCTCCAGCAGGGAGCCTGGAACCGCCGTATAGGGCTTTTCACCTTTCAGCGCCTTCTTCTGCAGGCCTTCCGGCCAGCCGCCCGGAGGCTGACCAAGATCGCCCTTCAGCATCGACACGACCGATTCCGGAAAGGAAACGTCCTTGGCCGGATTGACCACATCGGCTACTGTCAGGTCCTGGCTGACCATCATCAGCGCCATGTCGCCGACGACCTTCGACGACGGCGTCACCTTGACGATATCACCGAACATCTGGTTGGCATCGGCATAGGTCTGCGCTACCTCGTGCCAGCGGGTCTCCAGACCCAGCGAGCGCGCCTGCTCCTTGAGATTGGTGAACTGGCCGCCGGGCATCTCATGCAGATAGACCTCGGATGCGGGTCCCTTGAGATCGCTTTCGAAAGCCGCATACTGGTGGCGGACCGCTTCCCAGTAGAAGGAAATCCGGCGGATCCATTCCGGATCGAGATCCGGGTCGCGTTCCGTGCCGCGCAGGGCCTCGACGATCGAGCCAAGGCAAGGCTGTGAGGTATTGCCCGACAGGGCGTCCATCGCCGCATCGACGACATCGACACCGGATTCGACGGCCGCAAGCACGGTTGCAGCAGCAATGCCGGATGTATCATGGGTGTGGAAGTGGATCGGCAGGTCTGTCGCCTCGCGCAGCGCCTTGAACAGCACACGCGCCGCAGCCGGCTTCAGCAGGCCGGCCATGTCCTTGACCGCAATGATATGCGCACCCGCCTTATCGAGTTCGGCGGCAAGCGACGTGTAATATTTCAAATCGTATTTCGGACGCGCCGAATTGAGGATGTCGCCGGTGTAGCAGATCGCCGCTTCGCAGATCTTGTTCTCTTCGGCCACCGCATCCATCGAAACGCGCATGTTTTCCACCCAGTTCAGGCAGTCGAACACACGGAACACATCGATACCGCCGGCTGCCGCCTGACGGACGAAATACTTCACCACATTGTCAGGATAGTTCTTGTAGCCGACGCCGTTTGCGCCACGAAGCAGCATCTGCAGCAGGAGATTCGGCGCATCTTCACGAACCTTCGCCAGCCGTTCCCAAGGATCTTCCGTCAGGAAGCGCATGGAAACGTCGAAGGTGGCACCACCCCAGCATTCCAGCGAAAACAGGTTCGGCAGTGCGCGCGCATAGGTCCCTGCGATGCGGGCGATATCATAGGTGCGCATACGGGTCGCCAGCAGTGACTGGTGGCCGTCACGCATTGTCGTGTCGGTCACAAGAATACGGTTCTGCGCCCGTACCCATTCACCGAACTTCTTCGGACCGAGTTCGTCCAGCTTCTGCTTCGTGCCCGGACGAATATCGCCCGGCGTGAACGGCACCACCGGCTCGGCGATTTCCTTAGACGGCTTCGGCCGGCCCTTGGCTTCCGGATGGCCGTTGACGGTCACGTCGGCGAGATAGGTCAACAGCTTGGTCGCACGGTCCTGGCGCTTGACCTGCTGGAACAGTTCCGGCGTCGTGTCGATGAAACGCGTCGTGTACGTGTTGTCCCTGAATTTCTCGTGCGTGATGATCGCCTCGAGGAAGGTCAGGTTTGTGGCAACGCCACGGATGCGGAATTCGCGCAGCGCCCGGTGCATGCGGGCAATCGTCTCTTCCGGGCTCGGCGACCACGCGGTGACCTTCTCCAGAAGCGGATCATAGAACCGGGTAATGACCGCACCGGAATAGGCCGTGCCACCGTCCAGGCGGATGCCGAAACCGGTCGCGCCGCGATAGGCGGTGATGCGGCCATAGTCGGGAATGAAGTTCTGCTCCGGGTCTTCCGTGGTGATGCGGCACTGCAGCGCATGACCGTTGAGCTTGATGTCTTCTTGGCGCGGCACGCCCGATTCCGGTGTGCCGATGGCGTAGCCATCGAGAATGTGGATCTGCGCCTTGACGATATCGATGCCGGTCACGACCTCGGTCACGGTATGCTCGACCTGGATACGCGGATTGACCTCGATGAAGTAGAACTTGCCGGTATCCATATCCATCAGATACTCGACCGTCCCGGCGCCGACATAGTTCGTCGCCTTGGCAATCTTCGTCGAATAGTTCGCCAGTTCCTGCCGCTGCGCTTCGCTCAGATAAGGAGCCGGAGCACGCTCGACGACTTTCTGGTTGCGGCGCTGGACGGAGCAGTCGCGCTCGAACAGATGCACGACATTGCCATGGGTATCTCCGAGAACCTGGCTTTCGACGTGGCGGGCCCGCTCGACCAGCTTTTCCAGGTAGACTTCGTCCTTGCCGAAAGCGGCCATCGCCTCGCGCTTGGCTTCAGTGACTTCCCTCGCCAGATCCTTCGGATCTCGGATGGCGCGCATGCCGCGCCCGCCGCCGCCCCAGGAGGCCTTCAACATCACCGGATAGCCGATCTCCTCGGCCATCCTGGCGACGACCGCCATATCGTCCGGCAGCGGCTCGGTCGCCGGGACCACCGGCACGTCGATCTCGATCGCAAGGTTGCGTGCCGCCACCTTGTTGCCGAGTCGGCGCATGGTATCGGCACGGGGGCCGATAAAAATGATACCTGCATCGTTACAGGCGTCTACAAATTCAGGACTTTCCGACAGCAGCCCATAGCCTGGATGGATGGCATCGGCACCCGACAGCTTGGCGACGCGGATCACTTCCTCGATGGAGAGATAGCTTTCGATCGGTCCAAGATCACGGGCCAGATGTGGGCCGCGACCAACCTGGTAACTCTCGTCCGCTTTGAAGCGATGGAGAGCCAGTTTGTCCTCCTCCGCCCAGATCGCAACCGTTTTTATGCCCAGTTCGTTTGCGGCGCGAAACACGCGGATTGCAATTTCGGAACGGTTGGCGACAAGGATCTTGGATATTGGCAATTCGGTCTCCCCAAAACGATATGCCAGGGCATTGTGCACCTGCGAAGAAAATTCATAGCGCGTTGTTTTAGGAAGTTCAATTTACCTTGAGCGGCTATCTGAAATTTGCCGTCGTCCTCAGGTTACCAGCCCGAGCCGGAAGGCAAGCGCCACGACATGCTGCCTGTTCTTAGCGTTCAGCTTGTCCTGGATACCGTTCATGTACCAATCCACCGTGTGATTGGAGATTTTCAGGATCTTGCTGATCTCGTTCGAGGTCAGGCCATCGGCCAGATAGCTGAGCACTTCCATCTCCCGTCGGGTCATTCGCGCGTCGATCGCCTTCGCAGAATCCACATCCCCTTCCCGGGTCAGTTCAAGCAACCGCCAGAAGGCCTTTTTTGCCACCGCGTCGAACAGGCTGATTTCGATCGGCGACAGATCGATCGGCTTTCCGCCGACGGTCATGTTGCCGAGCAGACCGGTCCGGCCATGCACCGGAAAGATGTAACCGTCGAGCAGGCCGAAACGCATGCCGTCCATCAACATGCGCTCCATGCGCTTGCGATGCGGATCGGCACGGAAAGCATGAGCCGTGTCACGCCAACGAAAGCCCGACTGCGCTTGCGACAGATAACGGATGGTCGGATCGATCAGCACATATTTCTTGGCAATATAAATCTGCGGCCAGCCCTCCGGCCAGCGCCCGCACAGCACAAGCTCCAGCGGATTTTCGTCAGGCTTTGGTTGCCGCACCAGCCCGTAATAGTCGAATCCATAAGCGGCAACGAGTTTTTCCAGCTCTTCCACGACCTCGGTCGCTGACCTGCATTCATCCGCGACGACCAAAAAATGCAATAGCTGGTTAATATTCACCCAGACCCCCTGAATAACTGTGTGCTTATAAAATCACGAAAAAGCCACGAGGCTCGTCATTCTGAATGAACCAACGCAATATGAACAAATATTATCATATTGCGTTAGGAGGGTATTAAAAATCGACCACAAAATTTCGTAGGGCTTGCATGAAACGGATCATCCGGTTTCTGCCGGTACATCGGCTACTGCGAGTATCGCCAGCCTGCTGGGATCGCCTCTGCCCGGATCGCCTCAACCAGTACAGCCATTGCAGGAATCCAGCGCTTTCCTCTTGTCAGACGAAGCGAAAACCGTTTGAAGCAGATCACCACTGAGCATCCATCTGGAGGTAAACGCGATTGTCCCTGATACAGGTATATTTCAAGGCCCTGAAATATCTTGCGACCTATCGGCTGCGTGTGTCCTTTGTTGTGCTCGCAAACGTCGTTCTCGCGGCCATAACCATCATCGAGCCCATTCTGTTCGGCCGCATTATCGATGCGATATCGGAGAAGCGTGACGCGAGCTCGATTTTGATCGCCTGGGGCTGTTTCGGCATTTTCAACACGGTCGCCTATGTGCTCGTTGCCAGACAGGCCGATCGCCTCGCCCATGGCCGCCGCGCCGACCTGCTGACCAAGTCCTTCGGCAAGATCATCTCGATGCCCCTGCGCTGGCATCAGCAACGGGGCACCTCGAACGCCCTGCATACGCTTCTGCGCGCCGGCGAGACGCTGTTCGGCCTCTGGCTCGAATTCATGCGAACCCACCTTGCAACCGCCGTTGCCCTGACGCTGCTGATACCAACCGCATTTTCGATGGATGTTCGCCTGACCTCGGTGCTGATCGTGCTCGCCATTCTGTACGTCATCATCGGCAAGACCGTGATGAACCGCACCAAAGAAGGTCAGGCCTCGGTCGAGAGCCACTATCACACCGTCTTTTCCCACGTCAGCGACTCGATCAGCAACGTTTCGGTGCTGCACAGCTACAACCGCATTGAAGCCGAAACCCGGGCGCTCAAGGAATACACGACGAAACTTCTCGCAGCCCAGTATCCCGTCCTAGACTGGTGGGCGATTGCCGGTGCGTTGAACCGGATCGCCTCGACGCTCTCCATGCTGATCATCCTGGTGATCGGCACGATGTTCGTCCAGAGCGGCCAGCTCAAGGTCGGCGATGTCATCGCCTTTACCGGTTTTGCCGGTCTGCTGATTGCCCGTCTCGACCAGATGATCACCTTCGCCAACCAGATTTTCGAGGCGCGCTCGAAGCTCGAGGACTTCTACCAGCTGGAAGACGCCGTTCAGGACCGCGAGGAATCGATCGGGGCGACGGAACTGAACAATGTGAAAGGCGACGTCGAATTCCGCAATGTGTCCTTCGACTTCGCCTCCACCACCCAGGGCGTGCGCGACGTTTCCTTCCGCGTTCAGGCAGGCCAGACGGTCGCGATCGTCGGCCCGACGGGTGCTGGAAAGACGACGCTGATCAACCTGCTCCAGCGCGTCCACCAGCCGCAATCTGGCCAGATCCTGATCGACGGCCACGACATTGCAAAAATTACCCGCAAGTCGCTGCGTCACGCCATCGCCACGGTCTTCCAGGATGCGGGCCTACTCAACCGCTCGATCAAGGAAAATATCCGCCTTGGCCGCGAGGATGCCAGCGAAGAAGACATCATCAAGGCGGCAGAGGCCGCCGCTGCCACCGATTTCATCGAAAGCCGCATGATCGGCTACGACACAGTTGTCGGCGAGCGTGGCAACCGGTTGTCAGGCGGCGAGCGCCAGCGCATCGCGATTGCGCGCGCCATTTTGAAGAACGCCCCGATCCTGGTGCTCGACGAGGCAACCAGCGCGCTCGACGTCGAAACGGAAGCACGGGTGAAACAGGCGATCGACCGGCTGCGCAAGCACCGCACCACCTTCATCATCGCCCACCGCCTCTCGACCATCCGCGAAGCCGACCTGGTGGTCTTCCTGGATCATGGAAAGATCATCGAGATGGGCAATTACGATCAGTTAAGCGCTCTTGGCGGTCGCTTCACCTCGCTGTTGCGGACCAGCGGCCTGCTGATTGAAGAGACGTCTCCGTCAATCTGATCGTGCCGAGACAGGCAGGAAGTGGGCGTTCAGTCCGCCGTGGTTTGACCTACCAGTCGATCGGCTGGCCATCATAGGCGTAAAAGCAACCGCTCTGTGCGGGCTCCAGCCTGTCGAGCACGGACAGCATCATCATCGCGCTGTCCGTCGGCGGCAGGCGGTCGTGCCCTTTGGCATAGGCAGAAGACAGCCCCGTCTCCACGGACCCCGGATGCAGGCTGACGACAACGGATTTCGGCCTTGTCCGGGCAATCTCGATCGCCGAGGTCCGGACGATCTGGTTCAGCGCCGCCTTGGCCGCGCGATAGGAAATCCAGCCGCCCAGCCTGTTGTCGCCGATCGAGCCGACACGGGCAGAGAGCGCCGCAAACAGGCTTCTGCGATCACTGGCAAGCAGCGGCGAGAAATGTTTCAATACCAGCGCCGGACCGATCGCGTTCACCGCGAACTGCGCCGCCATCGTGTCGGGCCGGATGGCCTTGATCGCCTTTTCCGGCCCCATCTCTTCGATCGTCAAGGCCCCTGTTGCACAGAGGATCAGGTCGAAACGGCCCACGGAACCGGAAAGCCGCACGGCAGCGCCAGCGACACTATCCTCATCCGCAACGTCGAAGCCATCGACACTGCGCGACAGGCGAACCACCTCGCCGCAGCGAGGATCGGCACCCAATACCTCGGCGAAGGCAGACCCAATGCCGCCACTCGCGCCCAGCACAAGTGCCGTATAGCCTGGCTCCAGCGAGGTCATGCCGGTAAAGTCTGCCATGGTCCGCTCCCGATCGACATAGTCTACGGACAACTACGGTGCCGAAAGCGATTCCGGATCACGCGGCACGGGTTTCAGGCCAGAATTTCAAGCGGCCCTCGATAAGACGGCATTTCTCCGGCATCGACGCCCATCAACTGGCAGATCAGGCCGGCAATCTCGGTTTGCGGCAGGACAGTCTCCGCACCCAGCCGAAAGCCGAGCGCATAAAACGGCACATGCGTCTCCTGCGGCGTCGGCCCTGCATGATTGCCGTCGTCGCCCATGCCGTGGTCGGCCGTGACGATGACCTTGTATCCGAGCGCCAGCCAGCCAGGCAGATGCCGCGCCAGCAGATCGCCCTGAACACGCGCGGCGTTGCGATAGCCGACGCTGTCGCCGCCATGGCGGTGACCGGCATCATCGACATTCATCGGATGCAGCAGCAGGAAATCGGGGCTGTGGCTGGAGATCAGCCAATCGGCATCGGCAAACAGATGGCTGTCGGGATAGTGGTCGTCCCAATAGAAGACCCCATGCATGATATCACCGTCGCCATTCACCAGGATACGGTCACGATGGCGGTCGAACGGACACGAAACATAGAGTTCTGACACCCAGTGATAGGCGGCGGCAGCCGTGACCTTGCCTGAAGCCCGACAGCGGGCAAACAGATTGTCGCCCTCGGAACGCCGCACCACGCCATTGCTGACGATGCCGTGCTCCACCGGACGCCGCCCGGTCAACAGCGTCTCATAGAGCGGCCGCGACATCGCCGGCAACTCGCAGGTCAGCTTGCGCACCTCCGCCATGCCCGCCTGCACCAGGCCTTCCATATATCCGAGACAACTGCGGGCCGCGTCATAGCGCAAGCCATCGAGAACGATGAGGATCACTTTTGTCATGGCGCGCAACTTGCCATGACCGGCCGCGAAGGCAAGGGCCAAAATCAACGAGGGGCACCCGTGGCGCCCCTCCCATGATCTTCGATCTGAACCGCTTTTGACGCCGGTAAAAAGACCCAGGCAACTAACGCCAGGCGACAACCGCCTGTGGCTTGAGAACGGCCTCGCCGAGCGCAAGCTTTGCGCTGGCGGGAACCGCCCAGTCCTCGGTGCCATAGTTGAAGGCAAAGGTCAGGTCGCCGCGACGACGGATGCGGATGTGATCCGGCACCGCCAGGGTGGAGAGACCAGCCCTTTCCGCCGCAAGCGTCAGAACGCTCGCCAGCAAGGCCTCATCGGCCCAGCAGGCGAGATAGAGCATCCGGTCCTTCTCGGTCAGCGCCGGATCGCCGCCCGCAAAGCGGGCGAGAACAGTGGCGGACGTCTCCAGATATTCGCGCCAGCGGATACCGGCACCGGAAACAGCGCCCGAAACCGCATCCGAAAGTCCCGGCCGCAGCGTCGAGACCTGGATGACACGATTGCCGGTTCGCGCCCCGAGCGGACCCGGCGGCAGGTTTTCCGGAATGACAAAATTCCTGTCGCGCGAACCCGTACGCGCCCCGATCAGCACATGGCCGGTCGCCTTTTCCAGCGCCGACTGGGTCGCCGTGTCGACCTCGGTCATGCAGGGAACGACAACCAGCGCGTAGCCCTCCAGCGACGCGCCCGGCCGGACGAAATCGATGTCGAGACCGAGACGGCGCAGACCCTCGTACCAGCGGAAGCACAGTTCCTCGTAGCGGAAGTCCTTGCCCTGCGGCTGGATCATCGTCGTCCAGTAGCTCTGGTAGTCGAACACCAGCGCAACTGATGCCCTGCCCGTCTCCGGCAGAGGCCCGAGCGCCTTCAACTCTTCGGCCACCTGAAGCACCTCGATCCCGCCCGGCGACAGCTCGTCGAGACCGGCGAGGTTGAGACCGGCATGCATCTGCTCTTGCGCAAACGGTGCCTGGCGCCAGCGGAAATAGCTGACGACGTCGGCGCCATGCGCCAGCGCTTCAAAGGTCCAGAGCCGCACCATGCCCGGCTTCGGCACCGGGTTCCAGGGCGCCCAGTTGACCGGTCCCGGCTGCTGCTCCATCACCCAGAAACGGCCCTTGCCGACAGCGCGGTAGAGATCGTGGTGGTAGGGCGCGATATCCGGATGCGAGGTTTCCGCCCAGCGATTGCGCTCGTCTTCCGAGAAGGGAAACTTCTCGACGAAACCGATCGGATAACTGTCCCAGGACGCCAGATCGAGATTGTCGCCAACCTTGAAGTGGTCGAAATCCGAAACGAAGCCCATGAAATTATGGGTGATCCAGCGCCCCGGCGAATGTTTGCGGATGATCTCGCACTGCATCTTGTCATAGGCCGCGACCTGGTCCGAATGGAAGCGCCAGAAATCGAGCCTTGTGGCCGGGTTGGGCTCCGTCACCGTCAGGTTCGGCAGCATGACCTCGTCGAAGCTCGCAAGCTCCATCGACCAGAACACGGAGCCCCAGGCTTCGTTAAGCTGGTCCGTCGACTGGTAGCGCAACCTCAGCCAGCGCTTGAAGCTCTTCAGGTCTTCACCCCCCCAGGACACCGTCGTGTCATGGCAGCCATATTCATTGTCCGTCTGCCAGCCGACGAGACCCGGATGATTGCCGTAGCG
Organism: Rhizobium sp. PDO1-076; assembly: GCF_000247475.1. GTDB lineage: Bacteria > Pseudomonadota > Alphaproteobacteria > Rhizobiales > Rhizobiaceae > Allorhizobium. The sequence continues at coordinate 65,940 of NZ_AHZC01000333.1, read as the reverse complement.
CGCGGCCACGATCTCGACGATGCGCGCACTCTCGCGCCACCAGGTCTCGGACGAAAACGTGTAGTGCCGGCGCGAGCCGAAGCCGCGAACCTTGCCGTCTTCATCATAGGGCAGAATGTCCGGATGCTCGTCGACCAGCCATTTCGGCGGCGTTGCCGTCGGCGTGCCGAGCACGATCTTCAGACCGGCCTTGGTCAGAATATCCATCGACCGGTCGAGCCAGCCGAAGTCGAATGTATCGCGCGAAGGCTCAAGCCGCGACCAGGCGAACTCGCCGATCCGAACGAAAGAAATGCCAAGCTCGACCATGCGCCGGGCGTCATCAGTCCAGCGTGTTTCGTCCCAGTGTTCCGGATAGTAACATACGCCCAGCATTATCGCGTGAGATCCCCGTTGATGACGGCCATGCCATCCTTGTTGAACAGATGGCAGGCCTTGGTATTGATGCCGATCTTCAGCCTGTCGCCCGGCTTTTCGCGCGCCAGGCCATCGGCCTTCAGCGACAGTTCCGATCCATCGGCCAGCGTGACGAAGAACAGCGTCTCGGAGCCGAGATATTCGGCAAGGTTCACTGTGCTTTCGAGCACGACGTCACCCTTGCCCGTCGCATCGATATGCTCGGGGCGGATACCGAAGGTCATCTCGCCGGCGGGCACCGTCACGCCGTGTGTTGGTATGGAGATCTCGGCACCGGGCAGACCAACCAAAACCGCGCCATCGGTGACCGAGACCTGCACCTTGAGAAAGTTCATCTTCGGCGACCCGATGAAACCGGCAACGAAGAGATTGTTCGGCCGGTGGTAGAGTTCGAGCGGCGAACCGACTTGCTCGATCTTTCCGGCCGAAAGCACGACGATCTTGTCGGCCATCGTCATCGCCTCGACCTGATCATGCGTGACATAGATCATCGTCGACTTCAGGTCCTGATGCAGCTTCGACAACTCGCCGCGCATCTGCACGCGCAAAGCCGCATCGAGATTGGACAAAGGCTCGTCGAACAGGAAGACTTCCGGATTGCGCACGATCGCGCGGCCGATCGCCACGCGCTGGCGCTGGCCACCCGAAAGCTGGCCGGGCTTGCGCTCCAGCAATGGCTCGAGCTGCAGCATCTTGGCGGCAACAGCCGTCCGCTCCGCGATCATCTCCTTGGAGTGACCGGTCATGCGCAAACCAAAGCCGATATTCTCTGCCACCGTCATATGCGGATAAAGCGCATAGGACTGGAACACCATGGCGACGCCGCGCTCGGACGGGCCGACCTTGGTCATGTCCTGGCCGCCGATCGCCAGCGAGCCGGAAGTGATCTCCTCGAGACCGGCGATCATCCGGAGCAGCGTGGACTTGCCGCAGCCGGACGGGCCGACAAAGACGCAGAACTCGCCATCCTCGACGTCGAGATCGACGCCCTTGATGACGCTGAGCGCGCCGAACTGTTTCTTGACGTCGCGCAGGCGCACATCAGACATGGGTCTTGCCTCCCTTGAAAGGTTCGAGTTCGAGGAGCAGCGCGCTTTCCGGCATCAGCATCGGCAGTGGCAGGCCGGCAAGGCTGGTGCTCGACAACTGGAAGCTGATCTCGCCGGCCAACAGTTTCGTCTGCCCCTCGGAGATACGGATGAATTGCGGTGCGGCCGGAAGCACATTGGCGATCCGCCACGTGCCACCGAACTCCGTGATGCTGTCGGGCAGCCTGAGCGGTGCTGGCTGTTCGCCGACCATCTGCGGCCCCTGCGCCACGATCACGACGATCTTCTCAGCGCTGGCCGCACCCCAGACATAACGTCCATCGATCGGCTCCAGCCGGAACGCGGCACCCGGCGCATGCAACAGACCGCGCAAGCGCTTGTAGGCCTCGATATAGACCTTGAGTTCCGACCGTTCGTCTTCGGTCAGTTCCAGCGGATTGAGTTCAACGCCGAGATGATAGGCGATCGCGACAAGCGCGCGGAAAGACAGCGTATGGCGCCGCCCAGTCTGGTGGTTCGGCGAGGCCGAGATATGGCTTCCGAGGATTTCCGGCGGCACGAAAACCGAGGCGCCGCGCTGGATTTCCAGCCGCTCCAGCGCATCGGTGCAATCCGAGGTCCAGACGCGGTGGGTGCGCGCCAGCGCGCCATAATCGATACGGCCGCCACCGGACGCACAGCTTTCGATCTCGACATTCGGATGTGCCGTGCGGACCCGGTCCATCAACGCATAGACGGCACGCGTCTGCGCGGCGATCTTCGCCTTGCCATCACGCCCGCCCGCATGGGTGAGGTCCCGGTTCATGTCCCACTTCACATAGGATACGGCATGATGGGCCAGAACCGCATCGATCTTGCCGAACAGGTAGTCCGACACTTCCGGCCGCGTCAGGTCGAGCACCAGCTGGGTGCGCGATTCAAGCAGCGGACGCCCCTCGATCTGCAGCGCCCAGTCCGGATGCGCCTTGTAGAGTTCGGACACCGGGTTGACCATTTCCGGCTCAAACCAGATGCCGAACTGCATGCCGAGACCCGTCACATGATCGACCAGCGGCTTCAAGCCATCGGGATACTTGCGCGCATCGATGTCCCAGTCGCCGAGACTGGTCGTGTCATTGTCGCGCTTGCCGAACCAGCCGTCGTCGAGCACGAAACGCTCGATGCCAAGCTCGGCCGCGGCCGTCGCCTGGGCCTTCAGCGAACCCATCTGGTGGTCGAAATAATTGCCTTCCCAGGTGTTCAGCGTCACCGGACGCGGACTCATCCTGCCGCCTGGCCATTGGGTCAGCTCGTCACGAACGAAGGCGTGGAAATCCTGGCTGTCGGCACCCGCATAGGCAATCGGGCTCTTGTAGCTCTCGCCCGGTTGCAAAACGATCTCGCCCGGCTCGAACAATTCACCCAGATGCACCAGCCGCTGGCCGTCGTCGGTGCGATCGATGACCATCTGGTGATTGCCGCTCCAGCCGAGCGTCACGCCGAAGACCTGGGTTTCGCTCTCGATAAACAGCATCGGGAAACGGTCATGCGAGGTCCGGCCGCGCCGGCTTTCCTGGATCCAGGTGCCATTGCCGAGCAATTCGCGGCGCGTCTGGAACTCGCGGCCCCAGATGCCGGTAAAGCTCATCAACTGCACATCGCCGGCGGGCGCAAGGAAGGTCGCGGCCATGCAGCGGTCGAGCTGGTAATCGCCATCGCCCAGATTGGTCAGTTCCGTCGCCATCGAGATCAGGCCGGACGCATGGGCGGAGAGCGCAATGGTGATGCCGAGCTTTGCCACCATGTCGGCGCCGTTCAAAACGGTGCGGTTGCCGTCGCGCTCGACCGACCAGCCGCCGAACTGCGCGACGAAATCGCGCCCTGCCCGATGCCCTGAAATTGCTGGCCAGCCGAAGAAGCCCATGCCGCCGGTTGGCAGCAAAACCGATGTCGGCACGGCGATATCCATACCGTTCACGCGGCTGGAACGTTCGATGTCGAACAGCGGATCGACCTCGACCGGGACCGTGCCGAAGGATAGGATTTCCGGCATGCCAAGATCAGGCAGGCGCAGGCTGAGCGCAAGCTGGCCAGAGTCAACTGTGACAATTTCATCGACGGTTACGATTTCACTCATCCCTTGGTGGCTCCAAGCGTCAGGCCGGCAATGAAATGCCGTTGCATCAGGAAGAACATGGCGACCGGTGGCAGCGCCGCGACAATCGAGCCGGCGGAAACCAGATGCCAGGCTGCGACCCACTGTCCGTTCAGCGAATAAAGACCCGCAGTCACCGGCATCGCATGCTGGCCTTGGACCAGCACGGTGGCCCAGAAGTAGTCGTTCCACACGAAAGTGAAGACCAGAACCGAAAGCGCCGCGATTGCCGGCCGCATCAGCGGCAGCACGATATGACGGAAGATCCGCCATTCCGACACGCCCTCGACGCGCGCCGATTCGATCAGCGCGAACGGCAGACCCTTGATGAAATTGCGCATGAACAGCGTGCAGAAACCGGTCTGGAAGGCGACATGAAAGAGCACGAGGCCCATCGTCGTGTCGTAAAGGCCGGCCCTGAGCGTCATATCGCGCACCGGGACCATCAGAATCTGGAACGGAATGAAATTGCCGGCGACGAACAGGAAGAACAGCACGAGGTTGCTCTTGAACCTGTAGACCGCCAGCGCAAAGCCGGTCAGGCACGACAGCGCCACCGCGCCGATCACGGTCGGGATCGTCACCTTGAACGAATTCAGGATGTACCAGCCGATCGGTGAATCGCGGAATACGGCGGTATAGTTCTCGACCCCGGCAAAGGCCGACGGAATGCCGAAATAATTGCCGGCCGCCAGGTCGCCCGCCGGGCGCACCGAGGTGATCGCCACCCCGATCAGCGGCAGCAGCCAGAGAAAGAGCGCCACCGGCAGCAGGATCTTGTAGCCGGTCTGGACGAAGCGCGAGGCTTTTTCGATGGGTGTCGGGAACATCAGGCGTTCCTTTCCTGGCGCAGCATGCGCACGATGAACAGCGAGATGAAGATCATCATGATCAGGAACAGGACGACGGCGATTGCCGCGCCATAGCCCATGCGGAAACCGTATTCCGACAGCGCCTGCTCATACATGAAATAGGACAGCACCTGGCTGGAACCGTAGGGACCGCCGGCAGTCATGACCGAGACGAGGTCGAAGGAACGCAGCGAGCCGATCACGGTCACCACCATGGCGATGAAGGTTGCCGGTCCGAGCTGCGGCAGGATGATGTTCCACAAAAGCTTGACGCCCTTGGCCCCGTCCATGCGGGCGGCTTCCACCTGCTCGGGATTGATGTTGTTGAGACCCGTCAGATAGAGGATCATGCAATAGGCCGTCTGCGGCCAGAGACCGGCAACGATGATGCCGTAGGTGACGAATCGCTCGTCGGCGAGCACGGCGATTTGCTCGCCCGTCAGCCATTCCGTCAGCTTGGAGAACAGACCGAAATCCGGCGCATAGAACCAGGTGAACATCAGGCCGACGACGACCTGGCTGATCACGAAGGGAAAGAAGAACAGTGACTTGTAGAGCCGGATACCGGTGACCGTCTGGTTGAGGAACAGCGCGGCCGCAAGACCCGCCGGGATCGACAGCAGATAGAGCACCAGCCAGATCAGGTTGTTCTTCAGGGCGACATAGAACGTGTCGTCGTCGAGCAGTTCGACATAGTTGTCGAACCCGATCCAGACCTGTTCACCCAGCCCGTCCCAATCGTGGAAGCTGATCCAGATGGACTGGAAGATCGGCACCAGGACATAGATCACGAACATCAGCATGCCCGGCGCGAGAAACAGCCAGGGCGCAAGCTTCTGCTGGTTCTTCTTCCAGAAGCTGGATGAGGGGGAGACGGCGTTGCTCACGGCGGCACCTTTGGAAACGGGAAGGGAATAGCAGCCGGATGCCGAAAACAACGAGGTCGACGGCACCCGGCGCGGGAGGACCTTGGTCCTTATTTGTAGACGCGGGCGCGGACCTTTTCGAGCCGCTCAAGAATGCGGTCGAGATTGTCGGGCTTGACCATGAATTCCTGGAAGCCTTCCATGCCGGCCTTGGCCATTTCGGCCTGGGCGTCACGGTCATAGAACTGTGCCAGCGCATGGGCATTCGACAGCATGGTGAAGCCGGCGTCGAGGAACACATCGTTCGGCTTTTCGGCGGTATTGTTCACCGGCAACTGGCCGAGCGTCGCGTTCATCTTGGTCTGAGCCGCCGGAGACGCGAGATAGGCTAGGAATTTCCTGGCGTCTTCCTTGTTCTTCGCACCCGATGGGATGTGGAACGTATCGGTCGGAGCCTCTTCAGCCACCGGAATGCCGGGGGTGATTTCCGGGAACTGCAGGAAGCCGATCTGCTCTTCCTTCAGTCCGCCCTCCTTGAAAGTGGCGACCGCGAAATTGCCCATCAGATACATGGCAGCCTTGCCCTGCACCAGCTGCGGCACGGCATCCTGCCAGTCGATGGCAGCATGGTTCGCGATGAAGTAGTCCGCCTTGACCAGCTCGCCCCACTTTTCGAACACAGCCTTCACGCGCGGATCGGTGTAGGGAACCTTGCCCGAAGTCAGCTCCATGTGGAACTCGTAGCCGTTGACGCGCAGGTTCAGATAATCGAACCAGCCGCCGGTCGGCCACAGGGCCTTGGTGCCGATGGTGAACGGCGTGATGCCGGCAGCTTTCAGTTTTTCCGAAGCCGCCAGCAGCTCGGCCCAGGTCTTCGGCGGGGTGATGCCCTGCTCGGCGAAGATGTCCTTACGGTAGTAGATGCCCCACTGGTAATAGGTATAGGGCATGCCCCATTTCTTGCCGTCGATCGTCATCGACGGCGCCGACGACTTCAGCTGCTCGTCGAGGCCATTGGCCGTCCAGACATCGGTGACGTCCTCGAACAGGCCAGCCTTGACGAACGGCTCCATGCGATTGCCGGCATACCAGGCAACCACATCCGGCGCGTCGGCCGTCAGGAAGTTGCGGATCGCGGACTTGTAGCCTTCGTGGTCGAAATTGTTCCACTTGACCGTCACATCCGGATTGGCCTTCTGGAAGTCTGCGATCAACTCTTCCATCGCCTTCTTCGGCACCGGATCGGAATGGTCGGAATTGATGGTGATTTCGCCGGCAAATGCGGCAGTCGAGAACAGCGCTACGGAGAGCGCGAGCCCGCTCAGGCTCTTGAAAAGGGTCATGTTTTCCTCCCTATGACCGGTATGCATCGCATATGGCAGAGCTGGTGCGATCCGGATCCCACCGGACATGCAAGTCAGCTCACCTTGATCATCAGCCGCAAAGCCGTAATAATCTACCGACTTTTTGCGTAACTTCTCCGGGATCCTAAGCATGATGCCTCTGCAATCCGTTGTTCAGGACGAATCTGTCCCGGTCCATCCCGACCACGACCCGCGCCATCCGCTGGTGATCTTCGGCGACCATCGCTTTTGTGCAGGCGAAGCCCTTTTCGTCCAGCGCATGGCGGGGCCGCATATGCACAGCCAGATCGAACTCAATTTTGTCCTGGACGGCCATATGACCTACTGGTTCGACGGCCGCGAACTGACCGTCGGCAAAGGCCGTCTATGCCTGTTCTGGGGCATGATCCCGCACCAAGTGATCGATCGCGCCGAGGGAACTCGCTTCATATGCCTCTATGTGCCGATGTCCTTCTTCCTCGGCCTCGCCAACCTCACCCGGTTTCGCGACGCCGTATTTCGTGGCGCGATGATCGAGGCGACAGAACTTCGTCCCTATGACCGAGACATCTTCCTGCGCTGGCGCGAGGAGTTGCTCTCTGCCGACGAGGGCCTCAGCGAAATTGTCCGCAACGAACTGACCGCCCGCGTGTTGCGCATCGAGCGCGATGGTTGGCGCGACCTGCGCGAGGAAGGCTCGGCGATTGCCAGCCTCGGCCATAGCGACAGCGAACGGGTGGAGAATGTCGAACGCATGCTGCGCTATATTGCCGAGCATGCGCTGGATGAAATCTCGGCTGAAGACGTCGGCCGCGATGCCGGCCTGCATCCCAATTATGCGATGTCCGTCTTCAAGCGTGCCGTCGGTCTGACGATCAACCAGGCGATCATCCGCCATCGTCTCGATACGGCCCAGTCGCTGCTGATCGCAACCGACCTGTCGATCACCGATGTCTCCTTCGAATCCGGCTTCGGTTCGGTTTCGCGCTTCTATGAAGCCTTTAGCGATCGCTTCAACGAAAAACCGACCGCGTTCCGCAAGCGCATGCGCTCCAAGGGCGGCGCGCCGACGTGATCCGGAGACCGCCGGCGAATGAAATTCCGTGGCGGCCGTCGTCAGGGAACCTCATGCCCCTTAGCCAACGAGTAGAGCTCGAACCAGCTCTGCCGATCAAGCTCCACCTTCATGGCATCGCCGATCCGGGCGATCCGGGCCAGAGAATTAGTTCCCATCACCGGCATGATCTTCGCCGGATGACGCAGCAGCCAGGCAATCGCGACGGCCGGTTCATCCACACCCTGCTCGCCGGCAATCCGCTTCAACAGTGCGAGCAGCTCCGGCTTCGATCCGTCAAACAGCGAGCCGCCGCCGAGTGGCGACCACGCCATCGGGGGGATCATCCGCTCCTGCAGATAGGCTAGATCGCCATTGGTAAACGCCTGCGGCTCCATCAGGCTGATCTCGATCTGGTTTGTCACCAGCGTCGATTCCATCGAGGACTGAAGCAGCGCATAGTCCCATGGCCTGAAATTCGAAACCCCAACGGCCCTGACCTTGCCCGATTCCACCAAGGCATCCAGCGCCGAACCGGTTTCGTCCGGGTCGAGCAGCGGGTCCGGCCGGTGGATCAGCAGAAGGTCGATATGGTCGGTCGCCATGTCGCGCAGCGAGGCCTCGACCGAAGCGTTGATGTGGGCAGTGGTCGTATCGTAATGTTTGACCCTGGCGCTTGCATGCCGCCCCGCCGGGGCAACAATACCGCATTTGGTGACGATCTCGATCTGGTCACGCAGCTGCGGCGCAGCCTTCAGTGCCGCGCCAAAGATCGCCTCGATGGTATAGCCGCCATAGATATCGGCGTGATCCATTGTCGTGATTCCCTGCGCAAGACAGCTCTCGACCTTGGCCTGGACATGAGCCATCGAGGTGTCCTGGTCCTCGCCAAGCCGCCACATGCCATAGACGATCCTGCTCAATGACAGATCAGGATTAAGGGCAACGCGTTCCATCAGCAGCGAACTCCATTTCGATAAAAGACAAGCGGCAACTCGCTTGGCATCTGACCACAGGCGATTGCACCGACCGCAGGAGTTAGGACAAGGCGGGTTTGCATGGCAATAGCCAAGTTCCGCGCCGCCGCGACGAGCAGCACAACGGTTCGCCCCTCATTCCGCGTCCTGGATCGATTGCAGCAGCGTCTCGCGAGCCGACTTCAGATGCCGCCGGCAAGCCTCCTCAATCTTCTTTGCATCCCGTGAAAACAGCGCGTCGATATAGTCGGTATGCTCTTCCAGAGCCCGTGCGTTGCGGGCTCGCGCATTGGTCTTGTTCCACTGGTAATGGTAATGGAAGACGATCGAAATGATGTCGTAGAAATCGATGATGAACCGATTGCTCGACGCTTTTTGCACCAGCAGATGGAAACGCTCGTCGAGTTCGGAGAATTCGGAATAGCGTTTGTCGATATCCGCCAGCAGTTCGCGATGCTGGGCCTCGACCTCTTTCAACTCGGCCCAGGCAGGATGATCCTCAGCCAGATGGCCAAATCGCGCCGCCGAGCGCAGTTCGAACATCTCGCGGACTTCCGTCAGCTCCAACGCAAATTCGCGGGTAAACCCCTTCAGCACCCAGTGGCTGTTCGGCCGTTTCTCGATCAGCCCGAAGCGGCTGAAGCGGATCAGGAACTCGCGAACGCTCGTCGTCCCCGTGCCGATCTCGCGTGCCAGTTCCAGCTCGTTGATCTGCATGCCAGGTTGCGCGCCGCCGGCAAGAATGCGGCGCATGAAGCTGCGCTCGATGATTTCCGACAAGGAATCCGTTTCCTCCGACGGAAAATAATCGCTCTTACTCGGCCGCCGCAAAACCGTTTTCGCCCGCTTGTCCCAGACGATCAGGCCTGTTTCGCCAAGCCGCGTCAGCACGGCGCGCACGGTTGTCCGACTGACACCGAGAGCGCCGCCGAGTTCCGGTTCGGACGGCAGGGAGTCAGTCTCCTCGATCAGTTTCAGTGTGCGGTTATACGCATCCTTGAAGACGGTATTTTGCTTGGCCATCTGTCTGCCGTATCTGGGTTGGTTGTACCGCCGAATCCGTATCCGGGGCCCCTGCCCCGATCTACCCTTGATCGGCACCAAAGAGAACCATCAAGCGCAAAGGCTTGAAAATTCTGAACTTCCCGAAATTTCGATCATCTCCCGTTGCCTCGCCGGTGCGGTTTTCTGCTTTGTCCGCATCATGGCCATTGACGTCAATCTGTCTATTGTAGATAAAAGACAAAAGCAATGATCCGACTTGAAGGTCGGGCTTTAGGGAGAGAGAACGGGTGAGCAAGACTGCCTGCATTCTGCTGTCTGCAGACGACAATGTCGCTGTCACGACAATCGCAATCGAAGCCGGCGAAGTGCTTCCCGGCGGCGCGGTGGCGCACATCAGGATCGACCCCGGCCACAAGGTTGCTGTCCGCGCCATTCGCAAGGGTGAGCCCGTGGTGAAATACGCCCAGGCCATCGGCCGCGCGACCATCGATATCGCCGCCGGCGATCATGTCCACTCCCACAACCTTGCATTTGACGAGGACCGACTGTCGGTCACCGGCCTTGCCCAGCCCGAGGCCGCAACCCCGGCCGACAAAGCCCGCACCTTCATGGGCTACCGCCGCGCCGATGGTCGCGCCGCGACCCGCAATTTCGTCGGCATCATCGCCAGCGTCAACTGTTCCACCACCGTCTGTCGGGCCATTGCCGAAGCGGCCAATCGCACCATCCTGCCGCATTACGACGGCATCGACGGGTTCGTGCCGATCGTCCATGACCAAGGCTGCGGCATGAGTTCGACCGGCGACGGCATGCGCACGCTTCATCGCACGCTGGCAGGCTACACCCGCCATGTGAATTTCGCCGGCGTGCTGATGGTCGGCCTCGGTTGCGAGGTCAACCAACTCACGCTCTATGGCCAGAGCGGCGCAGGCGCAGGAAAACGCCATTTCAACATCCAGGATGCTGGCGGTTCGCGCCGCGCGGTGGAAAATGCGCTGGGCATCCTGCGCGAGATTGCCGCCGAAGTCGGCACCGCCCGCCGCGAGCCGATTTCGGTCAGCGAGATCATCGTCGGCTTGCAATGCGGCGGCTCGGACGGCCTGTCCGGGATCACGGCCAACCCGGCGCTGGGCGTCGCGGTTGATCTGCTCGCCGGTGCGGGTGGCACGGCCATCCTGTCGGAAACCTCGGAAATCTACGGGGCCGAGCATCTGCTGCGCAGCCGCGCGGTGAATGACGCCGTCGCCGTCAAGCTCGATGGACTGATTTCCTGGTGGGAGGCCTATGTCGCCCAGCACGGCGCTTCGCTCGACAACAACCCTTCGCCCGGCAACAAGAAGGGCGGCCTGACCACCATTCTGGAAAAGTCGCTCGGTGCCGTGGCCAAGGGCGGCCGCTCGCCGCTGACCGCCGTCTACAACTACGCCGAACGCGTCACCGAACACGGCCTCGTCTTCATGGACACGCCCGGCTACGATCCGGTATCGGCGACAGGCCAGGTTGCCGGCGGGGCCAATGTCATCGCCTTCACCACCGGCCGCGGCAGCTGTTTCGGCAGCCGACCCGTGCCGTCGATCAAGCTGACCAGCAACACAGCACTCTACCGTGCGATGGAAGAGGACATGGACATCGACTGCGGCGTCATCGCCACCGGCGAGGGCTCGGTATCCGGCCTCGGCCGCGAGATCTTCGACCTGATCATCGACACCGCCTCGGGCCAGAAGACCAAGAGCGAGCTGTTCGGGTACGGCGACAACGAATTCGTGCCCTGGCATCTCGGCGCCACGCTCTGATTTGTAAAACAGAAACCCGGAAGAGAAGCATGAAGACCAGACGCATCGGCAAAACGACCCTGGAGGTCACCGAATACAGTTTCGGGACGGCGCCGCTCGGCGGCCTATATCGCCCTTGCCCGCGCGAAGCTGGCCTGGCTACGCTCCAGGCAGCATGGGACCACGGCATCCGCTACTTCGACACCGCACCGCATTACGGCTTCGGCCAGGCCGAACGTTATGTCGGCGATTTCCTGCGCGACAAGCCGGAGGACAGCTATGTACTCTCCACCAAGGTCGGGCGCCTTCTAGCGCCAGTGCCCCGCGACCAGGTGCCCAATGTCGGCTTCGTCGACGCGCTGCCGTTCAAGCTGGTCTATGACTACAGCTATGACGGCATCATGCGATCGGTCGATTTCAGCTATGCACGGCTCGGCCTCAACCGCATCGACATGCTCTATGTCCACGACATCGGCGTCTACACCCACGGCCGCGAGGTCAACGACCGTTATGTGAAGCAGCTGCGCGACGGCGGCTATAAGGCGCTCGACGCACTCAAATCCTCCGGCGCCATCAAGGCCTTCGGCCTTGGCGTCAACGAAGTGCCGTCCTGCCTGGATATGATGGCCGATATCGATATCGACGTCATCCTGATGGCCGGCCGCTACTCGCTGCTCGACCGCTCGGCTGTCGAGGAACTGCTGCCGCTCTGCGAGAAACGCGGCACCTCGATCACCGCAGGCGGCGTCTTCAATTCCGGCATCCTGGCGACCGGTGCTGTCGCCGGCGCCCATTTCGACTACGCGCCGGCGACCGAGGAGATCCTCACCAAGGTCAGCGCCATGGAAGAGGTGGCGAAAGCCGCAGGCAAGCCGCTCGCGCAGTATGCGCTCCAGTTCCCGCTGCATCACGCGGCCGTCGCCTCCGTCATCATCGGGACCGCGAAACCGGAAAGCCTGAACCGCAACATGGCGCTGACCGAGGAAGAACTGCCCGCTTCCGCCTTCGCGCCCTTCGAGCCTCACACCCTGGTCGCCCCGCCGCTCGGCGATGCGCCGGTCCGCGAATAGGAGTATGCCATGCTGAAGGGAATTCATCCTCTGCTTGGACCGGAACTGCTTCACGCAATAGCCACCATGGGCCATGGCGACGAAATCGTCATCGCCGATGGCAATTTCCCCGCAAGCACGATCGGACCGCCCGTTGTACGGGCCGATGGCCTAGGCGCCGTGGCGGTCCTTGAGGCCATCCTCGCGCATATGCCGCTCGACCAGTTCGTCGATGAGGCAGCCTGGTACATGCAAATCGTCGGCGATCCGGTCACCGTACCGGAAATCTGCCAGGAGTTTGACGACATGGTCAAACGTCTCAGCGGCGACTTCAAGCTGACGTCGCTCGAGCGCTTCGCCTTTTATGAGCGCGCCGCCAATGCGGCCTTCATCGTCGCTACGACGGAACTCAGGATCTATGGCAATATCATCCTGAAAAAGGGCGTCGTCTATCCGGAGGAAATCCACCGGGTCTAGCCGCAGGCTTGCGCGGGCACCTGCCCGAACGCCTGCAAAACAAGGCATTTGACGCAAAGGGAGCGTGTGTTTTCTGCCTGCTTGATTTCTCCAGAATGCTGGAGTAGCGTGCCTCGGTAAAATGTTTTTTATCGATAAAAGATCGTCTCGGTCGCGTTCTGCGGGACGATCTCACTGGAGGAACAGGACGCAAATTGAGAGGAGAACCACATGTCTATTCTGAAGAGCATGACGCGCCGCGCCCTGATCGGGGTCGCCGGTGCTGCAATGATGGTATCGGCAATGCCGGCCGCGTCCTTCGCGCAGGACGTTACCATCCCGATCATCGTCAAGGACACCACATCCTTCTACTGGCAGATCGTGCTTGCCGGCGCTCGCGCCGCTGGCAAGGATCTCGGCGTCACCGTTCCGGAACTCGGCGCGCAGTCGGAATCCGACATCAACGGCCAGATCAGCATTCTTGAAAACGCCGTCGCCGGCAAGCCGGCTGCCGTCGTCATTTCGCCGACCGAATTCAAGGCGCTCGGCAAGCCGATCGATGAAGCCGCCAAGTCCGTTCCGATCATCGGCATCGACTCCAGCGCCGACTCCAAGGCATTCACCTCCTTCTTGACCACCGACAACGTCCAGGGCGGCCGCATTGCCGCCGACGGTCTTGCCGCGGCTATCAAGGAAGCCACAGGCAAGGAAGAAGGCGAAATCGCCGTCATCACCAGCCTGCCGGGCGTCGGTTCGCTCGACCAGCGCCATGATGGTTTCATGGAGCAGCTCAAGGCCAAATATCCGGGCCTGACGGTCGTTGCCGACAAATATGCCGACGGCCAGGCAACCACCGGTCTCAACATGATGACCGACCTGATCACCGCCAACCCGAACCTTGTCGGCGTCTTCGCCTCCAACCTGATCATGGCGCAGGGCGTTGGCCAGGCGATCGCTGAAAACAAGCTCGGCGACAAGATCAAGGTGATCGGCTTCGACTCGGACGAAAAGACGGTCGGTTTCCTCAAGGAAGGCGTGCTCGCAGGCCTCGTCGTGCAGGATCCCTACCGGATGGGCTACGATGGCGTGAAGACCGCGCTTGCCGTCTCCAAGGGCGAGAAGGTCGAAACCTTCGTCGACACCGGCGCCAATCTGGTGACCAAGGCCAACATGGCCGAGCCGAAGATCGACGCCCTTCTGAACCCGAAGGTCAACTGATCCGAACGTCCGTCACGCGCGGCTCTAGCCGCGCGTGACTTTCATGCAGGGACGGCAAGGCTTTGGGAGAAGGTCAGCCTGCCCTTGAGACAACCGCGATCGCGGGAGGAAACGATGACGGGACTGCACGATCTCAGCCACAGGCACGACGACACGCCGGAGCTTCTGGAGACTGACCGGATTCCACCGGGAACGCCGATCCTCGAGCTTGTCGGCCTGCAGAAGAAATACGGCGCCGTCGAAGCCCTGAAACCCGCGACCATCACCTTCCTGGCAGGCGAGATCCACGCCATCGTCGGTGAAAACGGCGCCGGAAAATCCACCCTTATCAAGCTTCTGACCGGCGTCATCCCCCGCACGTCCGGCGAGATCCGCTGGTGCGGCAAGCCCGTGCCGCTCGCCGATCCCAACGAGGCGATCCAGCGTGGCATCAATGCCGTGCATCAGGAAGTCGTGCTCTGCCCCCACCTGTCCGTCGCTGCCAACATGTTTCTCGGCGACGAGATGTCGTCCGGCGGCCTGATGCGCAAGGGCGCCATGACCACGGCAGCCCAGAATGTCCTGGACGACCTCGGCTTCAACCTGCCGGCCGGTGAAACGCTCGCCAATCTCACCATCGGCCAGCAGCAGCTGGTCGCCACCGCCCGTGCCGCCATGCGCGGTATCCGCTTCCTCATCTTCGACGAGCCGACGGCCTACCTGACCCGCCAGGAATCGGCCCAGCTCTTCCGCCTCATCCGCCGCCTGCAATCCGAAGGCGTCACCATCGTCTATATCAGCCACCGCATGGAAGAAGTCTTCGAACTCGCAGACCGCGTCTCGGTCCTGCGCGACGGCACCCATGTCGGCACCCGCCTGATTGGCGAGACAAATGACGCCGAACTGATTTCCCTGATGATCAACCGCACGATCGAGCAGATCTACCACAAGGAAAAGCTGCCGATCGGCGCGACCATCCTGGAAACGAAAAACCTCAGCGGTCCCGGTTTCAACGATGTGTCGATTACGGTGCGCGCAGGCGAGATCGTCGGTCTCTATGGCCTGATCGGTGCTGGCCGCAGCGAATTTGCCCTTGGCCTCTACGGTCGCCATCCCTGTACGGGCGGGGAAGTCTATTGGGACGGCAACAAGGTTACCATCAACAGCGAACGCAAGGCCATGGATCTCGGCATCGCGCTTGCCCCGGAAAGCCGCCGTGACCAGGGGCTCTGCCTCAATCTGCCGATCGGCCTGAATATCAACCTGCCGGTCTTCAAGCGCCTGAGCCGCGGCCTGACCATCAGTCGCAAGCTCGAGACCACCAATGCCGACAAGCAGATCAACGACCTGAAGATCAAGACGCCGACCCGTGCGGTCCTCGCGTCCGCCATGTCCGGCGGCAACCAGCAGAAGATCGTCATAGGCAAATGGCTGAGCCACGGCGCCCGCCTGTTCATCTTCGACGAGCCAACCGTCGGCGTCGACGTCGGCACCAAGGCGGAGATCTACCGCCTTTTCGCGGAACTCCTGAAACAGGGGGCGGGCATCATCCTGATCTCCTCCTACCTGCCGGAAGTCTATGAACTCGCCGACCGCCTGCATGTCTTCAGGCAGGGCAGGCTGGTCGCCAGCCATGATTACCGGGCCGCCTCGCATGAGGACGTGCTGACCGAAGCGATCGGCGTGTAAACCGCTTTCCATCCGGCATTGCCAGACGAACGACATCAAAAAAGACGACAGGGAGAACGACAATGAGCCTGGACACCACCGAAACGAAGGTTGCGCCGAAAAGGGGCATGAGCATCCTGTTCAGTCTGACCTTGCTCGGCCTCCTGTTGTTCCTCTGGTTGCTGCTGGCTTTCTCGACCAACAGCTTCTGGACACCCAACAACATCAGCAACCTGCTGCGCCAAGGCGCAATGACGGCGATTCTCGCCGTGGGCCAGACCTTCGTCATCATCACCGCCGGCATCGACCTCTCGGTCGGTGCAGTGGTCGGTTTCGCCAGCGTCATTCTGGCCTGGCTGCTCGCCGCCGGGGTACCGCTCTGGATCGCCATGGGCATCACTCTGCTCGTCGGCGTGGCGATCGGCATGTTCCATGCTTTCGGCATCGTGCGCATGGGCCTTCCGCCCTTCATCATCACGCTGGCGACACTGACCTCGCTGCGTGGCATCGGCCTGCTGATCACCAATGGCTCGACCATCTCGATCTCGAACGACGCTTTCACCAATTTTGCCCGCGCCGATTTCCTCGGCGTGCCAAGCCTGTTCTGGATGGTGATCGTGGTTGCCATCCCGGCCTATGTCTTCCTGCATCTAAGCCGCTGGGGCCGCTATCTGTTCGCCGTCGGCTCCAACAGGGAGGCTGCCCGACTGTCCGGCGTCAACGTCAACCGAACGATCTATCTCGCCTATATCCTGTCTTCCACCTGTGCTGCCTTCGTCGGGATTCTACTTGCCTCGCGCATCGGCATCGGCAACGCCACCCAGGCCGAAGGCTGGGAACTGCAGGCCATCGCCTCATCGGTCATCGGCGGCACCAGCCTGTTCGGCGCGGTTGGTTCGGTCCAGGGTCCGCTGCTCGGCGCCTTCATTCTGGCAACCATCAACAACGGCGCCAACCTGCTGAACGTCAACTCGTTCTGGCAGCGCATCATCACCGGTGCCCTGATCATCCTGATCGTCTATTTCGACCAGTTGCGCCGCCGCGGCAGTCGCTGATCGCCATACGCCCGGGAGCGGGTGTCCCCGCTCTCGTTTCTGACCAACATCCCGGGTCTTCCGGAAGGACATGCCATGAAAGCCGCGCTCTGCCTCGAACCGGGTCGCCTCGAAATCGTTGATCGGCCGTCGCCGCAGACGCCAGCTCCGGGCTTTGCCCGCCTTGCGGTCAGCCATGTCGGCATCTGCGGCACCGACTACCACATTTACGAGGGCAAACACCCCTTCCTCGCCTATCCCCGCGTCATGGGGCACGAAATTTCGGCAACCGTCGTCGAAGCCGGCGCGGGCGTCGATCTGGCGCCGGGCACAGCCGTCATCGTCAACCCCTACATCGCCTGCGGCACCTGCATTGCCTGCCGCAAGGGAAAGCCGAATTGCTGCACGGCCATCAGTGTGCTTGGCGTGCACTCCGACGGCGCCATGTGCGAAGAAATCATCGTGCCTGCGGGCAATCTGTATCCGGCAGGCGATCTCTCCCTTGAGGCTGCAGCAACAGTCGAGTTTCTCGCCATCGGCGCGCATGCTGTACGCCGCGCGGCGATGCCGGCCCCTGGATCTGAGCCGATCCGCGCACTGGTAATCGGTGCCGGCCCTATTGGCCTTGGCACGGCAATCTTTGCCCGCATCGCCGGCCAGGAGGTGACCTTGCTCGACACCAGCCCCGAACGGCTGTCCATGGCCGCCGAACGTCTGGGCTTCAACTCGGGCATCCTTGCCGGCGATGGCGCCAGCGCCGCGGTTGCCGCAGAGACGCAGGGTGACGGCTTCGATGTCGTCTATGACGCCACCGGCTATCGCGGTTCGATGGAAAAAGCCTTCGCCTACGTCGCCCATGGCGGCAGCCTGGTTTTCGTCAGCGTCGTGAAGGAAGAGATCAGTTTTTCCGACCCGGAATTCCACAAGCGTGAAATGACCCTGATCGGCAGTCGCAACGCGACCAGGATCGATTTCGATCATGTCCGGGATTCAATCGCCAAGGGTCTGGTGCCGATCGACCAATTGATTACCCACCGCACGACGCTCGACAAGGTCTCAGTCGATCTGCCGCGTTGGGCGAAGGAAAAGACGGGGCTGATCAAGGCAATCATCCGCATCGGCAACGGCTAGAACAGACAAAACCACCTGCAAAATAGGCGGCACCGGAGAAACCGGTACCGCCTTTTCGTTTTATGCCCGAAGGAAAGTGCTGATGGCCTCGATCTCGCCCTGCGAGATCTCGTGTCCGCCCGGATGCAGCACGGTCTGGACGATGGCGCCCTGCCCCTCAAGATAAGCGGCAAGCGCTTCCGTCAGCGGCAGCGGGCAGATCGGATCCCGCTGGCCCGCCGTGATCAGAACATTGCGGCCGGCAAGGCCTGGCTGCGCGGCCGGCGTCCACGGGATCAGCGGATGCATCAGCACGGCCCGATCAAACAGATCAGGCGCCTTAAACATCACCGAAGCCAGGATGTTGGCACCGTTGGAATAACCAAGCGCCTGGAACGCACGGTCCGGATACCGTTCCTTGTATGCCGCGACAAAGGCGATCATTGCATCGGTGCGCTTGGCGAGATCGGGCATGTCATAGACGCCCTCGCCGGTGCGACGAAAGAAGCGATTGGCGCCATATTCGGAAACATCGCCGCGTGGCGAGATAATCCCGGCCTTCGGCTGGATGCGAGCGATCAAGCCCGGAAACTGGTGCTCGTCGCCACCCGTGCCATGAAAGGTAAAGACCACCGGGGCATCGCCCTCGGGCGCCTGATGAAGATGTTCATAGCTATCGATGGACATGGAAGATCCTCGTGCTGGAGAAATGGTGGACGTTTTGGTGCCGGCCCTGGTCGGGCCGGCAAAGGCAAATCAATCCTTGATCGGTGGCAGATGAGCCTCGATCTGCGAGCGATACTGGGTGTAGCGGGTAGGCAGCTTCAAGGCCTCGCCAAGATGCGCGGTATCCTCGTCACGGTTGAAGCCTGGCTCGTTCGTGGCGATTTCGAACAGCACACCACCTAGTGTGCGGAAATAGATCGCCCAGAAGTAGTCGCGGTCGATCACCGGCGTGACCTGATAGCCCGTATCAAGCAGCGCCTTGCGCACTTCGAGCTGGGCTGCACGGTCATCCACGGCAAAGGCAACGTGGTGGACCGAACCGGCACCGGACTGAGCATGCTTGGCACCCGGCAGCACTTCCAGGTCGACATAGTCGGCCCCGTTGCCGCCCGGAATGGCGTAGCGCACCATCTCGCCCTGCTTGTCGATCTCCTGGTAACCCATGAACTTCAGCAGTTCACCGGTCGCACCTTCGTCACGCAGCCGCATGGTGACGCCGCGAAAGCCATGGATGCCTTCGGACGAAGCCACCGGGCCACGATCAAACGGAATGCGCTGATCGCCATCAACTTCCGCCAGCGAGAAACCATCGCCATCCGGACCGGCAAAGCGCAGGCGGTTTTCGCCAAACAGGGTGTAAGGCGCCAGTTCAGCCACGCCCTGGCTGCTCAGGCGCTCCTGCCAGAAAGGCAGCGTGCCCTTCGGAACGGAGAAGACGGTATCGGCGACTTCGCCGCTGCCGCGCTTGCCAGCACCCATGTTGGCGAAGGGGAAATAGGTCATCACCGAGCCGGCATTGCCGACTTCATCACCGTAATAGAGGTGATAGACATCCGGTGAATCGAAGTTGACCGTCTTCTTGACGCGGCGAAGGCCAAGCGTCTTGGTGAAGAAGTCATTGTTGGTCTGGGCATCGGCGGCCATCGAGGTGACGTGATGCAGTCCTTTGATCTGGGTAATCATGGTTTTGATCCTTCCCGTCCAAACGGTTCGTGTTCAGTGTTGAAGCGAATATGGGGGATGGATAATTTTCATAGAATAGGCATAATTCGGCAAAGACTATTGCGATTTACGTAAAGGTTGTCTCGTGGGCGAACTGGAATCCATCCGCACCTTCCTGACGGTTGCCGAAGAACGCAGCTTCAGCGCAGCGGCACGGCTGCTCAACAGCACGCCTGCATCGATCACCCGCACGGTCGCAGCACTCGAAGACCGGCTCGGCATCCAGCTGCTTTTGCGCACGACCCGGAAGGTCTCGCTGACGTCTGCAGGTGCCGCTTATGCCGCCCGCGTGGCACCCTTGGCCGAAGGGCTGGCGCGCGCCACCGAAGAGACCAAGGACCTGCAGAAGGTGACGGCCGGATCGCTGAAGATTTCGGCACCGATGTCACTCGGGATGAAAGTCCTGCCCGCCGTTCTTGGCCAGTTCGGCATCATTCACCCGCAGACCCAGGTCGCAATCGACCTTTCCGACCGCTTCGTCGATATCGTCGAGGACGATTACGATCTGGCGATCCGCATTTCGGGACCACCTAGCGACAAGTCGACGATCTGGCGCAAGATCTGCCCTGTGCCGCGTCTTCTGGTCGCTTCGAAGCAGTTCCTCGAGACCCATGGCACGCCGCAGGTCCCCGAAGATCTGGTCAAGCTCGAATGCCTCAGTTACCAGGAGCATTCGATGAGCGAAATCTGGGAGTTGAGCCGGGCCGGCACCACGCGCAGCATCGAGGCGCGCGGCCGCTTTACCGTCAACAATGGCGATTTTCTCACCCAGCTCGCGGTCGCCGGCGAAGGCATTGCCCTGCTGCCGCATTTCATCGTCGAGGAATTCCTTGACACGGGCAGGCTCGTCCAGGTCCTCGAGGGCTGGTCGACACCGGAAATCTGGCTCACTCTCTACTATCCGCCCTATGAACACCTGCCGCTGAGGGTCGCGACCTTCTCGGACTTCTTCGAGGCCTATATCCGGGAAAACTGGGGTGGCGCCTGAGCGACCAAGCGCCCGCCCATCATCCGCCGACCTCCGCCCCGGCCAGAAGCCAGCCGTCGGACAAAGGGTGATCGGCACGAAGCGGCAGAGAAACCACCTGCCCGTTCCGTGCCGATGCATAGATCGCGGTCATCAGTTCGACAGAGTGATATCCCTCCTCCAGCGACGGCAGATAGAGATCGGCTCCTCCGGTGAGGCGGGCATGCATGTCGCTGAACTGACCGGCAAACCGATGCGGTATTTCTGCAACGGACGCCACAACGGCATCGATCACGGCCTGCCGCGCCGGATCGCTTGCCTCGAACGTCCAGGGTCCAGCACCGATCTGATAGGGATTGGTGCTCGATGTCAGGGTCACATGTTCGAACGTGGCCCTGAAACGCGAAGCATTTCCAGCAGCCCCCAAGGTGATCGACGACGTCACAAGCGCGCCTTCGGCAGTGCGCATGCTGATCGCCGCACAATCCTCCGTTTCGATCGGGTTGACCCGTGTGTCGAGAAATGCCGCCACCTGCACGATATTGCCAACCAAATGGCATACCAGGTTATGCGCATGACAGGCATGACTGACGATCGCGCCGCCCAACTCGCCTGTCCACGTGCCGCGCCAGCGCTCGGCATAATAGTCCGGCCCGCGCTGCCAGTGGGTCTCCAGCGCAAGAACATAGGGCCGGCCCAGCAGCCCGCGCATCTTCAGTTCATGTGCCGCGCGGTAACCTGCACCGTATCGGTACTGGAACACCGGGAACACCTGCCGCCCCACCTGTGCGGCCAATTCGACGATCCGGCGCACATCCGACAAGGACCCGGACAACGGCTTCTCGCAGACCACGTGTTTGCCAGCCTTCAGCGCGGCAAGCGTCATCGGCGCGTGCAGCAATGGTGGCAGGCAGATATCCACGATATCCACTTCCGGATCGGCGAAAACCTCCTCTATGTCGGTGACCGGACGGCTGCCGGGCGCCTGCGCTGATCCTTCCTGCGCGCGGGCAGCGTTGAGATCGCAGACATAGCGAACCTCGAAAAGGTCGGGCAATGCGGCATAGCCGGTCAAATGATCCTTGCCGATCCCCGCGCCGACGACCGCCACTCGAATGCGTTTTCTCATTGGCCTGCTCCCGTTTCCGCCATTCTTTGCGCCTGAAGCGCCAGATCCGTTGCCAGAAATGCGTGGGCCTGGGGCATGGCGGTTTCCGTACCCTGCTCGAGATCGCGTGCCAGCCGCCCGAAGAATGGTGTTCCGGCACCCGCCGCATCGACGCGAGAGACCCCCGCCTTGTCGACCACGAAGACATGATCGGTCCCAGGCTGGCCGGCAATGTCGATATATTTGCGAAGCTCGATATAACCTTCGGTGCCCACGATGGTCATCCGCCCGTCGCCCCAGGTCGGCAGGCCATCCGGTGTCAACCAGTCGACACGCGCATAGCCACGTCCGCCATTCCCGGCCAGAATGACTTCGCCAAAGTCCTGAAAATCCGGTCGATCGGGATTGGCGACATTGCCGATATGCGCCGTTACCACATTGGCCTGCGTGGATCCGGTAAAGTGCAGGAACTGGTCGAACTGATGCGCGCAGATATCGGTGAGGATCCCACCGAAGCGGCCCCTGTCCCAGAACCACGGCTGCCGCAGATGCGCATTCAGCCGGTGCGGGCCGAGCCCGACGGTCTGCACCACCTTGCCGATCCGCCCCTCGGCGATTATTTGGTCCGCAACGGTCACGCTCTGCACCAGCAACCTTTCGGAGAAACACACCGTCCACCGCCGTCCGGTCTCGGCAACCGTCTTTCGGATATCCGCCAATTGCTGCTGCGAGGTGCAACCCGGCTTGTCGACGAGCACATCCTTGCCATGCCTCATCGCATCCATCGCGGTGCCCGCGCGTTCGCTGTTGATCCCGGCGCAGAGAACGAGATTGATGCTCTCGTCCTCAAGGATCGCCTCGACCGACATTTCCGGCACGCCGGGATAGGACTGGCGAAAAACGTGCCGCAGGGTCTCCGGCGTTTCTCCACCGGTGGACCAACCGACAACGACCCCACCGACGTTCAGCATTCCGTTCAGCATGCCGTAGATATGGTTGTGATCAATGCCGATCACCCCGATGCGTATCGCGAAAGCCATCTGTTCTACCGCTCCAGTTTGATGCCGCGGGCGCGTAGCATCGATTGAATGTTGACCACCGAGCCGGTCTCGATCGACGCATTGGCCGCAATACCAGTCAGGATCGACCAGGCGCCGCCGATATGGTCGGAAGCGCGATCAAAGCGATCCAGCTCCATGCCGTCCGGATCGAAGATATAACCGAGCATGACCGGGTCGGCGCCGCCATGATGGCCCTTGGCCTTGGGCACCTCGACCAGCCGCGGCGCTTCTCCTGCCAGATGCAGTTCCGTCGTGATCGCATCCTCGTCGGCATGCGCTCGTTCGCCGCCGAACACGCCATGCACTTCCACATGCCGATGGGTGATGTCGCCCTTGGTACCCTGGAACTTGATCTCCAGTCCCTCCCAAGGCGAATAGGCCGTCAGCGTATAGTTTGCGGTGACGCCGGACGCGTAGCGGATATGGGCCTGCATCGTGTCCTCGATCCCGATCTCCTCGTCGAAGACGCAAAGATCGCGGAAATAGCCGTCCTCACCCTCGGCATCCAGATAGAGTTCCTTCAGGCTCGGATCCGCCGCCAGATCGAGTTCGAAATCGCATCTGTCCGCCACCGGACAGAGATGGCAGCGCGGCCCGCGTCCCGAAAGCCCCAGATCGACGGCTGTCTCCGGCCGATAGAAGGCACGGCGGCCGGACGCCAGAACCTCGATCGGCACCGTGCCCAGCCACCAGTTGAGCAGGTCGAAATGATGGGTCGACTTGTGCACCAGGAGCCCGCCGGAATTCTCCTTCTGCCGGTGCCAGCGGCGGAAATAGTCCGCCCCGTGCACCCGGTCGAGATGCCAGCGAAAATCGACCGCCGTCACGGTTCCGATCGCCCCCGACGCGATCAGTTCCTTGATCTGCGTGCGCGCCGGCGAATAGCGATAGTTGAAGGTGACCTTGACCTGGCGCCCGGTGCGCTTTTGCGCATCGACGATCATCTTCAGCCGGGTAAGATCTATCGTCAGCGGCTTTTCGCAGATCACGTCGCAACCGGCCTCGAATGCCCGCACGATATAGTCCGCGTGCAGGAAATCAGGTGTGGCCACGACGACCGTGTCCGGCCTCTGCTCGGTGAGCAGCCGGTCGAAATCACCGGCGAGATAGGTTGCGACACCATTCGTACCGGGTTTTGACGCAGCCTTGGCGGCCTCGTTCAGGCGATGGACATTGCTGTCGCAGACGGCGACGATCTCATGCCTGTCGGCATAATCCTCAACGACGGAATCGCGAAACATCTTGTGCCGCGAACCGCATCCTACAATCGCGATCTTCACTGGGCCTGGCTCTCGTGCTGGACGGCTTCGACGCGCTGGCCGTTGCTGTCGAAATAATGGAGGTCTGAAAGGTTGAAGCCGATCGTCACCGGATCGCCCATGCGATAGGCCGTGCGGCCGTTGTCGCTGACCAGCAGCGTCTGGCCGGAGGACAGGGCGATATGCAGCAATGTTTCGCTGCCGAGATATTCGACCAGCTTGATCGTGCCTTCCGCAGTCACCTCACCGCCGCCGACCTGCACCGATGCCGGGCGCACGCAGAGCGTCAGCGCCGGATCGGCGGTCGGCAGGTCGGGGATCACGAACGCCGGCATACCGGCAATTCTCGCCGTCGCAACACCATTGCTATGGGCGATGGTGGCCTGCAGCATGTTGATCTTCGGCGAACCGATGAAGCCGGCAACGAAAAGGTTCTGCGGCCTTGTATAGAGTTCCTGCGGCGTGCCGACCTGCTCGATCTTGCCGCCCCGGAGCACGACGATCCGGGTCGCCATGGTCATCGCTTCCACTTGATCATGCGTCACATAGATCATCGTCGTGCCGAGCCTTGCATAAAGCGAGGCCAGTTCGGCGCGCATCTGGACGCGCAGTTCGGCATCAAGGTTGGACAGCGGCTCATCGAACAGGAAGAGCTGCGGCTCGCGCACGATGGCCCGCCCGATCGCCACGCGTTGCTTCTGCCCGCCGGACAGCTGGCGTGGCTTGCGCTCCATCAGATGTTCGATCTGCAGGATACGGGCCGCCTCCGCCACCCGACGCTCGACCTCGTTCCGCGCCATCTTGAAATTCTGCAGACCGAAGGCGAGGTTCTTTCGTACGCTCATATGCGGATAGAGTGCATAGGACTGGAACACCATCGACAGCTCGCGCTTGGAAGCCGGCAGGTCGTTGACCACCTTGCTGCCGATAGACACCGTTCCCTCGGAGATCTCCTCGAGACCGGCGATCATGCGCAGCAATGTCGACTTGCCGCAGCCGGAGGGCCCGACGAGCACAAGGAACTCGCCGTCGTGGATATCCAGGTTGAGCCCCTGGATGATGGAGAGCGCTCCATAGCGCTTTCCGACGTTTCGAAGCGTCAATCCTGCCATGCGTCTGTTCCCTACTTCATTCCGGAGGTGGCGATGCCACGAACGATCATTTTCTGGAACAGGACGAAGAAGATCACGACCGGAACCAGCGAAAGCACCGACATCGCGAACATCTGGCCATAGGCGGACTTGCCTTCCTGATCGAGGAAGAGGCGAAGCGCCAGCGGCACGGTGTAGCTCTTGATGTCATTGAGATAGATCAGCGGCGCGAGGAAGTCCTCCCACACCCAGATCAGCGAGAAGATCGCCGCCGTCCCCATTGCCGGCAGCGACAAGGGCAGGATGATCGCCCAGTAGATCTTGAAGGGCGAGCAGCCGTCGATCATCGCCGCCTCGTCGAGTTCGCGTGGCAATTGCCGGAAGAACTGCACCATCAGGAAGATGAAGAAGGCGTCCGACGCGAGGAAGCGCGGCACTACCAGCGGCAGATAGGTGTCGACCCAGCCGAGCCTCAAGAACTGCACATATTGCGGGATGAGAACGACATGATACGGGATCATCAGGGTCATCATCATCAGGGCGAAGAAGAAGCTGCGCCCGGTAAATTGCAGCCGGGCAAAGGCGTAAGCCGCAAACGAACAGGACACCAGGTTGCCGATCACCGAAAGGCCGGTGACGATCGCCGAATTGACATAGAAGACCGTGAATGACTTCGGCAGCGCGTTCCAGCCCTCGGTATAGTTGTCGAAGCGGAATTCGGACGGCCAGAGTGTCAGGCTGCCGAAGATCTCGTTCTCCGGCTTGAACGACGAGGCGAGCAGCCAGAACAGCGGATAGAGCATCACGCAGGACACGCCGATCAGGAAGACATGCTTCAGGATGCGGCCATTGCGCTCGCGCCGGTCACGCCGCAGCTTCAGCGCGTGGGCGACCCTTGCCGCCTCGTCCACCTGGATCGCGAGGTCGAGATCAGTCGCGCTCGTTTTCATAATGCACCCAATATTTCGAGGTGAAGAAGGCCACCGCCGTGAAGACCGCGATGATGATCAGCAGCACCCAAGCCAGCGCCGAGGCATAGCCCATGCGGAAGAACTTGAACGCCTCGTTGAACAGGTAAACCGTGTAGAACAGCAGGCTGTCGGCCGGCGCACCTGTTCCGTTTGAGATGATGAAGGCGCTGGAAAACGTCTTGAAGGCGTCGATGGTCTGCAGCACCAGATTGAAGAAGATCACCGGAGCCAGCAGCGGCAGGGTGATCCGGGTGAACTGGCGCCAGCGCGGCGTCCCGTCGATTTCCGCCGCCTCGTAGAGGTCGCGCGGAATACCCCTGAGACCGGCGAGAAAGATCAGCATGGGCGAGCCGAACTGCCACATGGCAAGGATCACCAGCGTATAGAGCGAGGTATTTGGATTGGTGATCCACGATGCGCCCTGAATACCGAAGGTCGCCATGATCTGGTTGACCACGCCGTCTGCGGCAAACAGTTGACGCCACAGGATAGCGATCGCGATCGACGCGCCCAGCAGCGAGGGCAGGTAGAAGATCGCCCGGTAAAGCCCGATCGTGCGCAGACCCTTGTCGAGCAGCATGGCAACGCCGAGCGCCATGATCAGCCGAGCCGGCACGGCCAGCGCGACATAGGTGAAGGTCACGTCGAGCGCCTTCCAGAAGCGCCGGTCGCGGGTGAACATGTAGACGTAATTGTCGAGACCGACCCATTCCGGAACGTTGACCATGTCGTAGCGGGTGAACGACAGATAGAGCGACGCCAGGATCGGCCCAAGCGCGAGCAGGAAGAACCCAATCAGCCAAGGCAGAAGGAACACATAGGCCGGCGCATTGCGGGCGAAGAAACGTCTCATGGAAACGACCTTGTTCTCGGTGGTCGGCCCGGGCGGTAGAAGCCGCCCGGAACCATTGGCGCAGGACGTCTTACTGGGCGCGCTCGACGATCGACTGCGCCTCTTCGATAAACGCGGTGGCTGCATCGGCCGCCTGCGCATTGCCAAGCACCACATCGGTGCCGACCCGCATGAAGGCGTCGCGCACTTCGCCGGCGCCCTTGGGAGCCGGCAGCGGCAGTGGTCCGACCCTGCTCTGGATCGCCTCGAAGTAATCGACCGACATCTTCTCGACCTCGGTCAGATTGGGCGCCAAGGCTGCACGCACCTTCGGCGAGCAGGGAATGCCGCGTTCCAATCCGAGGATCGCGGTGGTTTCCGGATCGTTGACCCAGGCATTCATGTAGGCCATCGCAGCATCCGTATCCTTGGCATCGCGGCTGAGCGACATGAACATCGATGGCTTGATGAACTGGCCCGGCTTGCCGCCCGCCTTGTGCGGCACCATGGCGGCGCCGATCTTGTCCTTGGCAACCGCCTGGATGCCGACCAGCTGGTTCGACCAGTAATGCGACATCGCGGTATCGCCGACGGCAATGCCGGATTCGGCAATCGGCGGATCGAGGATGACGGTCTTGTCCGCATCTCTGACCGCACCCTTCTCGCGCAGATCGGCCCAGAACTGCCAATAGCTGGCGACGTCGTCGACGGTCGCAGTCACCTTGCCGTCTGCATCATAGAATTCACGGCCGTTTTGGCGCACCCAGGACTCGAACGTCTCGATCATCAGCGACAGGTCGTCCGATCCCTTGACCGCGCCATTGGTCTTGGCGGTAATGGTTTCACAGGCCTTGGCGAAATCATCCCATGTCCAGTTGATCAGGTCGGCATCGATACCGGCCTCCTGGAACACCCGCGTGTTGTGCACCATCACCTGGCTGTTAGAGCCGATGTTCAATGCATAGAGCTTGCCGTCGACCTTACCGCCTTCCAGCGGTCCCTGGTCAAAGTCGGCGATCATCAAGCTCTTGCCGATATGCTCGTCGAGCGGCAACAGCGCGCCACGGCGCACATATTCGAACAGGAAGCGGTAATCCATCTGAACCAGATCGGCCATGTTGCGGCCGGCGGTCTGGGTTGCCATCTTGGTCCAGTAGTCGCCCCAGCCGATCGTCTCGCCGGAAACCTCGATAGCGGGATTGGCCTTCTGGAACACGTCGATCACGGCAAAGGTGCGTTTGTCACGCTCCGGATTACCCCACCAGAAATGCCGGATCGACCGGTCGGCAGCCCATGCCGGAATGGCCGAAAACGCCGATGCGGCAGCCGCCGCACCCATCGCGCCCAGCATGCTTCGTCTTGTCAGTTTGGTCATTGCATCCTCCTCCAAGGAACACGAGCGTCATCTCCTGACGCCCCCTTTTGCCTCACCATGTCCCGCACCATGCAATCCGTCTCCTCCTGACCGGACCCATGCCGCCTGTTCTCCAGCGCAATCTCTCAGATGTGACTGCGCAAAAGCTCCGTCAGGCAGAGCATCGCCATTGCCTGCCCATAGGGCATCGAGGTCCGCTTGATCTGCCGGTAAAAATCAAGATCGCTGCCCATCGCCGTGCCGAAGGACACCTGCTGCAACTCGCCTTCGGGGCTGATATTGTCAACGACGCCCCTCATCGCCCGTTCCGCCGTTTCCAGATATTCGGGTCCGAGATAACGCTTGCGCACGCCCTTCATCAGGCCATAGGCGAAGCCCGCCGTGGCGGATGCCTCCAGATAGCTTTGCGGATCGTCGAGCAACGTGTGCCACAGGCCCGAAGGATCCTGGCATGCCTTCAGCGCGGCTGCCTGCCGCCCGAGCAGCGAAACGAGATGCCGGCGAACGGGATCGCCATCCTTCATGTCGACCAGTTCGATGAACTCCGGAATGGCGATCGTTAGCCAGCTATTGCCACGCGCCCAGCGCGCCCTGGCAAAATTATGGTTGCCGTCGAAGGTCCAGCCGTGGAACCAGAGGCCCGTCTCAGTATCGCAGAGATACTGGGCATGGGCCAGAAACTGGTACTTCGCTTCCTCGACGAATTCCGGACGATTGAGGATGAGCCCGATCTTCGCCAGCGGCAACACGCTCATCATCAGCGTATCGTCCCACAACTGCTGGTCGTTGACGCTGTTATAGGTAATGTGCTGCAGTCCGCCTTCGCGGGTGCGCGGCATCTCGTACATGACCCATTCGGCCCAGGTTTCCAGATAGGGCAGCCAACGCGGATCCGGCTTCAGTTCGTGAAGATGCGCAAGCGTGAGAAACGGCGCAACGGTGTTGATGTTCTTGGTCGGCGTGCCTTCCGAAAGGCGCGCCTCGAACCAGCAAGTGATGATCTCCATCGCCATGGCATTGCCGGTCTGCTGCCAGTATTTCAAAAGGCCATAAAGCGCGATGCCGTGAGTCCATTCCCACCCGGCCCAGCCCTTGGTGTCGATGACCCGCCCGTCATCGAGACGCAGCAGGAACTCGCCTGTCTTGTCCTCGATATGGATCAGATTGTCCGTCAGCCGGTCGATCAGCCCGCACACATCGCTGCGCTGAATAAAATGGTCCTTCTGCTTCAGCAGCGAATGCATGTTTCAACTCCTCCCAGGCTGAAAATTTTTCGGAACATAATTCCGGATTTTAAGAAATCACACTCCTGTCCACTTTTCAACGCTGTTTTTTGCGCGCAGAGTTGGAAATATCATATTGGTCAAAAGACGGGATTGCTCGGCCATTCCCATCTTGACACAATCGGCCTCAAATTCCAGAATGGAATTCCAAAAAAAACAGAACGGCAAAGATGTTAGATTCCCAGACCAAGACCGAAAACGTTGCTGCCGTCCTCAAGGTCTTTGCGGTGGTCGAGGCACTTGTCGAAGACAAGCGGGTCAGCCTCGCCGATCTCGCTCAGCGGGCCATGACCTCGAAGACCACCGCCCACCGGCTGCTCCAGACCATGGTCGAGCTCGGCTATGTCGAGCAGGACCCGGAAACCGAAAAATACGGCCTCACACTCAAGCTTTTCAGTCTCGGCGCACGCTCGCTCACCGAACAGGCCGACCTGCTGCGCGTGGCCGATCCGGCGATGGGCAAGCTCTCACGGGCAACCGGCGAATCGATCAATCTCGGCATTCTCGATGAGCGGGACCAGAAGGTCGTCTACATCCACAAATACGATTCCGCCTTCAGCCTGTCGATGAAATCGACCCTTGGCCTGCGCAACCCGTTGCACAGCACCTCGCTCGGCAAGGCGTTGCTCGCCTGGCGCGACGAGGATGAAATCCACGAGCGGATCGGCAGGATGGACATGGTCAAACTCGCCCCCCGAACCATCACCGAGCCGGATGCCCTGTTCGAACAACTGCGATTGACCCGCAGCCGTGGCTACTCGGAAGAAGTGGAAGAGAGCGAGGCAGGCGTACGCTGCATGGCCGCACCGATCTTCAACTATATGGGCAAGCCGATTGCTGCAGTGTCGATCGCCTTCCCGCTGTTCCGGTTCGATGAAGCGCGCAAGCCCGACTATATCGACCTTCTCACCACAGCCGGCATGACGGCGTCCCAGGCCCTCGGCTATCAGCCGCCCAGGAACTGAAAGTCAGGTCGTCACGAAACGATAGCCGACACCCGGTTCGGTCAGGATGATCGCCGGCTCCGCCTCGTTTGTCTCGATCTTCGCCCGGATCTGGCGAATGAATACCCGCAGATACTGCAAATCATGTTCATGCGCCGGTCCCCAGACCTGTTTCAGCAAAGCGCCATGCGTCAGCACGCGACCGGCATGGGATGCCAGCAGCAACAGCAGGTCGTATTCCTTCGGCGTCAGTTTAACCGTCCGCTCTGCCTTGCTGACCAGCCGGT
Organism: Rhizobium sp. PDO1-076; assembly: GCF_000247475.1. GTDB lineage: Bacteria > Pseudomonadota > Alphaproteobacteria > Rhizobiales > Rhizobiaceae > Allorhizobium. Next base: position 35,052 of record NZ_AHZC01000333.1, on the reverse strand, counting down.
GCTCGACATCGATGACGAGATCGCCGCTGCGGATGGTCGAGGGTGCAGGCTCGGAATGCGTCTTGTGACGCAGCGCGACCCGAATGCGCGCCGTGAGTTCGCCGATGCCGAACGGCTTTTCCAGGTAGTCGTCGGCACCGAGATCAAGCGCCGCGATCTTTTCCGTTTCGCGGTCGCGGGCCGACAGGACGATGATCGGAATCGTGTTCCAGCTGCGCAGCTGCGCAATCACATCCTTGCCGTCCATGTCCGGCAGGCCCAGATCGAGGATCAGCAGGTCCGGGGCGACTGTCGCCACCAGCGCCAGCGCCTGCTTGCCCGTCTCGGCCTCCACCACATCATAGCCGGCAGCGGTCAGCGCCGGGCGTAGAAAACGCAGGATCTGCGGTTCGTCATCGACCACGACGATGCGCTGGCCCTTCATGGTTCCCGCCTGTCCTTGAGTGCGTCCTCGATCGGGAAGCGCAGCGTGAACCGCGTACCGCGTCGTTTGACGGCCGGGCTCTCGACCGTGATCGTTCCGCCCATCGCCTCGACAAATCCCTTCGCAATCGCCAGTCCCAGGCCGGTCCCAGGCTTGCGGCCATCCGCCTTCTTGCCGCGACGATAGAACTTCTCGAAGATCCGGTCGATATCCTTCTCCGCAATGCCACGACCAAGATCGGTGATCGACAATGACACAGATCGAGCGTCGAATTTGGCATAGAGCGTTACCGGCTCGCCGCCGCCATGTTTGAAAGCATTGTCGAGCAGGTTGAACAGCACCTGGCCCAGCAGAACGCTGTCAGCCCGAACCAGCGGCAGATCAGGGGCAATGCTGGTGGATATGTCGAGATCCGGCCAGATCCGACGCACACGGGCAACGCTGTCGAGAATGACATCGCCGAGATCGACCCAGTCGCGAACCGGTTCGAGCGCGCCCGCCTCGATGCGGGTCATGTCGAGAAGATTGCCGACGAAACGAGACAGTCTTTCACCTTCCTCCTCGATCGACAGCAGCAGGTCGCGACGGCTTTCCGCCGGCATGCGGTCGCCGAACTCCTTGAGACTGGTCACCGCTCCGGTAATCGTCGCAAGCGGCGTGCGCAGGTCGTGGGAAATCGAAGACAGAAGCGTCGACTGGAAACGTTCCCGTTCCAGTCGCGCCTTGTCCTCGACGCTGCGCGTCGTCAGCATGGCACGATCGAATGCGATGGTGACCTGGTCGAGAATGGCCCCGAGCGCCCGTTCCTCGACAGGGTCGAGCGCATGTCCGTCCATGCCGTAGCCGCATACGGCAAGCGTCCCGACCGGACCGCGCAGCGGCCGAAACTGCAGGGTCGAATTGGGCAGCGTTCCGGTGCCGGCCCCCGCCGCCTCGCCCTTCTCATAGGCAAACCTGGCAGCCGCCATCTCGGCCACGCCAAGCTCGGTATCGGGTGGCCAGCAGGAGCGCAATGACAGGACCCCGTCGATCGGCGACAGCAATGCAACCGGTCTCTGGATCGTCCCGTTGAGCTGGCTGACGGCTGTCCACACGATGGCATCCTGGTCCACGGTTCCGGCAAGTTTCGACGAGATGTCGTAGAGGATCTGGGTTTGCGCCGCGCGGCGGGCCGCAATTTTCCCCTGCTCCCGGATCCGGGATGCGATGCCGCCGGCAATCAGCGCCGCGGCAATGAATATGATAAAGGCGAACACCTCGTGCGGCGCGGCGATGGTCAGCGTGCCGACCGGCGAAATGAAGAAGAAATTATAGGCGACCGCCGACAGCACGGAGGCGAGAACCGCTGCGAAATAGCCGCCACGCAAGGCCGAAACCAGCACGGCCAGCAAAAACAGCATCGACACGTTCGGCAGTGACACGATTTCGACCATCGCCCGGCCGCCGAGTGTCGCAACCGCTGTAGTGGCCAGCGCCGTCACCACGTCTTTTGGCCGGACCTTCAGCCGATTGGCGGCCAATCTTCGCTTCAGTGGGGCGAACCAGTCATGGGTCGGCTGGTCTTCCGTGGTGATTAGATGAATGCTGATCCCGGACAGCTCTTCCAGCAGCGCATCGGTCAGCGACTTTCGCAGGAGCCGCTGCCACAAGGACCGTTGCGGCGCCCCGAGAACGATCTGCGTCACATGCTCGCGCTTGGCGATCCGCAGGATTTCCTGGACGAAATCGCGCCCCTGCACGCGCCTCGTCTCGCCACCCAATCGCTCCGCCAACCGGAAAAGCGCATCGATCCGCATCTGCCGCGATGGATCGTCGTCAACCATGTCCGACTGCTCCAGCGACACGACGATCCAGTGGGCGTTCATGCCGGAGGCAAGATTGCTTGCAGTCCGCACGACCTTTTCGGAGAGCGTGTCCGGGCCGACGCAGACCAGAAGCCTTTCGCTCGTCCGCCACGGCCCCTCGATCGCATTCTGCTTGAGGAAATCGACCATCTGGTCATCGACGCGGTCGGCGGTTCGCCTGAGCGCAAGCTCTCGCAGGGCGGTCAGATTGCCGAGGCGAAAGAAGCTGTCGGCCGCCCGCCGTGCATTGTCGGGCAGATAGACCTTTCCCTCTTTCAGCCGGTTGATCAGTTCCTCCGGCGCCAGATCGATCAGGATCACTTCGTCGGCCTGCTTCAGCACCCGGTCCGGAACGGTCTCGCGCACCTGCACGCCGGTGATCTGGGCGACGATTTCCGACAGGCTTTCGAGATGCTGGATATTGAGCGCCGTCCAGACGTCGATCCCGGCCGCGATCAGTTCCTCGATATCCTGGTACCGTTTGGGGTGCCGGCTTTCCGGCGCGTTCGTGTGCGCCAGTTCATCGACGATCAGGATCGCCGGGCGCCGGACGAGCGCCGCATCGATGTCGAACGCGTCGACCTTGCGTCCCTTGTAGTCGATCTGCTTACGCGGCAGGAACTCGAGATTTTCGACCAGCGCCTCCGTCTCGGCCCGACCATGGGTTTCCACCAGGCCGACAACGACATCGGCGCCCGCATTCTTGCGAATGCGGGCGCGCGACAACATGGCGAAGGTTTTCCCGACGCCGGGGGCGGCGCCGAGAAAGATGGTGAGCTTGCCGCGCCCGGCCCGATTGGCAAGCCCGAGAAGGGCATCGGGGTCGGGCCGGTTCAGGTTGTTTCTGGAATCGTCGGGCATGCGACAACCTTATCTTGGCGCCCCGCCTGAATCGAGCGCCATGTTCAGTTGAAGGACGTTGACCCTCGGCTCGCCGATCAGCCCGAACAGAGGCTGCTGAACCTGGGTTTCGACGATGGATGTGACATCCGCCACCGGCATGCCGCGAGCCCCGGCGACGCGGCCGATCTGGCTCATCGCATTGTCCGGCGAAATATCGGGATCAAGACCCGAACCGGACGAGGTTACCGCATCGGCCGGAACCGGAACCGCACCACCAGCGGCCCGCCAGGCCTCGACCGCGGCAGCCATCTGGTCACGCAGCTTCTGCGACGTCGGCGCGAGATTGGTGCCGCTCGAGGCAAGGCCGTTGTAGGTAGAACCGCCGGTCGCCGAAGGACGCGGCCAGAAATAGCGATCGGCGGTGAAGGCCTGGCCGATCAGTGCCGAACCGATGACCGTGTCGCCTTGACGAACGAGGCTGCCATTGGCCTGGGCCGGCATCAGCGCCTGCGCGGCACCTGTCATCGCCAGGGGATAGGCGAGACCGCAGAGACCGGTGAAGATGACCACCATGGAAATGGCGGGACGAAGATAAGACAGCATGGTTACACCCATTGAAGCGTGGTGATGGCGATATCGACAGCCTTGATGCCGATGAACGGCAGGACAAGGCCGCCAAGGCCGTAGACGAAGAGGTTGCGCCGCAGCAGGGCGGCGGCACCGACCGGGCGATAGGCAACGCCTTTCAGCGCCAGCGGGATCAGCGCGACGATGATCAGCGCGTTGAAGATGACCGCGGATAGGATTGCCGATTGCGGCGAGGCGAGCCCCATGACGTTGAGCGCCGCCAGCCCCGGATAAGCCGAGATGAACAGAGCCGGGATGATGGCGAAATATTTGGCCACGTCATTGGCGATCGAGAAGGTCGTCAGCGACCCGCGCGTCATCAGCAACTGCTTGCCGATCTCGACGATCTCGATCAGCTTGGTCGGGCTGGAGTCGAGATCGACCATGTTCGCCGCCTCCCGGGCTGCCTGCGTGCCGGTCTGCATGGCGACACCGACATCGGCCTGGGCCAGCGCGGGCGCATCATTGGTGCCATCGCCGCACATGGCGATCAGCCGGCCGCCTTCCTGCGCCCTGCGGATATAGGCAAGCTTGTCTTCCGGCGTCGCCTGGGCAAGGAAGTCGTCGACACCGGCCTCAGAGGCGATGGCAGCAGCCGTCACCGGATTGTCGCCCGTCACCATGACGGTGCGAATACCCATCGCACGCAGCGCCGAGAAGCGCTCCTTGATCCCCGGCTTGATCACATCCTTCAGATGAATGACACCCAGCAAATGTGTGCCGTCGGCAACGGCAAGCGGCGTACCACCCGATTGCGCGATCCGGGCGACGGCATCGTTGAACGCCTTTGGCGCGGACGCCTCGTCGAGGCCGGCAAATTTCAGCACCGAATCGACGGCCCCCTTGCGCAGACGCTGGCCGCCCATGTCGACGCCCGAAAGCCGCGTTTCGGCAGTGAACGGAATAACGGCATCCGGCGCGGTTTTCGGCTGGACCTGGCCATACTCGCCGGTGGCAAGTGCCACGATCGAACGCCCTTCCGGCGTCTCGTCGGATTGGCTGGCGAGCAGTGCCGCCTTGGCCAGTTCCGCCGGCGAAATGCCCGGAACGGCCAGGAAGTCGCTTGCCATGCGGTTGCCGAAGGTGATCGTCCCGGTTTTGTCGAGCAGCAGCGTATCCACGTCGCCTGCGGCCTCGACCGCACGACCGGAGGTCGCAATCACGTTGAACCGCACCAGACGGTCCATGCCGGCAATGCCGATCGCCGACAGCAGGCCACCGATCGTCGTCGGAATGAGCGTCACGAGAAGTGCGGCGAGCACAGTGACCGACAGCAGAACGCCGGAATAGCTGGCGAGCCCGAACAGCGTCACGACGGCGATCACGAAGATCAGCGTCAGGCCCGACAACAGGATCGACAGGGCGATCTCGTTCGGCGTCTTCTGCCGTTCGGCGCCTTCGATCAGCGCGATCATGCGATCGACGAAGGAAGATCCCGGGGCAACTGTAATCCGGATGCGGATCTCGTCAGACAGGACCTGCGTGCCGCCAGTGACCGCCGAACGGTCGCCACCGGCTTCACGGATGACCGGGGCGGATTCACCCGTGATCGCGCTTTCGTTGACCGAGGCCACGCCTTCGATCACTTCGCCATCACCGGGAATAAGTTCGCCGGCGGCGACCACCACCACATCGCCGATCTTCAGCGACGTGGCTGGGATGGTGGTGATGTCGCGGCCATTACCGGTGACCTTTCGGGCGGAAAGTTCGCTCTTGGTCCGGCGCAGGCTGTCGGCCTGCGCCTTGCCGCGCCCTTCGGCAACGGCTTCGGCGAATGTGGCAAACAGCACGGTGAACCACAGCCATGCGGCGATCTGACCGGAGAAACTGGCCGGCATGCCGGATGTCAGATCCCGCAGGAACAGGATCGTCACGACCACGGCGACGATTTCAGTGACGAACATCACCGGATTGCGGATCATCTGGCGCGGATCGAGCTTGAGCACGGCATCCTTCAGCGCACCCTTGATGATCTTGGGCTCAAACAACCTTTGGCCCTGTTTGGAGTCGGAAGTGGAATGGGACGGTGTCATGATGACAGCCTCTTTCAAAAGGTTTTGCCGGCGAGCATGCTGACATGCTCGGCAATGGGACCAAGCGCCAGCGCCGGGAAATACTGCAAGCCGCCAAGGATCAGGATGATCGCAACAAGCAGACCGACGAAGAGCGGTGTGTGGGTCGGGAAGGTACCGGCCGACGGCGTGCCGCGGGTCTTGCCAACCAGCGAACCGGCGATGGCGAGAACCGGAACGGCATAGGCGAAGCGGCCAAGCGCCATGGCGATGCCGAGCGTCGTATTGTACCAGGGCGTGTTCGCCGAGAGACCGCCGAAAGCAGAGCCGTTGTTGCCGGCAGCGGACGTATAGGCATAGAGGATCTCGGACAGGCCATGCGGACCGGCATTGCCGAGCGAGGCGATCGCCACCGGCAGCACGGCTGCAATCGCCGAAAAGCCGAGAATGGCAAACGGCAGGACAAGCACTGCCAGCATCGCATACTTCATCTCGCGGCCCTCGATCTTCTTGCCGAGGAATTCCGGTGTGCGGCCGACCATCAGGCCGGCAACGAAAACGGTCAGCACGCAGAAGATGATCAGGCCGTAGAGACCGGAGCCGACACCGCCGGGCAGGATCTCGCCAAGCTGGATCAGAAACATCGGCACCAGGCCGCCCAGCGCCGTCAGCGAGCCGTGCATGGCATTGACGCCGCCATTCGAAATGCCGGTGGTGATCGCCACATAGGCGGCACTCATCGCCTGGCCGAAGCGCACTTCCTTGCCTTCCATATTGCCGAAGGAGGGATCGAGGCCCAGCGCAAGATGGATCGGATTGCCATAAGTTTCGGCGACATAGACCGCAGCAATACCGGCAACCAGCAGGATGGCGACGCTGGCAATCAGCGCCCAGCCCTGGCGAACATCGCCGACCATCTTGCCGAAGGCATAGATCAGCGCCGTGGTGATCGACAGCATGGCCAGGATATTGAAATAGTTGCTGATCGCCGACGGGTTTTCGAACGGATGGGCCGCGTTGACGTTGAAGAAGCCGCCACCATTGGTGCCCAGCTGCTTGATTGCCTCCTGGCTGGCGACAGGGCCGAGACCGATAGCCTGCTGTGCACCTTCCAATGTGGTCGCCGTCACCGATGCATCCATCGTCTGCGGCAGGCCGAGCCAGATGAAGACGAGGGCGAGAACGATCGACAGCGGCAGCAGCACATACAGCGTAGCGCGGGTCATATCGACCCAGAAATTACCGAGCGTATTGCCAGCCGAGCGGGCGAATGCGCGGGTAACAGCCAGGGCAATGGCGATACCGGTGGCAGCCGAAAGAAAGTTCTGCACGGCAAGTCCGGCCATCTGCGAGAAATTGCTGACGGTCGTCTCGCCACCATAGGATTGCCAGTTGGTATTGGTGACGAAGCTGATCGCCGTGTTGAAGGCGAGATCCGGCGCCATGCCGGCAAAGCCCTGCTGGTTATAGGGCAGATACGCCTGCAGGCGCAGGATCGCATAAAGCGCCAGGAAGCCCATGGCATTGAAGGCGAGCATGGCGAGCGTATAGGCAAGCCAGCCCTGCTCGCGGCGCGGATCGACGCCGGAGGCCCAGAGCATGCCGCGTTCGACAGGCCCCAGAACAGGGGACAGAAATGTGCGCTCACCCTCGAAGACGCGCGCCAGATAGAGGCCGAGCGGCTTGATGGTGACGAGCGCGAGGATGAGCAGCAGGCCGATTTGCAGCCAACCGTTGGAAGACATGATGTGCTCCGGATGTGAGGTCTAGAAACGCTCGGGACGGATGAGTGTCACGACGAGATAGACGGAGATGAAAATTGCGGCGGCGAGGCCAAGGAGAGGCTCAAACATGGCAAACCTCACAGACGGCCGAGAAGGCGCGCATAGACGGCGAGAGCAGCGAAACTGCCAAGGCCGAGCGCAATGAACAAAAGATCGGTCACGATGGACTCCTGCTGTTGAATTCAGCCTGCACCATCGCGCCGATGCGCATTAAATCTCGATAGGGAATCGGGCTTGCGGGTATAAGGATTTCATAAGGATGTCTTCGACACGGGCTATCATGGCGATATTTTTACACCCCGGCTCAAAGCGATCGACAGGCGCGCTGCGCCAAGTAGAAATCTTGCCATCCCGCGGCACATGGCCTACGACCGGCAGGCATTTGCATCACGCTTTGATTGCGCGCTTTGAGCCAAGGCAAGGAACCCGTCAGTGAACGTTACGATCTTTGGAACAGGCTATGTCGGTTTGGTCACGGGCGCGTGCCTCGCCGATGTCGGCCACAATGTCATGTGCATGGACATCGACCAGGGCAAGATCGACCGGCTGAACAAGGGCGAGATCCCGATCTACGAGCCGGGCCTGCAGGCGATCGTCGAGCGCAACATCAAGGATGGCACGCTCGTCTTCACCACGGATGCTGCCAAGGCCGTGTCGCATGCGGACATGCAGTTCGTGGCGGTCGGCACGCCTCCCGACGAAACCGGGGCCGCCGACCTGCAATATGTCCTCGCTGTCGCCGAGACAATCGGCAAAGCCATGGCCGGCTTCAAGCTCGTCGTGGTCAAGTCGACGGTGCCCGTCGGCACCTGCGACAAGGTCGCCGAGCGCCTGAAGGCCGTGCTGGGGGCACGCAGCAATGCTCCCGCTTTCGAGGTCGTGTCCAATCCGGAGTTTTTGAAGGAAGGTGCCGCGGTCTCGGACTTCCTCAAGCCCGATCGCATCATCGTTGGCACGGATTCGGCAAGAGCCCGCGCGATGATGGCAGAGCTGTATGAACCGTTCAACCGCAATCACGAGCGCACGATCTACATGGACCGGCGCTCGTCCGAACTGACCAAATATGCCGCCAATGCCATGCTGGCGACGAAGATCTCCTTCATCAACGAGATCGCCAATCTGGCCGAGAAGCTGGGCGCCGACATTGAGCATGTCCGCCGCGGCATCGGAGCCGATCCGCGCATAGGCTATCATTTCATCTATCCCGGCATCGGCTATGGCGGCAGCTGCTTTCCGAAGGACGTGCAGGCACTCGCCCGGACGGCACGGGAAGTCGGCTATGACGCCCATCTGATCGAGGCGGTCGAAGCCGTCAACAACCGCCAAAAACATCGGCTTTTCGACAAGATCTCCAATCACTTCGGCGGAGAGCGCAATCTGGCCGGCAAGACGATTGCCATCTGGGGCCTGTCGTTCAAGCCCAATACCGACGACATGCGCGAAGCCTCCAGCCGCGTATTGATGGAAGCGCTCTGGTCTGCCGGCGCCAGGGTCAGGGCCTTCGATCCGGTAGCCGGCGAAGAAGCGGCCCGGATCTATGGCACACATTCGCACCTGACATTGGTCGGTGACAAATATTCGGCGCTCGATGGTGCCGATGCGCTGGCCGTCTGCACCGAATGGCAGCAGTTCCGCGCGCCCGATTTTGGCGAAATGGCCTTGCGCATGACGACGAAGACCATCTTCGACGGCCGCAACCTGTTTGCCCCCGAGAGGCTTCGGGACGACGGTTGGACCTATCTGAGCATCGGCCGTGCCACCGCCTTGCCGCGACCACGCGCCGTGGAGCAGGCGCAATGAAAGTCCTCGTCACCGGCAATGCCGGCTTCATTGGCTATCACGTTACCAAACGGCTGATCGAACGCGGTGACGAGGTGGTCGGCTTTGACGTCGTCAACGACTATTACGATACCGCCTTGAAGGAAGCGCGTCTGGCACTGCTTGAGGAAGCGGCAGGCAGGCAGGGCGGTCGCTACAGCTTCATCCGCGCCAATTTGGCCGATCGCACAGCCGTCGAAACCTGCTTTGCCGAGCATGACTTCGACCGGGTCATCCATCTGGCCGCCCAGGCTGGCATACGCTACAGCCTGGAAAACCCGCATTCTTATGTCGAAAGCAACCTGATCAGCTTCACCAACATTCTCGAGGCCTGCCGCCATGCACAGGTCCCCCACCTGACCTATGCTTCCACGTCGAGCGTCTATGGTGCGAACACAAAGATGCCGTTCAGCGAGCATGATATGGCGGATCATCCGCTGCAGTTCTACGCCGCAACCAAGCGCGCAAACGAACTGATGGCACATAGCTATTCGCATCTGTTTGCCATGCCGACCACCGGCCTGCGCTTCTTCACCGTCTACGGTCCCTGGGGCCGGCCGGATATGGCACTGTTCAAGTTCACCAGGAACATTCTCGAAGGCCAACCGATCACTGTCTACAACAACGGCAATCACACCCGTGACTTCACCTATATCGACGACATCGTCGAGGGCGTTATCCGCGCCAGCGACGCGATCGCGCAGTCGAACCCGGAATGGGACGGAAGCCGGCAGGATCCGGCCTCCAGTTTGGCGCCCTTTCGCCTCTACAATATCGGCAACAGCGCGCCGGTGAAGCTGATGGCCTATATCGAAGCCCTTGAAGAGGCTTTGGGACAGACGGCAATCCGGGAAATGCTGCCGCGCCAGCCGGGCGACGCACTCGACACCTATGCCGATGTCAGCGATCTCGTTCATGAGCTCGGATACCGGCCGACCGTTTCCGTCGATGAGGGCGTTCGTCGCTTTGTCGACTGGTACCGTGATTTCTACAGGATCGGGAAACCCGCCTGACGCGGGCCCTCCGCGGCTACACCTTGTCGCCGGCCTCGTTGAAGAAATGCAGATTGGCCACCGGCAGTCCGACCGAGACCTCGCCCTGCATGCCGAGGAAACGCCGGTCGAGCGTAAACGCCTTGAAGGCAACCGGGCCAAGCTTGAGATGCACGATGATGCCGAAGCCGGTCGGCTCGACGAGATCGACAGTTGCCTTGAACACATCAGGCCCTTCCGCACCGAGAGCCACATGCTCCGGCCGGATGCCGAGCGTCGCCGCACTGCCGTCCGGCAGGTTGGCCCGGGCGCCGAGCGGCAGGACAACGCCACCATCGAGAGTGAATGCCGCGCCATCGCCGCTGGTCTTGTAGCGGCCCTCGAAAAAATTCATGCCCGGCGATCCGATGAAACCGGCAACGAACAGATTGGCCGGACGGTCATAGAGTTCGAGCGGGCTGCCGACCTGCTGGATCACGCCGCCATGCATGGCGACGATCCGGTCGGCCAGCGTCATCGCCTCGATCTGGTCATGCGTGACGTAGATCGAGGTGGCACCCAGGTCCTTGTGCAGCTTCTTGATCTCGGCGCGCATCTGCTCGCGCAGGCGGGCGTCAAGATTGGACAGCGGTTCGTCGAACAGGAAGGCCTTCGGTTCGCGCACGATCGCGCGCCCCATGGCGACACGCTGGCGCTGGCCACCGGACAGCGCCTTGGGCCGCCGCTCCATCAGCGGATCGAGCCCAAGCTTGCCGGCGGCATTGGCAACCACGGAGGCGATCTTCTCCTTGGCGATCTTCCGCAGGCGCAGGCTGTAGCTCATGTTGCTGGCAACGCTCATATGCGGGTAGAGCGCGTAGGACTGGAAGACCATGGCGATGTCGCGATCCTTCGGGGCGAGATCGTTGACCCGCTTGCCGTCGATGCGGATCTCGCCATCGGTGACGCCTTCGAGGCCGGCGATCATCCGCAGCAGCGTGGACTTGCCGCAGCCGGAAGGACCAACCAGAACGACGAATTCGCCATCCTTGATCTTGAGGTCGATGCCATGCAGCACCGGATGGATGCCGTAGGACTTGCGGACGTCGGCAATATCGATGGATGCCATGGGATCAGCCTTTCACGGCGCCGGCCGTCAGGCCCTGCACGAGATAACGTTGGATCAACAGGAAGAACAGGCAGGCGGGAACGAGCGCCATGACGCCCGCCGCCATCATCTGTCCGAAGTCGACCGAGAATTTCGAGACGAAGGACAACAGGCCGACCGGGAATGTGGCGGCGGCATTGCCGGAAATCAGCATCAGCGAAAACAGCAGCTCGCTCCAGGCGGCGGTAAACACGAAACCGAGTGTTGCCGCGATGCCGGGCAGCGTCAGCGGCAGGATGATCTGGCGAAACGCCACGAACTGCGTCGCCCCGTCGATCATCGCCGCCTCTTCGAGATCCTTCGGAATGCCATCGAAGAACGACTGCATCAGGAACGTGGCAAACGGCACATTGAACGCGGTGTAGACGATGACGAGGCCGGTCAGGCTGTTGGTCAAGCCGAGCGGCGACAGCATCTTGAAGATCGGCGCGACCAGCATCACCAGCGGGAACATCTGGGTCAGCAGCATCAGCGTCACGATCCAGTATTTGCCGCGAAAGGTGAACCGCGACATCGCATAGCCGGCAAGCGAGGCAAGCACCGTGACGATGATCGCCGTCGACCCGGAAACGATCAGGCTGTTCTTGAAGAAGATCGGAAAGTCGCTGTGGCGCAGGACAAATTCGAAATGCTCGAACGTGGTCCGCGACGGCCACATGCGAATGCCCTCGGAATAGAGCAGCTTGTTGGGCGTCACCGAGACCTTGAGCAGCCAGTAAAGCGGGAAGAGCGCGAACACCACATAGACAAGGATGGCGACCCTATGGGCGAGTATGGAAATTACGCGTTTGCCGGTCATGGTCTCAGTCCTTGCTCAACAGCCATTGCCGCAACACGACGATCAGCATCGAATAGGTGATCAGCAAGACCAGCAGCACCAGTGCGATGGCCGAGGCGTAACCGAAATCCAGCCGCTTGAACGCCTGGGTGAAGATATAGCTGGCAACGATCTGGCTGCGATCGGCCGGCCCGCCATTGGTCATGACGATGATCAGGTCGGCGAAATTGGAGATCCACACCGTGCGCAGAAGAACCGTGATGGCAATGGTCGGCGCAAGAAACGGCAGCGTGATCGACAGGAAACGCTGAACCGGACCGGCGCCGTCGATGCTGGCTGCCTCGTAAAGATCCCGCGGGATCGCCTGCAGCGCTGCCAGCAGCGTGATGGCAAAGAATGGAATGCCCCACCAGACATTGGCAATGATCGGTCCCCACATCGACAATTGCGGGTCGGCGAGGATATTGGCCGGTTCGCTCATCAGGCCAAGCGCAAACAGCCAATGCGGCAGAGGGCCGACAAGCGGATTGAACAGCCACGCCCAGTTGAGGCCGGCGAGGAAGCTCGGCACAGCCCAGGGCAGAAAGACCAGCGCCTGGACGAGACCGCGGCCATAGAACGGCTTGTCGAGCAGCAGCGCCAGCGTCAGTCCGAAGGCAAACTGCAAAACGACTGACCAGCCCGTCCACCACAGCGTGTTTCTCAGCGCGCGGTAGAAATTCTGGTCCTTTGCCAGTGCGGCAAAATGATCGAGGCCGATGAAGCCGCCGGAAAACGGCTTGAGCAGCTGGATATCGCGGAAGGCATAAGAAATGCCCAGAACCAGCGGCACCAGCATCACGGTCACGATCAGGATCAGCGCCGGTGCGCTGTAGAGATAGGGCGCGGAGGCATCCGCCAGGCGCTTCTTCAGCGGCCGCTGGTCTCGTTGTGAGCCGCTGCCACGGGCTGCAAGTGAAGCCATCGTCAGGATATCCGTTTCGCGGCGGGCCGATTGGCGGGCCGTGTTTCCAGTCGGGAAGGAGCCGGCAGGCGGCGGGTTCGAGGCCGCCGCCTGCCGGTCGTCAATGGCGAGACTTATTTGCTCGCCAGGAACTTCTGCTGGGCGGCCGTCAGATATTCGGCCCACTGCTTGGCCAACTCTTCCGGCGTGATGTCGCCGAGCAGGGCTTCCTGCGTGGTCTTGATCGCCAGCGAATCCTTGAAGAAGGCAAATTCTTCCAGATAGGTCGGCATGACGGTCGGAACGGCATCCTTGTCAGCCAGTTCGTCGAACCAGCCCTTGAACTGTTCGCCGGCATAGAAGGGATCCTTCTCCGCCGCCTTCAGCGCCGGAAGTGCGCCGATCCGCTTGTTCCACTCGATATTGCCTTCCGGACCTTCAAGCGTCGCGATCAGCTTCCAGGACAGATCCTTGTTGGCGCTGGCCGACATCATCGACCAGCCGGCATAACCGATAGTCGGGAACGACTTGCCAGCCGGACCCTTGGGCATCGGCACAACCGCGTAGTCGGCGGCATCCATGCGCTCGCTGATGGCGATCAGCGCATCCGGGTCCTGGTCGAGCATGGCGCAAGTCCCGGTATAGAAGCCGGCGACGATCTCGTTGAAGCCCCAGTTGACGCTGTCCTTCGGCGCATAGCCCTTCTTGTAGAGGTCGACGACCCATTCGATGCCCTTGACCCAGTCCGGCTCGCTGAATTTCGAGGTGCCGTCGGCATTGAAGAACTCGTTGTTGCCGGCCATCGTGGCGGCAAACATCATCCAGCCGTTCAGGCCGCCCGGGCCGCCGCGCAGGCAGTAGCCGTATTTGCCGGGCAGCTTCGAGATCTTCTCCGATGCTGCGACGAACTCGTCCATCGTCTTCGGCGGGCCGTCGACGCCGGCTTCGGCGAAGATCTTCTTGTTGTAGAACATGGCGCGCAGATAGAAGCCGTAAGGCAGCATATAGGCGGTGTCCTTGACGTCACGGCCAAGTTCCAGCGCGCGGTCCGTCATGCCGGCCGTGTGTTCCCAATCCTTCAGATAGGGCTCGAGGCTTTCCAGCATGCCATTGTTGGCATAGAGCGACAGCCAGGTGTCCGGCATTTCCATGACGTCGGGAATTTCGCCGGCAGAAACCATGGTGGCGAACTTCTGGAAGGCTTCGCCCCAGGGCAGCGAGATGATCTCGACCTTGGTGCCGGGATTTTCGGCTTCGAACTTGCCGACGATCGATTTCAGCGTTTCGGTGCGCTCCGGGCTGGTGATCACTTCGACCAGCTTCAGCGTCGTATCGGCCATGGCGGTTCCCGCCATCATGGTGGCGAACAATGTCGCCGTAATCAGTTTTTTCATTGTTTATTCCCCTCTGTTTTGATGTTGCTTGTCGTGGTGTCAGCCAGACGAGGCGGCAGTGATCGCCGCATCGAGATCGCTCCAGAGGGCCTCCGTTCCCTCCAGGCCGACATGGAGCCGTACCGACCGCGGGCTGATGCCGAAGGCTTCCGCGGAATTGGGTTGTGCTTTTTGTGACAGGACGACTTCGCCCGGCACGATCAGGCTTTCATGGCCGCCCCAGCTCACACCCAGCTTGAACAGCCTGAGATGGTCGGCAAAGGTGCGGGCATTGACACCCTCCTTGAAGATGAAGGAAAACAGGCCGGACGTGCCGGACAGGCCGGGCGGCAGCTGGTTGGCGAGCCCCGGATAGCAGACGGTTTCCACCGCATCATGCCCCTGCAGCCGCTGGGCAATCGCAATCGTCGAGGTCTCGTGCGCCCGCATCCGGATCGGCAGGGTGCGCATCCCGCGGATCAGAAGCCAGGCGTCGAACGGCGACAGCTTGCCGCCGAGATAGGGATAGGCTTCTGCCCGGATCCGGCCGATCAGCTCCTTCGAACCGGCAACGACACCCGCGACAACGTCGCTATGGCCACCGAGATATTTCGAGGCCGAATGGATGACCAGATCGACACCCAGCGCGATCGGCTGCTGGAAGATCGGGCTCGCCCAGCTGTTGTCGATCGTGCTGATCACCCCATGGCTTCTGGCTAAAGCCGCCAGCGCCCTGACATCATGGGTCTGCATCACCCAGCTGGTCGGGCTTTCCATGTAGAAGAGCTTGGCGCCCGGCAGCGCTTTGGCCACCTCTTCCTCGTCGCGCCCGTCGACATAGGTGACCTCGATCTTCATCCGCTTCAACAGCGTGCCGAACAGCCGGAAGGCATCGGGATAGAGATGCTTGACCGCAACGATACGGTCACCCGGTTCGACGAACGACAGGACGGTGGAGGAGATTGCCGACATGCCGCTGGCAAAGCCGATCGCGTCTTCCGCACCCTCAAGTTTCGCCAGCATCTCCTCGAACATGCGCACGGTCGGATTGAGACCGCGCGTGTAGATCGGCCGGACCTTCTCGCCGCGATAGGACGAAACCATGTCGTCATAGTCGGTGAAGGTGAAAAGCGAGGTCTGCACGATCGGCGGAACAACCGCGTCATAGGCATTTCCCTCGTCATGAGCGACGATGAGGGAGGCATTCTCGAACGGATCAAAGCCGTTGCTCATTGGGACATTTCCTTGATGTCTTGCTCGACGATGTCGAGGATCTTCAGTGTCTCGGCGCGGGCAGCCTCGGGATCCTGGTCTGCGATCGCGTTGAACAGGGTGCGGTGAAACGGAAAGGACCGACGGGCAAAATCCGGCCGGTCGAACGGCTTGTCCCAGAAGCGCTCGAAGGCGTCGCGCATCTGTTCCAGCAGCTGACGAAACAGCGGATTGTGGGTCGCATCATAGATGGCGAGGTGGAATTGCAGGTCCTCGGGCCCGGACGTGCCCTTGGACAGATGCACCCGTTCCATCTCGTTGAGCTTCAGCTCGATATCCTTCAGGTCCTCGGCGGTGCGTTTGCGGGCGGCCACCATACCGGCCTCCGCCTCGATCCCGCGACGAACCTCGAGCGTCTTCAAAAGCACGTCGCGCAGATGCGTCGTGTCCAGCGACAGCGGCATATGGATGGTGGTGCCGGAAATCGGCTTGAGCAGATAGGTGCCGCTGCCCTTGCGCGCCTCGACGACACCGAGCGCCTGGAAATGCCGGATAACCTCGCGGATGGTCGAACGACCGACCGCCAGCGCCATCATCAGTTCGCGCTCCGCCGGCAAACGGTCGCCCGGCACAAGGTTGGAACCCTTGATATAGTCCGCCAGAGCCGCCGTGACCTGCTGAACCCGATCGACCGGAGGCAGTGGCGACAATACCGCCCTATCGTCCCTTTGCCTGCTCATCAGCGCCGTGTCTTCCGGTTAAATTGGTCTGACATCTGATCAATAATGCAAATTGCACGAAACCCGTCAAGCCCTCGATGCTGCCTGCGCGATGCCGAAAAGACCCTTTCCAAAAGATCAACGGCGCAGAAACCGCACGCCGGACCTTTCAGGTCCCTCGGGCCAGGGAGCCCTCCCCGACCTCAGCCAGAAGATGTAAAACATGGATCATGTCGACATGCCGAAGCCCCGCCATAGCCGCAAAAATTCGGCCGGCTCTCGATCCTGCAGACAAAAGTCAAGTGAAATACCCACAGAGGCTGCGCGGCCCGAGCGCGCGCCCCAATCAACGATGCCTTCCGTGACCCGGACGTCCTCGTCACCAACCGCGGACGGGCTTGCACCTATCGAAAGGCAATCAATATCTCGACCGTTCTGACCAGGCCGAAACGCGCAAAAGGAGGTCGACGACGGCATTCAGCTTTTACGCGTCGCACCCATTGATCCCGGATAGATCGATCTTGAACGGAGAACCTTGCAAACCATCGACAACCCGTTCGGCGCGAGGTTGTCACCCATGCCTTAGGCACAAACTGGTACCTATGTCTACGGTATGGACAAATGAAGTTATGGCGGAGAGGGTGGGATTCGAACCCACGATACGGTTGCCCGTATGCCGCATTTCGAGTGCGGTGCTTTCGACCACTCAGCCACCTCTCCGCTTTGCTGGTCGGCGCAAGTTGTGCGCGGGCTGTCTCTTAGCGACAGTTCACCCCCCATGCAAGAGCGAATGTGACGGTTTCAAAAGCTTTTATCTTGACAGCGTTGGGGCCCTCACGTATGCGACCCGTGACTTGAAGCGTGGGATACCTGCGCCTTTCGTTCTTCGCCACAGGCGGAGCCCCACCGGCAGGACAAAGGCGCATGCGTCGTCCTGCCATCCGACTGACAAAAAGACGGCCACCCCAAGGGCAGAGCCGGAACGAACATGAAAGGATAAAAAATGTTCGCAGTCATCAAGACCGGCGGTAAGCAGTACCGCGTGAACGCCAACGACGTGCTGACCATCGAAAAGCTGGAAGCCGAAGCTGGTGCAACCATCGAATTCACCGAAGTTCTCGTTGTCGGCGAAGGTGCTGATGCCACGTTTGGCGCACCCTTCGTTGCTGGCGCGTCCGTCAAGGCAGAAGTTGTCGAACACAACCGTGGCAAGAAGGTCATCGCGTTCAAGAAGCGCCGTCGCCAGAATTCCAAGCGCACGCGCGGTCATCGCCAGCATCACACGGTCGTCCGTATCACGGACATCGTGGCAGCCTAACGGTCAACGAGAAACACGGTTTAAAGGAGAAATCCCATGGCACATAAAAAAGCTGGCGGTTCATCGCGCAACGGTCGCGATTCCAACTCCAAGCGCCTTGGCGTGAAGAAGTTCGGCGGCGAAGTCGTCATTCCAGGCAACATCATCCTGCGCCAGCGTGGCACGCAGTGGCATCCGGGCGCCAATGTCGGCCTCGGCAAGGATCACACCATTTTTGCTCTGACCGCCGGCAACGTCGCCTACCGTACGAAGGCCAATGGCCGCGTATACGTGTCTGTGATGCCGAAAGCGGCCGAAGCAGCAGAATAAAAGCCGGTAGCGTTTTAAACCAGCCGGCGTCTCATCGACCCGGCTGGCCGTACCAGGTTCAGTCTAGAAAAAAGGGGAGATGGGGCGCCATCTCCCCTCTTTTTTATGCCTTTTTTCAACCAGAAGGAGACTGAACCATGGACAGCTTACTGTTAAGGGACGACCAATCGCGGTCGCCCGAAGATCGGCCAAGGCCCGATCGGTCGAGAACCGATTGCCCCGTCTTGTTATCGCAACGGCTCGTTTTGCGCAGCCCGCACGTAGAAGACATCGACGCCCTTGCCCATCTCGCCAACAATGCCGCGATCGCCACCATGGTCTCGCGCATGCCGCATCCCTACACGGCAAAAGACGCCGCCGATTTTGTGCGACGCACGAATATTGGCGAGATTGGCAAGTGCGTCTACGCCATCACCAAAGCCGAAAACGGCGAATTCCTCGGTTGCTGCGCGCTGGAGCCGCATGCGGCGGATGAAGACACGCTGGAAATGGGCTACTGGCTGGGCGAACCCTATTGGAACCGCGGTTATGCCACGGAAGCGGCCCATGCCCTGATCGACATGGCCTTCCGCACCCGTGACATCGCCCGCATCGATGCGCGATGCCGGGTGACCAACATCGCCTCGCGCCGGGTCATCCAGAAATGCGGCTTCCAGTTCCAGGGCTCCGGCATGGTCGGCAACCTGGCCATGGGCGGCATGGTGCCGGTCGAATGGTACAGGCTCGATCGCAAGACCTGGCTGTCCCTGAAGAGCTGGGGGGAAATGCGATGAGCGCGCTGTTGAGCAAGCCCCGCAGCCGGACGCAGCGGACCGACATGCCGATGCCCGGCCCCTGCCCGGTCATCGAGACGGATCGCCTCGCCCTGCGCCCGCACAAGATCGGCGATGCCGATCCGATCGCAGCTTCTCTGGGGGATTTTGCCGTCGCCCGCATGCTGACGCGTGTGCCGGTCCCCTATGACCGGCAGGATGCGCTCGACTGGCTGAACACGGTGACATCCGGCCTGAAGCCGGACTGGTTCTTTGCCATTACCATGGCCGATGACGTGCATATCGGCACGGTGTCGGTCGAGTTGCGCCATGGCCTCTGGCATCTCGGCTACTGGCTGAACCGTTTCTACTGGGGCAAGGGGCTGATGAGCGAGGCGACGCAAGCCGTGCTCGATCATGTCTTCCGCCGCATGCCGCAGGCCGAAATCGCCGCCGGCGCCTTTGCCGACAATCCGGCCTCGTTCAAGGTGCTGGAAAAGCTCGGCTGCACGATTGTCGGGGTCAGCGACGTCTATTCCCTGTCGCGCAGCGCCATGGCACCGATGATCGACATGCGGATAACCCAGTCCGGCTTTCAAAGCCGCAACCGGGACCGCTAGTCCACCGATATCCGGGCGGTTCGCCGCCCGGGCAAACCTCAGGCGAGCTCCACCCAGACCGGGTAATGGTCGGAGGCGGTCGTCTCATTATCCACAAAGGCGGTCTTCAATCGTGAAACCAGGCCGCCGCTGACGAAACAGTAGTCGAGATGTTTGCGCACCGCACCGTCGGGACTGATCCAGCTATAGCCGTCCGCCGTCCGCGCCTTCAGATGCGCGGCCGCGTCGATCGGCCGGTCGGCGCGTGCCACACGGCCATAGAAAGCATCGTCCCGGCCGACCATCGCGATACATTCCGGCCCCTCCGGCTCCATGTTGAAATCGCCCATCAGCAGGTAGTCGGCGGGCAGCGCCGGATCCGGCACGGCGAACTCGCTGGCGCCGGTCAGCGCGCCGCCTTCGTCGACAAAGCCGTTGGCCCGCGCCTTCAGATAGGCGATCTGGGCCATGCGCTCGTCGGGAGAGACATGGTCGAGATGAACCGAATAGACACGCAACGCCCCGCCCGGCGCATCGATCACCGCCTCCTGCGCGCCACGCTGCAGGTTGAGCTTGTCGAAGGTGCGCGCTCGAGGCAGCAGAAGATTGCGCGCAGCCAGAACAGGAAAGCGCGACAGCACCATATTGCCGAACTGGAAACGCCGTTCGCGCAGCCGGCCCTCGACCATCGCATGATCGACCAGCACGTCGCTGGCCGCGCCGAAGGACGCGAAATACGCCGGAAACAGCGACGAGAAGGTTTCGACAAGATCGGCATGGCCATTGCGGACAAATCCGCGCGTCACCTCCTGCAGCGCGATCACGTCAGCCCCATCGACGGCGCGCGCAATGCGCTCCGGGTCAAAACGACCATCCTGGCCAATGCCATACTGGATGTTGTAGCTGACGAACTTCACGATACTCTTTGACCTCCGCCTCAACCGGCTATATCGATTGCCCCATCCATCCGCAAAACCAGACAGAAGATCAACGGCACCAAGATGAAATTTCTCGACGAAGCAAAAGTTTACATTCGCTCAGGCGACGGCGGCGCCGGCGCTGTGTCGTTTCGGCGCGAAAAATTCATCGAATTCGGCGGTCCGGACGGCGGTGACGGCGGCCGCGGCGGCGATGTCTGGGTCGAGGCCGTCAATGGCCTCAACACCCTGATCGATTTCCGCTTCCAGCAGCATTTCAAGGCGCAGACCGGTACCCATGGCATGGGCCGCAACCGCACCGGTGCCAATGGCGGCGATGTCACGCTGAGGGTGCCGGTCGGCACGCAGATCTTCGAGGAAGATTTCGAAACCCTGATCATCGACCTGACCGTGGAAGGCCAGCGCTTCCGGCTCGCCGCCGGCGGCAATGGCGGCTTCGGCAACGCCCATTTCAAGTCCGCCACCAATCAGGCGCCAACCTGGGCCAATCCGGGCCTCGAAGGCGAAGAAAAGAATGTCTGGCTGCGGCTGAAGCTGATCGCCGATGCTGGCCTTGTCGGCCTGCCCAATGCCGGCAAGTCGACCTTCCTTGCCGCCGTCACCCGCGCCCGGCCGAAGATCGCCAATTATCCCTTCACCACGCTGCATCCGAACCTCGGCGTCGCGACCATCGATGAGCGCGAGTTCATTCTGGCCGACATTCCCGGCCTGATCGAAGGCGCCCATGAGGGCATCGGCATCGGCGACCGGTTCCTCGGCCATGTCGAGCGTACCCGCGTGCTTCTGCATCTGGTCTCGTCCCAGGAAGAAGAGGTCGGCAAGGCCTACAAAACGGTCAAGCACGAGCTCGAAGCCTATGGCGGCGGGCTGGAAGACAAGGCCGAGATCGTCGCACTGTCGCAGATCGACGTGCTCGACGAGGCGGAACTGAAAAAGAAGATGGCCGAATTGAAGAAGGCCAGCGGCCAGACGCCGCTTCTGCTCTCGGCGATCACCGGCAAGGGCATGACCGATGCGCTACGTGCGCTGCGCGACGTCATCGTCTCGGCCGGCGGCAATCGCGAGCAGCCCCAGCGCCGCGAGAAAAACCGCAAGCACAGCCGTCCCGACAACCCTGCCGAGACAGAGGACGACCTCGACGGAGAAGGCGACGCGTAATGGCCACCAAGCTTCGCTCGCTCTCTCGCTGCAAGCGGATCGTGATCAAGATCGGCTCGGCGCTGCTGGTCGATCGTGCGTCCGGCCTGAACAAGGCCTGGCTTGATGCCATCTGCGACGATATCGCCGCCCTGAAGGCGCGCGGTACCGATGTTCTGGTCGTGTCCTCGGGCGCCATCGCCCTTGGCCGCACCGTGCTCGATCTGCCGAAAGGCGCTCTCAAACTCGAGGAAAGCCAGGCGGCAGCAGCCGTTGGCCAGATTGCGCTCGCCCGCCACTGGTCGGAAAGCCTGTCGCGCGCGTCGATCGTGGCCGGCCAGATCCTGCTGACCCTGGGCGACACGGAAGAGCGCCGGCGTTATCTCAACGCCCGCGCCACGCTCCAGCAACTCCTGAAGATCGGCGCCATACCGATCATCAACGAGAACGACACCGTCGCCACCACCGAAATTCGCTACGGCGACAATGACCGGCTGGCCGCCCGCGTCGCCACCATGGCGGGCGCCGACCTCTTGATCCTGCTGTCGGATATCGACGGCCTTTATACCGCCCCACCGCATCTCGACCCGAATGCGCGTTTCCTCGAGACGATCGACGACATCACACCGGAGATCGAGGCCATGGCCGGCGGTGCCGCCTCCGAACTGTCGCGCGGCGGTATGCGCACCAAAATCGATGCCGGCAAGATCGCCACCAGCGCCGGTTGCGCCATGATCATCGCCTCGGGCAAGACCATGAACCCGCTGGCAGGCATCGAGAATGGCGCGCGTCATTCCTGGTTCTCCGCCTCGAAGTCGCCGGTCACCGCCCGCAAGACCTGGATCGCCGGCCAGCTCCAGCCGGCAGGCGAACTGCATGTCGATGCGGGTGCGCAAGGCGCCCTGAAGGCCGGCAAGAGCCTGCTGCCCGCCGGCATGCGCTCCGTCGCCGGACAGTTCCATCGGGGAGACACCGTCTCCGTCATCGGCGTCGAAGGTCGCGAAATTGCCCGTGGGCTCGCGGGCTACGATGCCGAGGAAGCGCGCCGCATCTGTGGCCGCAAGTCCAATGAAATCGAGGCCATTCTCGGTTATGCCGGCCGTGCCGCCATGATCCACCGGGACGATCTCGTCATGACCGAACTCGGCGGCCGCCAGGACACCCTGGCCAAGGAACCGGCCGACAAGAAGCTGGCGGACAGGGAACTGGCCGAGAATGACAGGAAAGATGCAGCCCATGCTTGAGACCGCAGCCAATGGCAATTCCGTCGAAGCCCTGATGCTGGATATCGGCCGGCGCGCCAGGGCCGCGGCCAGGCCACTGGCCAACACATCGACCGACGCCAAGAATGCTGCGCTGCGCGCCATGGCCGATGCGCTTGTCGCGGCCGAAGCCGACATTCTCGCCGCCAATGTCATCGACCTGAAGAACGCCGCCGACACCGGCGTCGCCGCCTCCTTCATCGATCGTTTGACGCTGAACGCATCGCGCATCGCCGGCATCGCACAGTCTTTGCGCGAAATCGCCGAGCTGCCCGATCCGGTCGGCTCGATCATCGCCGAATGGGATCGCCCCAACGGCCTGCATATCGAACGCGTGCGCACGCCGCTTGGCGTCATCGGCGTCATCTATGAAAGCCGCCCGAATGTGACGGCCGATGCCGGCGCCCTGTGCCTCAAGGCCGGCAATGCCGTGATCCTGCGCGGCGGCTCGGACTCGGTCAATTCCTCGCGCGCCATCCATGCCTGCCTGGTCAAGGGCCTGGTCGCAGCCGGCCTGCCCGCCGATGCCATCCAGCTCGTGCCGACCACCGATCGCGCCGCCGTCGGCGCCATGCTGTCCGGCCTCGACAATGCGATCGATGTCATCGTGCCCCGCGGCGGCAAGAACCTGGTCGCCCGCGTCCAGTCGGAAGCCCGGGTTCCGGTCTTTGCCCATCTCGAAGGTCTTTGCCACGTCTATGTCGATGCGTCCGCCGATCTCGACATGGCGACCAAGATCGTCGTCAATTCCAAGATGCGCCGCACCGGCGTCTGCGGCTCGGCCGAAACGCTGCTCATCGACAGCGGCGCGATCGCCACGCATCTCAAGCCACTGCTGGAAGCACTGACCGAAGCCGGCTGCGAGATCCGCGCCTCGGCCACGGTCCTGCGCGTTTTTCCCGGTCTGAAGACTGCAACTGAGGAAGACTGGCGCACCGAATATCTCGATGCGATCATCGCGGTTGCCATCGTCGACGGCGTTTCCGGCGCCATCGACCATATCGCGCGCTATTCGTCCAATCACACCGAGGCAGTGATCGCCGAGGATCCGCAGGTGGTCGAACGTTTCTTCAACGAGGTCGATTCCGCCATTCTGCTCCACAATGCCTCGACCCAGTTTGCCGATGGCGGCGAATTCGGCATGGGCGGCGAGATCGGCATTGCCACCGGAAAGATGCATGCCCGCGGCCCCGTCGGCGTCGAACAGCTGACATCGTTCAAATACCGGGTGCGCGGCACCGGCCAGGTCCGGCCCTGAACCCGGCCCCGAACATCGTGGAACAGGAACAGGTCGCCCACCGCCACCGCGTCATGCCCCATGTCGAGCGGGGCATGGTCGTCGGCCTGTTCGGCGGCTCGTTCAACCCGCCGCATCAGGGCCATGTGCTCGTGGCCGAGATCGCCCTGCGCCGCCTCGGCCTCGACCAGCTGTGGTGGATGGTCACGCCCGGCAATCCGCTGAAGAGCCGCCGCGAGCTGGCGCCGCTCGCGCAGCGACTGGCGCTCTGCGAGGCCATGGCCGCCGATCCGCGCATCAAGGTCACCGCTTTCGAGCAGGCGCTGGGCACCAGCTACACCGCCCGCACGCTGGATTTCATCCGCAGCCGCAATCCGCATGTGCATTTCGTCTGGATCATGGGCGCCGACAATCTCGCCGGTTTCCACCACTGGCAGCGCTGGCAGAAGATCGCCACCACCTTCCCGATCGCCGTGATCGACAGGCCCGGCTCGACGCTGTCTTATCTCTCGTCGAAAATGGCCCGCACCTTCGACTATGCCCGCATCGATGAGGATGATGCCGGCGTGCTCTGGCGCAAGCCCGCGCCGGCCTGGACCTTCATTCACGGCCCGCGCTCGACGCTCAGTTCGTCGGCCCTTCGCGCCGCAGCCGAAGCGTGAGCGGACGGTTGTTCCAATTCATTTGTCTGTCTTGAAAGATTAACGGATCGATGCCACCTTTTACTGTGATTTCCTCATCAGGGAATCACAGACGTGCTGTTCTGTTATACCAAGGAAAGGAAGACCTCTGACAACAGTGCACACCAAGGGAAGAGCGCATGGCGCGATCCCGAAAAGCCCGGAACGTGGCGTCGATGCCGCAGCCCGCGCGCTTGAGCTGGTCCTCTCGAGCCTCGAGGACTCAAAGGCAGAAGACATCGTCTCGATCAACATCGCAGGCAAGTCCGCACTGGGCGACTACATGGTGGTCGTATCCGGACGGTCGAACCGGCATGTGACGGCGATCAGCGAACACCTTATCTCCGACATGAAGGACGAAGGCCTGGGTTATGCCCGCGTCGAAGGTCTGGAAGTGGGCGATTGGGTCCTGATCGACATCGGAGACATCATCGTGCATGTATTCCGTCCCGAAATCCGCGAGTTCTACAATATCGAAAGAATGTGGGCCGCTCCGGACATCGAGGAAGGACGCCTGCACTAGCGCAAGTCCAGCAGAACTGCACAGCGGTTTTGCAGCCGGAATTGCGTGCAAAAACACAGATGGAGCATTGCGGGTGATGCTGTTTTCACCGGAAATGTTCTAGCAACGGCCAGCCGTCCCTCTGGACGGTCCCGAAGCCGGAGTGACGCGGCAAGCGCCTGCTTTGCCGGACAGTTGGTTTTGTGACCCAAGGACGAGGAACGCCGTCATGAAAATTGGCATTTACGCCGTGGGCCGGCTGAAGGCTGGACCGGAGAAGGAACTCGCATCCCGTTATCTGGACCGCTTCGCCAAGGCTGGTCCCGCCTGCGGGCTGGAATTTACCCGCTCCGTCGAGCTCAACGAAAGTCGCGCCGGCAATGCCGACACCCGCAAGCGCGAGGAAGGTGCCGAGCTTTCCCGCAATGTGCCCGACGGTGCCCTGATCGTCGTGCTCGACGAACGCGGCAAGGCCTTTGACAGCCCGGAATTCGCAAAATTCATCGGCGATGCCGCCGACAATGGCCAGCGCGACATGGCCTTCATCATCGGTGGTGCCGATGGCGTCGATCCCGAATTGCGCGACCGGGCAAGGCTCGTGCTCAATCTCGGCCGCCTGACCTGGCCGCATCAGCTGGTCCGCATCCTGCTGGCCGAACAGCTCTACCGCGCCGTCACCATCCTCACCGGACACCCTTATCACCGCGTTTGACGGCACCGGCGCAATGCCGCTTTGCCTGCGCGGCAAATCAGCGTATTTTCCCGCCGAACCGGGATCATCCTTTGCCAGCGAAAACCATCCAGACTGCCCTGCCTGCCCAGACTGGCATGAGCGAACCGCGTCGCCGAAAGCCGCGCGCGTGGCCGCCGATGGTTTGCAGCGTCACCGTTTCGACCATCGCCGTGTTGACGCTCGCCCTTTCGTCCGCCACGCCGCTGTCCGTCGTCAGGGCGCAGGAGCCCGCGGCAACCACCGGCTCCACCCCGCCGGCCGCAGAGACCGGCGCGCGCAATCCGTCAGCCGCCGCTGCGCCGACAAATGCGGAAGTCGAACTGCGGACAAAGCGTGACCAGATCGGCCGTGAACTGCAGGAAATCTCGCAGAGCATGCGCCTGTCGAATGACAAGTCCGCCGAACTGCAGAAAAGCATCGACGCGCTGGCCAAGACCACCGAAAGCCTGAAGACGGCGCTGATCGAGTCCGCCACCCGTCGCAAGGACATCGAGAAACAGATCACCAGCGGCGAAAAGCGGCTCGCCGGCATCGGCATCAAGGAGGATGCCATCCGCGCCTCGTTCCGCGAGCGGCGTGCGATCCTGGCCGAAGTACTGGCTGCCCTGCAGCGCA
This sequence comes from Rhizobium sp. PDO1-076, assembly GCF_000247475.1. GTDB lineage: Bacteria > Pseudomonadota > Alphaproteobacteria > Rhizobiales > Rhizobiaceae > Allorhizobium. Next base: position 8,454 of record NZ_AHZC01000333.1, on the reverse strand, counting down.
TGGGTCGCAACCCGCCACCCGCTCTGCTGGTCAGCCCCGAGGATGCGCTGGCCTCCGTGCGCACCGCGATCCTGCTCGGTTCGGTGGTTCCGGGCATGCGCCAGCAGACCGACAAGCTTGCCGCCGATCTCAAAGAGTTGATCGACCTTCGCCAGGCCGGCAAGACGGAAATGGACCAGCTCGTTGCGGCCATATCCAGCCGCCAGGAGGAGGAACGGCGCATGGATCTGCTGCTTGCCGAAAACGATCGGCTGGCGCGCACCAACACCCTGCAGCTGCAGGCGGAACGCAAGCAATCAGAAGCACTTGCCGAACGCGCATCGACCATGGAAGCGCTGATTCAGTCACTGGAAAACGAGATCCTCTCATCGCGCCAGGCGGCCGAAATGGCCCGCGCCGAAGAGGCGAGACGCGACCAGATGACCGAGGAACAGAGGACCCGCGCCCGCGAACTCGCGCAGTCCGGATTGCCCGATAAAAACCGTATTGCGCCAGCATATCCCTTCTCGGAACTGCAGCAGAAACTGGAATTGCCGGCCGCCGGCGAGACCCTGCGGCAGTTTGGTGATCCGGACGGAACCGGCCATCAGGCGCAGGGCATGGTCATTGCCTCGTCGCCGGGAGCGCTGGTCACTGCACCGGCAGACGCATGGGTGGTATTTGCAGGAAATTTCCGCAGTTACGGTCAGATGATCATTCTGAACACGGGCGACGGCTATCATATGGTGCTGTCCGGAATGGACCGGATCAACACCAGTCAGGGCAAGTTCGTGCTTTCCGGTGAACCCCTCGCGACCATGGGGGAAAAAAGAGTGGCAAGCGCCACTGCTTTGGCGCTGGAAACCGATCGCCCGACACTTTACATAGAACTTCGGAAAGACGGAAAACCGGTTGATTCCCGCCCCTGGTGGGTCGGAGGCGATTCTGGAAAGGCACAGAATGATTCGTAGAGCTTCTCTTCTACTCGTCGGCGCACTGATGGGCGCAACCGCGATGAGCGTCATTTACTCGGCTGGTGTCCCCGCGCAGGCGGCTGGCCCTTCCACCTACAAGGAACTGTCGATTTTCGGCGACGTGTTCGAGCGCATCCGCGCCCAGTATGTCACGCCGCCGGATGAGGAAAAACTGGTTGAGAGCGCCATCAACGGCATGCTCACCTCGCTGGACCCGCATTCCGTCTACATGAACGCCAAGGACGCGGCCGACATGCAGACCCAGACCCGCGGCGAGTTCGGCGGCATCGGCATCGAGGTGACGATGGAAGAGGAACTGGTCAAGGTCATCACCCCGATCGATGATACGCCTGGTTCCAAGGCCGGCATCCTCGCTGGCGACTTCATCTCCGAGATCAACGGCGAATCGGTGCGCGGCCTCAAGCTTGAGGAAGCCGTTGAGAAGATGCGTGGCGCGGTCAACACCGCGATCAAGCTGACCATCCTGCGCAAGGGTGCCGACAAGCCGATTGAGCTCAGCGTGACGCGCGAAATCATCCCGATCCGCGCCGTCAAGTCGCGCGTCGAAGGCGACGTCGGTTATCTGCGCGTCATCTCGTTCACCGAGAAGACCTATGACGACCTGGAAGCTGCGATCGAGAAGATCAAGAAGGACGTTCCGGCCGACAAGCTGAAGGGCTTCGTTCTCGATCTGCGTCTCAATCCGGGCGGTCTGCTCGATCAGGCGATCTATGTCTCGGACGCCTTCCTCGAGCGTGGCGAAGTGGTTTCCACCCGTTCGCGCGATCCGGAAGACACCCGTCGCTTCAACGCCAGCGCAGGCGACCTCACCGACGGCAAGCCGCTGGTCGTTCTCGTCAACGGCGGCTCGGCCTCGGCGTCTGAAATCGTCGCCGGCGCCCTGCAGGACCTGAAGCGCGCCACCGTTCTCGGCACCCGCTCCTTCGGCAAGGGCTCCGTCCAGACCATCATCCCGATGGGCGAAAAGGGTGCGCTGCGCCTGACCACGGCGCTCTATTACACGCCGTCGGGCAAGTCGATCCAGGGCACCGGCATCGAGCCGGACATCAAGGTCGAACAGCCGCTGCCGGAAGAACTGCAGGGCAAGGTGCGCTCCGAGGGTGAATCGGCTCTGCCGGGTCACATCAAGGGCCAGAACGAAAACGACGAAGGTTCGGGTTCTGTCGCCTATGTTCCGCCGGAAGCCAAGGACGACGTCCAGCTGAACTATGCCCTCGACCTGCTGCGCGGCGTCAAGACGGACCCGGCCTTCCCGGCCGATCCGCAAAAGGCCTCGCTGCAGTAATCGAACAAGCCATCGCCTGCGCCCCAACGGGCGCGGGCGCCTGGGTTTTGACCCGTCGATAGCCGTTGGAATTCCCGCATGGATCTGCATGCACCGCTCGGCCAGGAGCGAAAAGGCGGAAGTCGCGTCAAGCGACGGTTCCGCCTTTCGGTATTGGGCTCCACGGCAGCCGTGCTGGCGCTTGTCGGCTTTTCCGCTCTGACCGCCCTATCCCCGCTTCCCCTTCAGGGCACCCCGCCGATCAATCTGGCCGGCGCCGACAAAGAAACCCCGATTGTCGTCGCCGAAGAAAAGACCGCCCTCGACGAAGCAGGCTCGGGCCTCAGCCGCAGCCGACCGCAGGACGGCGCCAACGTCGAGCGCACCGTGACCGACGACGGCTCCGTCGTGACCAAATACACGCCCAAGCCACGCGACGGCGAAGGCCCGGTGATCATCGGATCGCACATCCAGGATCCGCGCCTGGCCGGCCAGCCGAATGACGATCTGCTCGAGGACAGCCCTGAAGGCCGTCTGCCGATCATTGGTACCGATGGTTTGAAACCGGTCGAATTTTACGCCCGCCCCTGGTCCGGCGCCCGCGGCAACCGCATCGCCATCGTCATCGGCGGCATCGGGCTCAGCCAGACCGGCAGCCAGAAGGCCATCCGCGAGCTGCCCGACGACGTGACGCTCGCCTTTGCCGCCACCGGCAACAGCCTCACCCGCTGGATGCAGGAAGCCCGCCGCAAGGGTCATGAAGTCGTGCTCCAGGTGCCGATGGAGCCTTTCGACTATCCCAACAACGATCCCGGTCGCGGCACGCTGGTGGCCGAAAAGAACAAGGCCACAAATCTCGCCAACCTGCATCAGGCAATGGCCCAGATCACCAACTACACCGGCATCATGAACTATATGGGCGCCCGCTTCCTCTCCGACGAGAAGGCCATGGACCCGATCATGCGCGATATCGGCAATCGCGGCCTGCTTTTCCTCGACGATGGCTCGACCGCCCGCTCGCTTTCTGGCGACTTCGCCAAGGCGATCGGCATTCCCCATGCCTTCGGCGACGTGATGATCGACGCCCAGTTGGATCGCAAGGCGATCCTCGCCAAGCTCGATGAACTGGAACGCATTGCCCAGCGCAACGGCCAGGCGATCGGTATCGGCTCAGCCTTCGACGAGACGATTTCAGCCGTCGCCGAATGGCGCGAAGAGGCGGTCGCCCGCGGCATCGAGATCGTCGGCGTCTCGGCCCTGACCACCGACAACAAGCCTTGAGGACATCATGAAAAAATCCCCCGCCCCATCGGTCAAGGCCGAGGATCTGCCCTACCGTCCCTGCGTCGGCATCATGGTGCTGAACGGCCAGGGCCTGGTCTGGGCCGGCCGCCGTTTGGTCGAAGGCAATTCGGAATATGACGGCTCGCCGCAACTCTGGCAGATGCCGCAGGGCGGCATCGACGCCGGCGAGGATGCCCTGCCGGCCGCCATCCGCGAGCTATACGAGGAAACCGGCATGAAGACCGTCTCGCTGCTTGCCGAAGCCAGCCGCTGGATCAACTACGACCTGCCCGCCGAACTGATCGGCATCGGCTTGCGTGGCAAATACCGGGGCCAGACCCAGCGCTGGTTCGCCTTCCGCTTCGAAGGCGACGAGAGTGAGATCGCCATCAACCCGCCCCCCGGCGGCCACCAGGCCGAATTCGATGCCTGGGAATGGAAGCCGATGCAGGATCTGCCAGGACTGATCGTACCGTTCAAGCGCGGTGTTTATGAGCAGGTCGTGGCGGAATTCGCCCATCTGGCCGGCTGAATTCGAACACCCTGTCCTCGGCAGATCTCGACCCGGTAGCGCTGGACGCCCCTGAGACATTTCGCACGTCGCACACAAAACGCGATGCGCCATAGCATCTCAATGCAGCGTCAGCACCCATGCCAGCACCCCTGCACCGGCTGTGCAACACCCGCAGCACAAGCGAGCGCGTTTCCGTTCCGAAAGTCAGGTCCGGGGCTTGCGATTCCAGCAAAAGCGTGAACCGGTTTTCGCCGGAAATGCCCCAGTTCGGTAGGCTCCACCGACACTTGGTATCTCGCCCGGATGGCAAGTCGAACAATTCCAGATATTTGCCAAACTAAATATTGACAGTCCTACTCATATTTATCCCCCGGTTAACATGACTCTTTGAGTCATGTTAACCGGGGGATAGGTTATGCGTTCGACTGTCGGGCCGCTTGCTGCGGTTCTCGTGGGAATGGTGGGCACTGCGGCAGTGTATGCGCAGGAGGCCGACACGGTTCTCAATCCAATCGTGATTTCAGGCAAGAGCGACCGCCTGTGCCTGCCGGCGGGACAGACACGCGTCGAGGGTGACAGACGTCCGCTCTGCGTCGGCGAAGGCATTGCCCGCGGCAACGTGCCGGGCGACACATTCGACCGCAATCAGCTCGACCGCCTGCCAAGCGGCTCGCAGGCGCAGGATTTCGTCAAGCGGCTTCCCGGTGTCATGACCGGCGGCGCACCGGGCGAAGACAAGGATGCCCGCGTTCTCGGCATGGACAAGGAATATACCCGCACCTCGATCGACGGCATCGTGCTGCCGGACGGCGGCGAAAAGCGCGAGTTCAATCTCGACAGCCTGCCGGCCGGGCTTGTCGACTCCGTCGAGGTGATCCGCGGTCGTCGCGCCGACATGGAAGCCGATGGCCTTGCCGGACGCATAGAGGTCAAGCTGGCCGAAATCCCGGAAACACCGCGGTATGAGGTCCACAACGCGATCGGCGGCAGTTCCGACGGCTTGACCCTGTTTGATCTCGGCGCGATCGGCGGCGGCATGTATTCCGACAATTTCGGCGCCCAGGGTGGCCTGACACGGGCGCGCAATTCCAACAGCAAGACCAAGGAAAAATTCACCGCGACCGGACTTCTTTCCGAAGCCGAGGACGAAAACAAGTCGATGAATACCTTCGGCGCGCTCGCCGATATCCTGTGGCAGAACGATGCCAATGCCGTCCATTTGAAACCTTTGCTTCTCGGACTCGATGAAGACAAGGACAAGATCAAATACAAATACAAGGCCAACGGCTCCGGCAACGGAAGCGAGACGGAAGTCGAGCAGAAGGAAAAGCGGACCTATGGTGCGAGCGGCTCCTGGCGGCACGATTTCGACACCTGGGTCGGCGCGAGCGTCGAGGTGCTGGCGGGCAATTACCGCACCACCGAAAAGAAGGACAAGGGCAAGCGCATCTTCAACGCTGCCGGCGTTGAAACGACCAACAAATACGAGACGGAAATCGAGGACAAGCTCGACCGCGTCACCTTTAGCCAGGTTGATCTGCTGTTGCCGTTCGAGCTTGGCGGCGTGCAGCATGATGTAAAGACCGGCGCTCTGGTCCGTATCCGCGACCGGACCAAGGAAAAGCAGAAGACGGTCGGTGGCGTTGTCCAGGCACTGGATGCCAAGGAAGTCTATGCGATCGATGAAACGGTCTGGGCCGGCTATGTCCTCGATGAAATCACCTTCGACAACGGATTGACCATCGCGCCGGGCCTGCGTTTTGAAGCAAGCGACCTCGACGCCGCGATTGCCGATGGCACGACCGGTGGCGGCAATGTCTTCGACGTCCTGCCGTCCTTGCCAGTGCATTTCCAGGCGACCGAGGAATGGGCCGTCGATGCCAGCGTCGCGCGCCTGGTCAACCGGCCGAAATTCGACAACCTGATCCCGCAGAATTCCGACACGCTGCTCGGCAATCCCGATCTCGACCCCGAGCGCGCCTGGGCTTTCGATGCAAGCGTCACCTACGAGACGAGCGACATGGAACTGTCCTTCGGGCTTTTCCACCGCGCGATCGAGGACCTGATGGAAACGGTCGATACCGGCACGCTCAACAGCGATGGTGACAGCGTCTACCAGTACCAGAACGTCGGCAATGGCTGGACCAATGGCATCATCCTCAGCCAGCGCATCAGCCTCTCGGCGCTGGACGTGCCTGTCGTCAGCGGCTTCTCCGTATTTGCAACGCAGACATTTGCCCGCAGCAAGGTCACCCAGGCTGACGGCACGACACGCGAATTCAAGGAACAGGCGCCGTTCTTCGCCGATGTCGCGCTGGAATGGACGGATCCGAGCGACAGACTCTCGCTGTCCGCCGGCCTCGGCTACACCGCCCGGATCGATTCCGCCGGTGACAGCGCCAATGAAACCCGCGACGCGGAACTCTCGCTCGACCTTGCGATGAATTACCAGCTCACCGAGACATTCGAACTCTATGCACTCGCCAAGAACGTCACCGGAACCGAGCGTGTCAGCCACAAGGCGGACGGCACGACGGAAATCCAGGAAGGCGTGAAGAGCTATTTCGCCGGCATCCGCGCAAAATTCTAACCCAACTCAGCCCGGCCCGTCATCTCCGGCGGGCCGGGCAAGCCAACATCACTCCCGTCTGGAATGGTCATGCAGGTGCTGGAAAAAGAAGGACAGATCGCAGCGACAGCGGGCAGCAGCCACTGTCCTCGCGCGCCGCTTCCAGCGCTGATCTGGGAGTTGCTCACCATGATGCTGGCGCATCCATGGCTTCTGGCGCTGACCGTTCTTCCCAATATCGTCACGCCGGCCATCGCCCCGGTACAGGCCTGGTTCGCCAAGGAAGTCCTGCTTGAGATTTCGCAAGGGGAAAGGCTGTTCAGCCTGGTCGAACTGCTGACCTATACCCCCTATGCCATCGCAATCTTTCTCGGCCTCTCGCTTCTGCATATCGTCGAGAAGGTGACCAACCGCATGTATGACGATCGCCTGTTGATCGACGTCCAGCGCCGATGGTTCGAAATCCGCGGCGATGGCGATCCGGGCAACCATGTCGCCAAGGCGACCAATGACTGCAAGAACGTCGTCAAGCTCTTCGACCTGGCACAGAAGGACATGTGGGTCGTCCTGGTCGGCGTCCCGGCCGTGCTGATCTGGCAAACGACCCTGTCTCCCGAATTGCTGCCGGCATTGCTGGTATCGGCGCTCGTGCCATTCCTCGCGTCGCTGACATTCGGCACCCTGATCCAGCGGCTCAGCCATACCGGGCTGGTGCTGTTCGGCAGCGTCAGCTCCGCCGTGGCCGATGGCGACCGGCTGAAGCTCCACCGCGAGCAGGAAAAGCTCTATTCGAACCGCATCCGCTTCGAGCTCTACAAACAGGCCAGCGAGGCGATCAGTGACTTCGCCTTCTGGGTTTCGCTGGTTTTCCTGCTCATCATGTCGCTCAGCGGCCTGTGGAAACTCCTGCCGGAGCAACTGTCGGCCGTCCAGATCGGCGTCTTCCTGGTCAATTTGAAGCTGCTCAACCAGCCCTTGAGCGCGGTCACCAAGATGCACAACAAGATCCGCGAATGCTGGCCATCGGTCAGGCGCGCGCTTCGCCCGCATGAAACCCGCGCAGAGGAGATCGCCCTGTGACCTGCCGGACAAGATGCACCTGCCACGACATTGACGAGGAGACCTTCCGCGCCGCCTGCCGCGCCGGGGCCCACAACGTCAAGACCTGCTTCAGATCCATCGGATGCATGCCCAAGTGCAACAACTGCATTCCGCTGGTGAGAAGTGTGCTGAGCGAGTTTGATCACTCGGCACAGACAACAGTCGCTTTAGTGGCGACTAAACTGCAAGCTTCAAAAAGTGAGGATACATATGAAGCAGATGTTCAAGACCAAAATCGCCCACATGCTGGACAATGGGGACAAGCTGGAGCTTGAAGCCTTCGTCGAGGCCACCGGCCATGACGATGCTTTCGCTCAGGCACAGCAGCGGCTGCAGGCCGTTGTTGCGGAACTGGCCGGCAAGGGTGAAATCGATATCGACAAGAGCAAGGTCGAACTCGGTGCTCACAAGCACTAGGACGGGCCAGATCATGACGATGCACGAAAGCAAAGTTCTTCTGAACTCGTTCTGGGATCTCTCGGTCGATGTTCAGCAAGCCGTTGCCCGCTTTCTCGTCGGCTCCAAACTCGGGGAAATCATCGTCGCAAAGGCGCATGGTGTCACCGAGGTAGAGATCAACTATTTCCGCCATGGCGCGGTCTATAAGCTGATCTGGGACGACACCACCGGGAAACTCCTGGGTGGCACGGAAGCAGTCGTGATCAACGACGTTCTCTCCCGGCTGACGCCGGAGGCGCGCAAGATCGTCGAGGCGGGTGGCCACTCCATCCGCAACCTCAAGATCAAG
>NZ_AHZC01000334.1 GCF_000247475.1 Rhizobium sp. PDO1-076 | reverse complement strand
AGCCCAAAACCAAACGCGTACAATCCTCGGCACCGAATACCCGCAGTTTTAGACAGCCGCTAACATTGGCTTGACGAAGCTCGCGGTTCTCACGCTCCAGAGCCTTTATCTTCTCGGCAACGTCGCTCGGCAGGCCTGCTCGTTTGCCGGTGTCGACCTCGGTCTTCTTCACCCATTCATGCAGCGTGGCGGGCGAGCAGCCGATCTTGGCCGCAATAGATGAAACGGCAGCCCACCGCGAAGGGTGCTCGGCTTCGTGATCCAGCACCATACGAATGGCACGTTGACGGACTTCAGGTGAAAACTTGTTCGTTGTCTTGCTCATAATGGCTCCACTTTCTCAGAAGTTGGAGCCTCCGGCAAACCCGGTGCGGTTCAATCCCTTGACCGGCAGACGCCGGATCAGGCCTACTTCAACGCGCTGGCACCAATGATGGTGGCGGCATAATCGAGGCGGAAATCCACTTAGCGAAACGCCCGAAACTGTTCAGACAAACCGAACCACCTCGGACCATTCCGCTCAAAGGACAAAAATCGATGACCCAGGTTCGCAGGATTACCGCGCGAATATGACCGTGCCGGCTCACGCCGCGTCGGCGTTTTCCGCATTCGTCATTCATCAGGGATGTTCAGCATGTCCAACACCCGTCTCCCGTTTCGAATAGGTCGCTGATCCCGAGAGGGGTCGCCGCCCTGCCTCTATTAGATTGAGAACCAAACCCGCCGCCATCGGCGCGCGGAACAGGAGACGCTTGCCATGTTCAGTTCTAACCGCATCATGTCC
>NZ_AHZC01000335.1 GCF_000247475.1 Rhizobium sp. PDO1-076 | reverse complement strand
CCGTCACCGAAATGATGCCAGCGGCAGGGTGGGGCAAAAGTGACAGAGCGCGCTTGCGCAAAGCGACAAGTGATTTGCGCGCTCAACAATGGACATCCCAGCCCCGCGCCGGCACATTCAAATACGTCCTGACTGTTCCGGTTTAACCACCATGCATTGAGTTTCGCGCACCCGCACTGCGCGGCCCACATTCGGGAAATTTAGTGTCTGCAACTGACGGTGGAAAGACTTTGATTTTGCCTTCAAAATTACGCGGAGTTTTCTGGAGACTTGGTGAGGCGAGTCGCATCTCTGGGCCGGCCGATATTTATTTGAGGATGAACGCATGGTAGAGAACACGTATGGAAATTGGTAGAGTAGTTCAATTTTTATCCGCGATTCAAGTATTTATAGTTTCCATATTTACTGGGAAATTTATATTAAACTACTACAGATCCCTTTTCTATAATGCGGGATACGGTCAGGTTGCGCCGGATTTCTCATCGTTTTTAGATGATGCATTATTTTTAGCATTGGTGTTTTGGCACTCTGCTCTACTGATTTGCATGGTTTCTATCTATAGACTGGTGTCTGGGAGAGGGCTTCGGACGCAGATAAATGTTCTGATTTATAGTTTTATTGTTACTTACGGGGTTGCGCTGATTCTTTGGATTAATTCACTTTTGGTTGGACTTTGACGAGGTGTAATTGTGGCCGAATCTACTTCAGTTTTCAGAAAAGAGACGTTAGATTTTATTGCTGATACGGGTTATACGCCTCCTCATTAATCAG
>NZ_AHZC01000336.1 GCF_000247475.1 Rhizobium sp. PDO1-076 | reverse complement strand
CGGCCGTTCTGGGCGTGTTTTTGCAGACCCGTCAATCCGACATCTCCAAGAACGATCTTGTAGACCACATCTTCAATCTCGTTGAAGTGCAGCGATTTTCGACGGGTGAGCAGTGCCTATTTCCCGCCGTCTTTCTTTCTCTACACAGTTTCATCGGATGTCGCGGTAATCCCCCCGTTTTTAACGGGGCTCCGCAGTAGAATTCACGCGGCCATTTTCAGTTTCTGTGCGGGCGTTATGCCGCCGATGCCCATATTGGGCCGTTCGTTGTTATACGTCCAGAGCCACTGCGTGGCGAATTCCTGCGCCTCCTCGATGCTTTCGATGATGTATTGGTCGAGCCATTCATGTCGGACGGTGCGGTTGTAGCGCTCGACATAGGCATTCTGTTGCGGCTTTCCGGGCTGGATGTGGCTCAAGGCGATTCCTTGCGTTTCGGCCCATTCCATCAGTTTGCCACTGACGTACTCAGGCCCATTGTCCACACGAATGGCGAACGGTTTTCCGCGCCATTCGATGATCTGGTTCAGACTGCGGATGACGCGTTCAGCAGGCAGCGAAAAGTCTACCTCGATGCCCAGCCCCTCGCGGTTGAAGTCGTCCAGGACATTCAGCAGTCGGAATTGCCTACCGTCCTCCAAACGATCCGCCATGAAATCCATTGACCAAACCAGGTTCGGCGCATCCGGCACAGTCAAGGGATCGGGCTTGTCCCGCTTCAAACGCTTGCGTGGCTTGATCCTGAGGTTCAACTCCAGCTCGGCGGTAG
>NZ_AHZC01000337.1 GCF_000247475.1 Rhizobium sp. PDO1-076 | reverse complement strand
AACCACCCGCTCTACCTGCCGACGCTGGTCTTCATCCTGCTCGGAGCCTTTACCAAAAGCGCGCAGTTTCCGTTCCACTTCTGGCTGCCCAATGCGATGTCGGCGCCGACGCCTGTCTCCGCGCTTCTGCATTCGGCAACCATGGTCAAGGCAGGGGTCTTCCTGCTGGTGCGTCTATGGCCTGTGCTGTCGGGAACCTATGAATGGTTCTGGCTCGTTGGTCTGGCCGGTATCCTGACGCTGCTGCTGGGCGCCTATTTCGCTATGTTCCAGCAGGACCTGAAGGGGCTGCTGGCCTATTCTACCATCAGTCACCTCGGGCTGATCACGACACTGCTCAGCCTGGGCAGCCCGCTGGCAACGGTCGCTGCGATCTTCCACATGCTCAACCACGCAACCTTCAAGGCGTCCCTGTTCATGGCGGCCGGCATCATCGATCATGAAACCGGCACACGTGACCTCCGGCGATTGAGCGGTCTGTTTCGCTTCTTGCCGATTACCGCGACGCTTGCCATGGTCGCCAGTGCGGCTATGGCCGGCGTTCCTTTGCTGAACGGCTTCCTGTCGAAGGAAATGTTCTTCGCCGAAGCCGTCGAGACCCATGCCGATTCAATTCTTGATCGGGCGCTCCCCTACGTGGCGACGCTCGCCGGAGCGTTCAGTGTCGTCTATGCGCTGCGTCTCATTCATACGGTATTTTTCGGGCCGGCACCCACGGACCTGCCCAAGCCCAAG
>NZ_AHZC01000338.1 GCF_000247475.1 Rhizobium sp. PDO1-076 | reverse complement strand
CTCGAAGAGCAGGTCGGCGTGGCGGTTGGTGTAGGAGAGGTATCCGACCTCATCGATGACGAGGAGGGCCGGAGCGGTGTAATGAGCCAGGCGCCGACGGAGCGCGGACGCACTGTCGATGGCGGCGATTTCGCCGAGCAGTTGGCCGGCACTGGTGAACAGGGCGGTGTAACCGTTCATGACGGCGTGGTGGGCGATATTGCGGGCGAGCGTTGATTTGCCGACACCGTTTGGGCCGATGAAGACGGCATTGGCAGCGTCACGGATGAAGTCGAGGCGCATGGTGTCGTCGCTCGCGCCGACGCTCCAGGATCAGCTGGACGGCGTTGGGATGGGGTGATGGCCCTTCGAGCGCCAGGACCTCAAGGATACCGAACTCGAGGCGGAACGATCAGCGCTTGCCCGGTCCATCCTTGGAATCGTACCTGGAGACATCGTCACATCCGAAAGCCGCGGGAAACTGTTGCGGCTGTCGGTTACGGGCGTAACGCTGTATTCCGGCGGCAGCAGCGTCAGCTTCATGGTGTCGGGAATTAGGTTTCGAAAGGACGGAACGCTGGGCAAGCTGCAAGAAACGCTGAATTTGTCTTTTACTGACGGGAGACACACTCAAAAATGAGGCCGTCAGTGCCTGGCGAACGCAACCTCCTCAACCAAGCCGTGATGAACGAGCAGCATTCGAACCGGCAATGATCAAGGGAAATCGACCAGACTCACCCGTAATGAGACCTG
>NZ_AHZC01000339.1 GCF_000247475.1 Rhizobium sp. PDO1-076 | reverse complement strand
AGGCTGCTGAACAACCCTCTGGCTTTTGGTTTGGAAAGCTGATTCGATCAGGTTGTCCTGATTGGCTATGGATTGATGCGCTGCGCGGCATTGATGAGCGGTGTTCCCAACTTTTTTCTTACGTCGATCTGGAGGCGCGGGTGCCGATGGGTCATCCTCTTCGGGCGACGCGCGATCTGGTGAACTCGGCGCTGGCCGTACTCGATGATCGGTTTTCGGCGCTCTACAAGGAGACGGGTCGTCCGTCGATCGCGCCGGAGCGGCTGTTGCGGGCGATCCTGTTGCAGCTTTTCTATTCGATCCGCTCGGAGCGGCAACTGATGGAGCGGCTGGACTTCGATCTTTTGTTTCGCTGGTTCGTCGGGCTCGGCGTCGACGATCCGGTCTGGGACGCCTCGACATTCTCGAAGAACCGGACGCGGGTGCTGACGGAAGAGATCGCGCAAGGGTTTCTAGCCGCACTTCTATCGGACCGCCGGGTGAAGCGGCTTTTGAGCGCCGAGCATTTCTCGGTGGATGGTACGATGCTGAAGGCATTCGCCTCGATGAAGAGCTTCCGGCCGAAGGACGGGTCTGGCAATCCTGCGGATGGCGGCAGAAACGGCGAGCGGGACTTTCGCGACGAGAAACGCTCGAACGAGACACATGCCTCCACAACCGATCCGGATGCGCGGCTTTATCGCAAGGCATCCGGCCAGGAGAGCCGGCTTGCCTATCTCGGCCATGCA
>NZ_AHZC01000340.1 GCF_000247475.1 Rhizobium sp. PDO1-076 | reverse complement strand
CCAGCAAGTCCTCGACCATTCGCAGGCTCAGAGGGAAACGGTAATAGAGCCACACGGCATGGGCAATGACTTCAGCGGGAAAGCAATGTCGGCGATGGAGTGGATCACGGTCTGTCAGGAACCTTCATCACACATCGAATTCCACATTCCGTTAAGTTGACGATGCCCGGATCGAAGCTCTCCGCAAGCGCGCCAACGGGATACGAGCATTTGCCCGTTTTATGTCCCGGTCACAAGGAGGGTTGCGTCACTCGGTCTTTTCTCGAAGCTGCGGCAGTGTGTCCATCAGTGGCGCGACACATTCCTTGGTTTCCTTCGGCACGGACAGGGTCTGGGCTATGATCCGCATCTTTGTGGCGACCTCCGCTTCTGTCGCGTTCAACGTTTCCGGGGCGGCCAGAAGTGTTTCGATGGTATTCAGGAGGCCGTGCTCGGCGATATAGGCGTCGATGGGGTTGCTGGTCATGACAGTCCCTCCTCCCAAGGGCAGGTTTGATGGTCCAGACACAGTCCGTGGTTTACTGGACATCATACAGATCTCAGAATTCCGGATAGGCGTAATAGGCGAGCTTTTGGGCAATGATTGGGCGCTTGCCTGCGAGAAACAGCAATTGCTGTTAGCGGTCGTCAGAAAGTGCGGCTATTCGGTGCCGAGAACCTGAAATAGAGAGAGGCGATTTTTCCGTCGCCTCCCAGATTTATCCGTTTGGTAGACCGCCTG
>NZ_AHZC01000341.1 GCF_000247475.1 Rhizobium sp. PDO1-076 | reverse complement strand
CTCTGCTGGTCAGGACCATGGAAATCGTCCAGGGCCTCGTCGATGTGCCGCTGTCGATCGACAGTTCCGTCACCGCCGCCATCGAAGCAGCCCTCAAGGTCGCCAAGGGCCGTCCACTGGTCAATTCGGTAACCGGCGAGGAAGAAAAGCTTGAGGCCATCCTGCCGCTCTGCGCCAAATACGACGTGCCCGTCGTTGCCATCTCCAACGACGAAACCGGCATCTCCATGGACCCCGACGTGCGTTTCGCCGTGGCCAAGAAGATCGTCGAACGCGCCATGGACTATGGCATCAAGCCGCATGACATCGTCGTCGATCCGCTGGTCATGCCGATCGGCGCGCTCGGTGATGCCGGCCGCCAGGTCTTCCAGCTGCTCTACCGCCTGCGCAACGAGCTGAAGGTCAACACCACCTGCGGCCTCTCCAACATCTCCTTCGGCCTGCCGCATCGCCACGGCATCAATGCCGGCTTCATCCCGATGGTCATCGGCGCCGGCATGACATCGGCGATCATGAACCCCTGCCGCCCGCAGGAAATGGAAGCCGTGCGCGCCGCAAACGTCTTGAACGGCACCGACCCGAACTGCGGCAACTGGATCATGACCTACCGCGACCACAAGCCGGCCGAAGCCGGTGCCGCGCCCTCCATCACCCCACCAGGCGCCTCCTCGGGCCGTCGTGGCGGTCGCGCGGCCAGAGCCGGAGCGGGGGCTGCTTCGG
>NZ_AHZC01000342.1 GCF_000247475.1 Rhizobium sp. PDO1-076 | reverse complement strand
CCTCTCCGGTACACTTCTCGACGCGCTGGCCCCTGACTTGCCTGCGCGCAGGCAAGTCAGGGGCCAGCCGATCCCATCGAACGTCTACGCCGAAGCCACTGCTGAAAACCTCTGTTGCAAGCTCGGCACCGAATACCCGCACTTCTCGACGACCGTTCACAACTTTTGTAAGTCCGAAGAGGCGCGCAACCAAATCGTTCTGATCGTTGACTGCAGGCATGGGGTCAGCGCGTGTTCCGTTTCTACGATCCGGACATGCACACCCAAGAAAGTCTTGTTATTAGATCTGCGTTTCCCTGCGGCGGAAAAAGGAATAAAGTGATTGCTTCGGGAGCCGAATGTTAAAGACCTGGACCATGTTGAGTTCAGCCCGCGCGAAGTCCGCATGTTTGAGGATCGCCCCACGGAGGTTCGCCTTGCTGAGGTTCGCCCCACGGAGGTTCGCCTTGCTGAGGTTCGCCCCTCTGAGGTCCGCCCCGGTGAGGTTCGCCCCAGTAAGGTCCAAACCGCTGAGATCCATCCCGCTGAGATCCATCACCATGAGATTCACGCCCTGGAGGTTTGCATCCTGCGCGATTGCCTGACGGAGGCTCGCCTCGTCCAGCTTCGCTCCCTTAAGGATAGCCCCGGTGAGGTCCGCGTTCCAGAGATTCACCCCAGTGAGGTCCAAACCGCTGAGATCCACGCCCTGGAGGTTTGCCTGCTGCGCAATTGC
>NZ_AHZC01000343.1 GCF_000247475.1 Rhizobium sp. PDO1-076 | reverse complement strand
GCAATCCTGCAAGGAGCGAACCCTAAAGACGCGTCTCTGTGCCAAACTCGCCTTGATCGAAACGGTGTGCTGTGGCTGATCGAACAGCGGAAGAGGACGACACGCAAAGGTGCTGAAATCGATCTGACTGATCTGAATCTGTCCGGGCAAGACCTGAGGGGTATCGATTTTACGAACTGCGATCTCGATCTTACGGATCTGCGAGGAGCAAAGCTGTAATTTGCCCGTTTTGATCGAGACGGGGTACTGCATCTGATCGAAGACCAGAGGAACGAAGCGCCGTTGTCGACGACGCCCCTCAGCTATATCAATCTGCGTGGTCTGGACCTGTCCGGTCTAGACCTGAGTGATATCGATTTCTCTGACTGCGATCTAAGTGGCGCGAACCTCAAGCGCGCGAACTTCGAAGGAGCGATCCTCAAACGCACGAACTTCAAAGACGCGGACCTCGAAGGTGCGCATCTGGGCAGTATTCGCCTTGATCGGGACGGGGTGTGAACGGTCGTCGAGAAGTGCGTGCGGCGCGACAATCAACCTGGGAATAGCGTCAATCTGGATGGAAGCGTCGCCAGGAACGTCGCGAAGGGAGGGCGTAGCCCGACCGGAGTGACGTTCCTGGCGACGGCGCGAACCCCGAGAGGGGCTCACGCCGTCTGGTGATCGCGATGTGTCGGGTGCATGTGTTTTTCCAGCTCAAAGGAAAG
>NZ_AHZC01000344.1 GCF_000247475.1 Rhizobium sp. PDO1-076 | reverse complement strand
GAGCTTAACAAACGAAAAACAGAAGTTGTCAAACTCGGGGTTTGAAACTGTCAAACTCGCAAAACGAAGGCGTTACAAGACCATGGAAAAGCACAAGCACATCAAGTACTTAGAATGGTGCCCGGAGGCGGATTTGAACCACCGACACGCGGATTTTCAATCCGCTGCTCTACCAACTGAGCTATCCGGGCATCTCGGCTTTTTGACGAAGCCTGCCGGTTTCTGGTCGAAACCGCCGGGGTATTTCCCCGGGAGCGAGCGGGGTTATAACATCTTGTTCGGCCATGTCCAGCGCCTTGCGGCACTTTTTTGAAGAAGATGTGAAAAACGCAGAAAATTCAATTCAAACAAGGAGATCGCAACAAAGGTGCGGGCGGTGCAAATCGCGATCAGCGATAGTCGTCCTCGTCCGCCTTGGATTCGTCCTCGGCCACCGGAATGGCATAGGAGCCTTTCAGCCAGCGCGACAGGTCGAGATTGCGGCAACGGTCCGAGCAGAACGGATAGTGTTCGCGCGCAGACGGGCGCTTGCATTCCGGGCATGGAAGCGCCTTGCGCAGCGGCTCGACCTTGGCCATGCGCGGGGTCCGGTCATCGGTCATGGATCAGCCCTCCGTCCAGCCGGCATGCACGTCATAACCTTCGCCTGCCAGCATCTGCATGGTCTCGAACAGCGGCAGGCCGACGACATTGGTATAGGAACCGACGAGTTTCTGCACGAAGGTGCCGGCAATGCCCTGGATCGCATAAGCACCGGCCTTGCCGCGCCACTGGCCAGAGGCAAGATAACATTCGATGTCGTAGCCGGAAAGCCGCTTGAAGCGCACCTTGGTCTCGACGATCTTCTGGCGCAGCTTACCGTCCGGCGCGATCAGGCAGACGCCGGTAAACACCCAGTGGCTGCGGCCAGACAGCAGATGCAGCGCAGACGATGCCTCTTCCATGTATTCCGCCTTGGGCAGAATGCGCCGGCCGACAGCCACGACCGTATCGGCGGCGAGGATATAGCCATCCTTCCAGGCGAGATCCTGCCGTGTGACCTCATAGGCGGCTCTTGCCTTGTCGGCCGAAAGCCTGCGGGCCAGCGAACGCGGATGCTCGGATTTCTGCGGGGTCTCGTCAAGATCCATCGGCATCAGGCGCGCAGGTTCGATGCCGGCCTGCTTGAGCAGGTCCAGACGGCGCGGCGACCCGGAGGCCAGTATCAGCTTCTGTCTCAGTTCCATGGCCCCTCGCGACCGACCGTCACGCCTTACTTGAAGCGGTAGGTGATACGGCCCTTGGTCAGGTCATAGGGTGTCATTTC
The DNA here is from genome assembly GCF_000247475.1 of Rhizobium sp. PDO1-076. GTDB lineage: Bacteria > Pseudomonadota > Alphaproteobacteria > Rhizobiales > Rhizobiaceae > Allorhizobium. The sequence continues at coordinate 33,477 of NZ_AHZC01000344.1, read as the reverse complement.
GACCAGCACCTTGTCGCCGGCGAGAACGCGGATACGGTTCTTGCGCATGCGGCCGGCGGTGTGGGCGATGATCTCGTGCTCGTTTTCGAGCTTCACCCGGAACGTTGCGTTCGGCAGGAGTTCCGTGACGACGCCTGGAAATTCGAGGACTTCTTCTTTAGCCATTGAGCGGTTGTCTTCCTTGAGTTTAGCTTGGGGGCACAAGCCCCCTTAAAAATGTGCGCGGAAACTACACAATCGCCGGGGCTTTGTGAACCTAGTCGATCAGGCTTTTGGAATTTGTTTCGCGCGCAGCCGTTGAGGGCTTTTAGTGCGATCGGCCGGCAAAGGGAAGCCATGCTTTGCGCTTTGCGTAAGGACACGGCCGCAGCCGCCTCGGCGCAGCACTTGCGGCCCGGCGCGCAACATCCGCTAGCGGGCGACGAAGCGGTCGATGATATGGCGTTTCAGCCGGTCGCGCACGTCGCGGTAGGCGTCGAGGATCTGCTCGCGGGTGCCCGTTGTTCCGGTCGGATCCGGCGTCGGCCAGTAGAGCACCTCAACGGCGCTTGAGCGGGTCAGTTCCAGGGCTGCATGATGGGCCTCCGGCGACAGCGTCACGACAAGGTCGAAATAGTCGTCCTCGAGGTCGTCCAGCGTCTGCGGCTGGCGGCGACCGAGGTTCAGGCTCTCTTCCTCGAGCACGGCATCGACGAAGGCATCGCGCTCGCCGCGCTTGACGCCGGCCGACGCGATATAGATGCCGGATGGCAAAAGCGCGCGCGCCAGCGCTTCGGCGATCGGCGAGCGGATGGCATTCATGCCGCAGACGAAGAGAATGGCGCCGGGCCGGCGATGCTCCGGCGTGTCCAGCCGATCCGGCCCGGCCGGCGTGTTTGGCGTGTCGAGCATGTCCGGCGCCATGGCCTCAGCCACGCCAGTAGAGCACGCAGACCAGCGTGAACAGGCGCCGCGCGGTGTCGAAATCGATCTTGATCTTGCCGGACAAGCGGTCCATCAGCGTCTGCGAGCCATCATTGTGGATGCCGCGGCGGCCCATGTCGATCGCCTCGATCTGCGACGGCGTCGAGGAGCGGATCGCCTCGTAATAGCTCTCGCAGATCATGAAATAGTCCTTGATGATCCGGCGGAAGGGCGTCAGCGACAGGATATGGGTCGCGACATCGACGCCCGCCTCGGTCTTGATCGACAGGACCAGCTTGCTGTCGACCAGCGACAGCATGAGCTTGTAGGGGCCACCGGCATGGCCGGCCGGCGCGAACGAATTCTCCTCGATCAGGTCGAAGATCGCCACCGCACGCTCATGCTCGACATCCGGGGTCGACCGGCCGATCGTCTCGTCCAGCACGACATCGCAGAGCCGGAAGACGCCGTCGGCCATGGCTCACCCTTCGAGATTGAGGCGGATTGCCACCGACCGCGCATGGGCGTCGAGGCCTTCCGATTGCGCAAGGGCAATGGCCGCCGGCGCCAGCTGGCGCAACTGTTCGGCCCCGAGCCTCAGGATCGAGGTGCGCTTGACATAGTCGAGCACCGACAGACCCGAGGAGAAGCGGGCCGAGCGGGCGGTCGGCAGGACATGGTTCGATCCGCCGACATAATCGCCGATCACTTCCGGCGTATGGCGTCCGACAAAGATCGCACCGGCATTGCGGATCGCCTTGATCAGCGGCTCGGGATCGGCCACGGCCAGTTCCAGATGCTCGGCGGCAATGCGATTGGCGAGCGGCACGGAGGAGTCAATGCTGTCCACCTTGATCACTGCGCCAAAATCGCGCCAGCTGGCTGCTGCCGTCTCGGCACGGCTGAGCGATTTCAACTGGCGTTCGACGGCGTCTTCCACCGCCTTGCCGAAGGCGGCATCGTCGGTCATCAGGATCGACTGGGCGCCCGGATCATGTTCGGCCTGGGCGAGAAGATCGGCGGCCAGCCAGTCGGGATTGTTGTCGCTGTCGGCAATCACCAGCACTTCGGAAGGCCCGGCGATCATGTCGATGCCAACAGTGCCGAAGACCTGGCGCTTGGCAGCCGCCACATAGGCATTGCCCGGGCCGACGATCTTGGCAACCGGCGCGATCGTCTCGGTGCCGTAGGCAAGGGCGGCCACCGCCTGGGCGCCGCCGATGCGGTAGATCTCGGTAACGCCGGCGATCTGGGCAGCCGCCAGCACCGTCGGATTGATCCTGCCACCAGAGGCGGGCACGACCATGACGACACGCGGCACGCCGGCAACCTTGGCCGGCAGGGCATTCATCAGGACCGAACTTGGATAGCTGGCCGTGCCGCCCGGTACATAAAGGCCGACGGCATCGATCGCCGTCCAGCGCGAGCCGAGGCCGACACCGATCGCATCCTCGTAGATATCGTCCTTCGGCATCTGGCGGGCGTGATGGCGCTCAATGCGTTCGGCTGCAAGCTTCAGGGCGTCGAGCAGGTCCGGCGCGATTCCGGCGGTCGCCTCGGCGATCTCGGCCTCGGTGACGCGCATCGCCACTTCAGAAAAATCAGTGCCGTCAAATTTCAGCGAATAGTCGGCGAGCGCCGCATCGCCGCGGGCGCGCACGTCATCAATGATCCCGCGCACCACGTCGTTGACGTCGTCGGAGACTTCACGCTTGGTCGTCAGAAAGGCGGCAAAACGCGTTTCGAAATCGCCCGATGCCTGATCCAGCCAGATTGCCACGTCCCCACTCTTCCTTCTCACATCAGAACCGGTTTCCCGGCACGCGCCGCCAATAGCTTGTTCAGTCGGCCTTTTTCAGTCTGCCGTCTTCAGTCAGCCTTGTGGTCCGGCAAAGAAGCCGTGCCCCAGGCGCCGCCGGTATCGGCCAGTTGTGCCTCGATGCACTCGACCTCAAGCGCGATCATGCCCGAACCCGACAGGACCAGTTCGATGACGCCGTCGGGGCCCTCGCCCTTGGCGACAAAGCGGATGGCGAGCAGCGACAGCACCTCGTCGGCGCCGCTGCGGTCAAAGCCGATCGAGCGCACGGCCGAGACCCGCTTGAAGCCGAGCACCGCGCGGTGGCGCTCATAGCTCTTGTCCGGGCCCTTTTTCGCACGGTCGGCCTTTTCCCAGACGAACCGATTGACCGTCAGGGAAAACAGGCCGGGACGCGGGGCAAAGGACAGATCGCCGGCCTTGAAGACCGCATCCTGCATATGGGCGGAGATGATCGAGAGATCATCCGTATCGAGCGCCAGAAGCTTCAAATCCGTCATGTCATCCTGCCCGTATCAACGGCTGTCCCAGGCGGCGGGTCTTTGCGACCGGTTCCATCCTGCGACTGCCTCACATCCTTTTGACATAGGTTGCCGCTTGTCCAGTGGCAACCGGACAACGGGGCAAAAAGACTTGTGGCCGATCAATCGCTGATGCGTTCGACCACGGCGCCGCAACGGGTGAGTTTTTCTTCCAGGCGCTCGAAGCCGCGGTCGAGGTGATAGACCCGGCTGACCATGGTTTCGCCCTCTGCCGCCAGACCGCCGATGACCAGCGAGACCGAGGCGCGCAGGTCGGTTGCCATGACCGGGGCGCCGCGCAGGCGCGTCACGCCCTCAATGCGCGCCGTCTGGCCGGACAACGTGATCTTGGCGCCGAGACGGGCCAGTTCCTGCACATGCATGAAGCGGTTTTCAAAGATCGTCTCGGTGACATGCGAAACGCCCTGGGCCCGGGTCATCAGGCCCATGAATTGCGCCTGCAGGTCGGTCGGGAAGCCGGGGAACGGTTCGGTGACGATGTCGACCGGGCGAATGACATTGCCATGGCCGATGACGCGGATGCCGTTGTCGACGGCGATCAGTTCGGCGCCGGCGCGGCGGATCGCTTCGACGGCGGTGTCGAGCAGGGAGATATCGGTGCCGGCCAGCGTCACGTCACCGCCGGTCATGGCGACCGCCATGGCATAGGTGCCGGTCTCGATGCGGTCCGGCAGCACCCGGTGGCGGGCGCCCGACAGGCTGGTCACGCCTTCGATGGTGATGGTCGAGGTGCCGGCGCCGGTGATCTTGGCGCCCATGGCGATCAGGCAGTTGGCGAGATCGACGACTTCCGGCTCGCGGGCCGCATTGCCGATCACGGTCGTGCCGCGGGCAAGCGAGGCCGCCATCAGCATGACATGGGTCGCGCCGACCGAAACCTTCGGGAAGGTATAGTTGGCGCCGATCAGGCCGCCCTTCGGCGCCGTTGCATTGATATAGCCGCTGTCGATCTCAAGCTCGGCGCCGAGCGCTGCCAGACCTTCGAGGAAGAGGTCGACCGGACGCGTGCCGATGGCGCAACCGCCCGGCAGCGAGACGCGGGCTCTGCCTTCGCGGGCGAGCAGCGGTCCGATGACCCAGAAGCTGGCGCGCATCTTCGAGACCAGCTCGTAAGGCGCCGTGGTTTCGGCGATCGTGCGGCAGGTGAAATGCACCGTGCGCGAATAGGAGCCGTCCTGGTGTTCGCGGCGGCCGTTGACCGAGACGTCGACGCCGTGGTTGCCGAGGATGCGCAGGAGCAGCTCGACATCGGCCAGATGCGGCACGTTTTCGAGCGTCAGCGTGTCACTGGTCAACAGCGAGGCGATCATCAGCGGCAGGGCCGCATTCTTGGCGCCGGAAATCGGGATGATCCCGTTGAGCTCATTGCCACCGACAATCCTGATGCGATCCATGTAAGCCTACGATACGGGCAGAGCCCGCCTTTCCTGAACAATAAGGGATGACGCCAGATGGCGAGGATGGGTGTTTAGACGAAAAGCCGCAGCGGTTCAATTCGCCGCATGCACTCGCCTTTAATCAGCAGGTTTGGACGAATTTGCGGCAGGCAGGCCATCGGTATCATCGGCCTCGCCGGCGCGGCGCGCGCGCTGCTGCTGCTTGCGGCGCTGGAGATTTTCCTTGAGCTTCTTGGCGGCGCGCAGCCGGCGATGATCGGCCTCGGTCAGTTGTTGCGGCTTTCCCCCGTTTTGCGCCACCACCGGCGGGCTTTTCGCGGCCGCTGTGGAAAAGTCTTTGTTTTCCGGGATTTTCTGATCATCGCTCATGGCGCCCTGATAGCGAAAAACCTGATCCCTGACCAGAGACTTCACACGGAGACCGGTGCAAAACACAAATCTTGCAGGCCTATTTCGATTTGCGGCTTGCACTCGCCATCAAGCTATGGCAATAGGCCCCTCGTTCCGAGGCGACGACTGTCCGCTTCGCCGGATGCTGCTATAGCTCAGGGGTAGAGCACTCCCTTGGTAAGGGAGAGGCCGAGAGTTCAAATCTCTCTAGCAGCACCATTTTTTCCCCGTTTATATATTTGAAGCGCTTGGATTATAGCTCTCCTCTTTTTCAAGTAGGACCTTTGCGCATCTTCGATGAATACGTTCGACCCAAACGGTTCAATTAGGCTTAGATGCCGACGCTAGAGCGGCAAAATCCGTCCGCGTCCGCACAGGTCCGTTCCCAAGTCAATATCCGGTCATCGAGTCGACTAACAAATGGGTTAGGGTGGCAGCGCAACATTTGAACTCTCTTTCGAAAGCGCAGAGACGATTTGGTCGATGTTCGATTTATTGAACCATTCATCGGGATCGAATGCACCGGTACCGGCCCACAGCTCCAGAAACTGAACCGACAAGCGTTTTAGTGTCCCAAAGTAATTTTCGAGTAGCTCCGACCTACTTACGACAAGGCGGGTTGGAAATCTGTCAGCAGCAGCTTGAACCCCAGAATGAACGCGAAGACCGTAGTCAAAGCCACGCCCCAGAATGCGTCCATCGAGACCTCTGTGATCAGTAAACAAAGCAATGTTTGCAGCTGAGGGCACCTGCTCCACCGTGAGCCAGGCATGGACCAAAAGCGAATGGAGCCGCATGAAGATTTGGGTCGACGTCAAGAATGGATGGTCTGTCCCGCGCCTCAACCGATTGTAGTCTTCTCTATAACTTTCGCAAATGACGAAAACAGAACTCCCGTAAGCACGCCAGTAATCGAATGAACCGAAATAGATGCCCTTGCCGTCAATGCGCATCCCCTCCACGCCGGTGAACTCGCGGCCGTCGATTTGCCAAAACCGGCTACGTGGGGCGGCGTCAGAGTTGGTCAACACTATAAAATGGTGCCAGCCGAAATGTGCCATCTCTTGCATTTTGTTGCTTGTCTGACGAAGCAAACGGTGCGGATTTTCCAATGTGATAGGACTGAAATCATCGGCAAGAAGGGCGTAGCCCATCGAAACATGGTTTTGGGCAATCGTCGAAATCTGCTGATCACTTTCTGAGTGACCTGACGGCAACGCCTTGATCTGACCAATAAAATCTTGCCGCGTTGCCTCCGCCAACAGGTCTATCAGCTCCCAATCTGGTTCAGAGTTTGCGGATTTTGAGCCGGGAGCACCATGACCGGAAAGCACCTTCAAAACAGCGTCAACCACCGCTTCCGTAATGGCCTTTGTCATCGACTGCGTTCGAGAGAGATAATCTTCTTCCGCCTCTTGCACTGCTTCAGCCTCTCGCTGACGGAAACATCTTTTCAATAGTTTTTCCCACTGTATGGGTGTTTCAATCCTTCTGGATTCCGGGCCGACGCTGCGAACGTAGATCTGAAAGAAGCTATTTTCGTCTCGTGCGGCAATTGGCATTGGGCCATGGGAAGGCACATGAACAACCGGATAGGCCACACCGTTGGTGTACTCCGTAATTCTGACTTCGCATTGGATCGGAGGCTCAAGTCTGGTTTTTAGTAGGTTGTGTATGGCATCCGACTTGTAGTGATCGAGACCGAGATTTGAGGATGGCGGCATAGCTCGGCCATCGTCGTCGACGCCGAAATAAAGACGCCCACCACCATGATTGGCTATCGCGGCAACATGGCGGGCGATCTTATTCTGCCCGTCTCTGTTCTGCTTGGAGATGTCCATCCAGGCTTTGAATTCTACATGCAGTTGCTCACTGCGATGCCTCAGGTCTTGCTCCATCTGCTCGATATCGGTCAAAACGGACATCGCGGGCCTCGCTGACTTCAAACAATATTGAGAAGACCATGGGGAAGATGGCATGCAACTTCAAGGGGTATCCCTTGCCATCAACTGCCAAAATAGAGTCTCAGCTGCTGACAATCTGTTTCCACCCCAAACGGAACCTTAAATTTGGCTAACTCCATCAACGGGCCTTGTCCACCAAGCACGCGCCAGCCTACTCCCACCCACCCACGGAACATCACGCCATCACGGCCGTTGTCTCCCGATGAAAAGCACCGATCGAAACGCCAAATCCGGAATGGTGACGTTTGTCGTCGTCCTCTCCGTCATCGCGGCCGTCCTGGTTTCGGCCTATCTCCCGCTGCGCCCGCCGGGCGAGGTCAGTGATGCGCCTGCGTCTCCCCATGCGATCGATCAATCCCCCAGCCAGTGAGGCCCAAACGCAAAAACGCCCGCGTCATCAGCGGGCGTCGTGCAGGCAGTGATGGTCTGTCGTGGCGGCTTAGCGGGCGAATGCGCCGCGGGCAACGCGTTCGATGTCGGCGCGGCTGATGCCGACGTCGCTGAGTTCGCGGGCACTCATGCGGCCGAGTTCTGCGACGGTCTTGCGGTACTTGCGCCAGTTGTTGAAAGAGCGTGCTACGTTCATGATAATCCCCTTTCCGGAGGCTGTGTTGACGTCAGCAACCTCTTTTCGGTCCCGGCGTCGTTTCGATGGCCTGCATATAAGCGCTTGCTACCGCTTGCGAAATACACAAGCTTTCACGGCACCTATGCATTATTCGCATTGCTGAAGCTTGAGCTATTCACCTGCTGTTAACCGTCATCATCACGGCCCGGAAACAGGGCCCAGAATCATGGCCCGCAACCATGGGCCGGCTTTCGGCGCGTGGACGTTTGGTCCGGCACTGTCGGCGGTCGGACATCCCTTCCGTGGGTGGCTGGCTGCATCCTATGGCCGCGTCAGCATGCTTGTCAGGTGACTTCGCGGCGTGGCGCCTGTAAAACCCCTCCGGGCGGATCCGTGACACCGGAACCGCCGCCGACACCTTTCCTCCTGCACAGGATCCGCCATGTCCTCCCCTTCCCCGTCCTCCTTCGATCCGCAGCATCTGGCTGCCCAGTTTTCCGCGGCACGCGCCCGTATCCCTGCCGCCGAACTCGGCGTGCCGGCAAGCGTCACCGATGCCATGGCGGTGCAGGAGATCTTTTCGTCGACGCTGCCGGCGGACCCCATCGGCTACAAGGTGGCGCGCTCGCCGGACGGCATTGCCGTGGTCGGCCGCCTCTGGCCGCTGGCGCTTGGCGAAAACGCCGCAATTGCCGAATTTCCCTGGCGCGACGGGGTGAAGATCGAGGTGGAAATCGCGGTAACGCTGGTCTCCGCCCTGCCGCCCCGGGCCGAGGGCTATAGCCAGGACGAGATCCTGGCTGCGATCGGCAGCGTGCATCTGGGTATCGAGGTGCTCGACAGCCGCATCGCCGAAGGCGGCAAGGCGCCCTATCTGCTGTTTCTCGCCGATCGGCTCGGCAATGCCGGCTATGCGCTCGGGCCGGCTGTGCCGAAAGACATGCTTGCATTGAATGGCGAAAAGCAGCTGGTCGTGCGCCTCGGCGACACGACGATCTACGATGCCGAAGCCAGCCATCCGACCGGCAATGTGATGGATTGGCTGAGCGGCTGGGCGTCGAAGAGCGATCGGCCGGCCGGCTCGCTTTCGGTCGGCGAGATCATCACCACCGGCAGCCTGTGCGGCGCGCCGGTTGCGCAACAGCCCGGCCTGCTGACGGTCGAACTCGAGGGTGGATTTACGATGTCCATCCGCCTGACGGCCTGACGGCATTCATGGCCCTGGCTCTGCCGGGGCCATATAGGACTTGTGGCAATACAGGGCTTGCGACCGGTTCAGAACCCGCCGGCAACGAGGCGGCGACGCAGGCCGTCGATATCTGCGGTATCCAGTTCATCGAGACGGCGCTCCCAGTCGAGTGCCGTTTCAACGATGACCCGCAGGCTGTCATACTGCGGTACCCAGCCGAGTTTTTCCCGGGCAAGGGTCGAATCGGCCACCACCAGCGGCGCATCGCCCGGCCGGCGCGGTCCGTATTCGACGGCAAACGGCTGACCGCTGACCTGGCGCACCGCGCGCAGGATATCGAGCACGGAATAGCCCTTGCCATAGCCGCAATTGGCAATCAACGGTTCGCCGCCATTGCGCAGATAGGCAAGCGCGCTCAGATGCGCGTCGACCAGATCGTTGATATGGATGAAGTCGCGCACGCCCGTGCCGTCGGGTGTCTGGTAATCGGTGCCGAAGACCGAGACCGACTTGCGTTTGCCGAGGGCGGCTTCGCAGGCGACTTTCAGCAGATGCGTGGCGCCGGCTGCGGAATTGCCCGCCCTGCCCTTCACATCGGCGCCTGCGACGTTGAAATAACGCAGCGCGACATAACGCAGGTCATGGGCACGCGCCGTATCGCGCAGCATCATCTCACTCATCAGCTTCGACTGGCCATAGGGCGATTCCGGGCGCAAGGCGGCGTCCTCCCGGATCGGCAGCGGCTGATCCGGCTGGCCATAGACGGCAGCCGTGGACGAGAAGATCACCTTGTTGATACCCGCCTTGACGGCCGCGCTCAGCAGCCTGTGGGTATTGCCGGTGTTGTTTTCGTAATAGCTGAGCGGATCGGAGACCGATTCCGGCACGACGATTGAGCCGGCAAAATGGATGATCGTCTCGATCCGGTTTTCGGCAAAGACCTGCTTAAGCACGGAGGCATCGCCGATATCGCCAAGGTAGAACCGCGCCTGCGGCGCCACGGCCCAGCGGAACCCCGTCGACAGCCGATCGACGACGACGACGTCCTCGCCCGCGTCCAACAGCGCCCAGACCATGTGGCTGCCGATATAACCGGCGCCACCCGTTACCAAGATCGCCATGATTTTCTTCCCAACGTTTTCTTGTTGGGAAGAGCTAATCACGGCGGCATTGTCGAAAGCTTATTTTTGCGGGTTAAGCATCTGATTCAAGCGGACTATTCGTCGGTTTGCTTAAGTTTTCCCTAGCCGAAACATTCAAATTTTAGCGGTTCTTGTCAAAGCGCCAGGATATAACGGCTCAGGCGATCGGCGGCTTCCTCGATCTGTTTGGCATTGCGCAGGAAGCAGGCGCGCAGGAAGGCCTCGCCGCCGGCGCCGAATGCCGTTCCGGGTGCGAGGCCGACGCCTGTCCTGTCGACGATGTCGAAGGCCGCCTGGCGGCTATCGGTGATGCCGTCGATCTTCAGGAAGGCATAGAGAGCGCCCTCGGGCTTCAGCGTCTCGACCCGGTTGGTGGCGATCAGCCGGTCGCAGAGGATATCGCGTGCCTGGGTGGCGCGGGCGATGTTTTGCGCGACAAAATCGTCGCCATTGTCGAGTGCCGCCACCGCACCGCGCTGCATGAAGGGTGCAACACCCGAGGTCGAATACTGGATCAGGTTTTCCAGCACATTTCCGATTTCCGGCGGCGCGACGATCCAGCCGACGCGCCAGCCGGTCATCGACCAGTTCTTCGAAAAGGAATTGGCAAACAGCACCCGGTCGCCCTCTTCCATCACGTCGAGGAAGGACGGCGCGCGCTCGCCCTCGCCGTAATAATAGAGCGCATAGATCTCGTCGGCGAGGATCCAGATGCCGTGGCGGCGGGCAATCTCCAGGACCTTTTTCAGGTCTTCCTTCGTCGCCGTCCAGCCGGTCGGGTTCGACGGCGTATTGATGAACAGCGCCTTGGTCTTCGGCGTGATCATCGCCTCGAGCCTGTCGAAATCGAGCGACCAGCGGCCGTCGGCAAAGGTCAGCGGCAGGCCGACGGCCTTGGCGCCGGAAATTTCGATCGCCGAGACGATGTTCGGCCAGGTCGGCGACAGATAGACCATCTCGTCGCCCGGCGAGGTCAGTGCCTGGACGCAGAGCACGATCGCCTGCATGCCCGAACCCGTCGCATAAAAATGATCGGCCGGCGGGTCGACGCCGAAATGGCGGCTGTAATAATTGGCCAGCGCCTGGCGCAGTTCCGGCACGCCGCGCTGCCAGGTGTAGAAGGTCTCGCCACCTAGAAGCGCGTCGCTGGCCGCCTTGCTGATGAAATCGGGCGTCGGCAGATCGCCCTCGCCGACCCAGAGCGGCAGGAGGTTGTCGCGGGTGCGGGCATGGTTGACCAGTTCGACAATGCCGCTCTTCGGGGCGGCAAGCGCACGGGCGCTAAGGTCATTCAAAAACGGCATGAATCGGCGTCTCCAGGGATCAGTGGACCTGATCTAGCCGATCGGCGGGCAAAAATCCCATGACAATGATTGAGCAAGGGATCGATTCAGGTGATGGATCGCCGTGGCCTTGTGCAGAATTGGCCACGGCGCAAACAGCATCAGGGCTTTTTCAGGAGGTCGCGGATCTCGGTGAGCAGCTGGATGTCGGCTGGCGGCGGCGCGTCTTCGGCCGCCTGCTTTTCCTGCTTCTCCAGCGATTTGCGCAGCGTGTTCACGCCCTTGACCATCAGGAAGATGATCCAGGCGAGAATGACGAAATTGATCACCACGGTGATGAAATTGCCGTAGGCGAAAACGGCCCCCTGCTCGCGGGCAGCGGCCAGCGACGTCGCCGTGACCTTGTCGCTCAGCGCCAGGAAATAGTTGGAGAAGTCGAAGCCACCGAAAACCACACCGACGACCGGCATGACGATGTCCTGGACCAGCGAGTTGACGATCAGGCCGAAGGCACCGCCGATGATCACACCGACGGCGAGGTCCATGACATTGCCCCGGGCAATGAATGTCTTGAATTCGTTCAGCATACCGCTCTCCTTTTGTGCTGCGCTGAGCCAACCGCCGGCGCGCGGCGATCCCTTCGCAATGGTTAAAGAAAGATTTTCCATTCGGGAATGGTAAATTTCGATTTGGTCAATCTGATCTTCGACTTAAGGCCAAGTTGAATGCGATTTCAAAAACGATCGACTTCCCCTAGAGTTTCAGGCGGGTGCCGTTCAGGAGGAAAAAGTGCTCCCAGGCTGGATTATCGTCGCTTCGGCTCTCGGCTATCTGCTGTTTCTGTTCGCCGTGGCCAGCTACGGCGACCGAAGATCGCGTGTCAGCGGCGTGCCCGCTGGCGGTAGGCCGGCCGTCTATGCGCTCAGCCTTGCGGTCTATTGCACGTCCTGGACCTATTTCGGCGGCGTCGGTCTTGCGGCCGAACGCGGGCTGGAATTCATGGGCATCTATATCGGCCCGATCCTGATGTATACGCTCGGCATGCCGGTGCTCAGGCGCATCGTCGAACTCGCCAAGACCGAAAAGATCACCTCCGGCGCCGACTTCGTCGCGGCCCGCTACGGCAAGAACCCGATCGTCGGCATGCTGGTGACGGTGATCTACCTGGTCGGCATCATCCCCTATATCGCCCTGCAGCTGAAAGCGGTCTCCAGCTCGGTCGCCACCGTCATGGACCCCAGCGCCTACGGCATCGGCACAGGCAATCTCTACTTCATCGACCTGCCGCTGATCGTCGCTTTCATGCTGGCCTGTTTCGCGGTGATCTTCGGCACGCGCCACACCGATGCGACAGAGCACCAGGACGGGCTGATCCTGGCGATCGCGATGGAATCGGTGGTCAAGCTGGTGGCTTTCTGGACACTCGGCATCTTCGTGCTGTTCTTCATCTTCGACGGGCCGGCCGATCTCTGGCAGAAGGCACGCGACAGCGAAGCGGTGATGGCAGCGCTGTCCTACCAGACGCCGCCGGCCCGCTGGATCCTGCTGACAGCGCTCTCGGCCTTTGCCATCATCATGCTGCCGCGCCAGTTCCATGTGACCGTGGTGGAAAACCGCACGCCGCGCGAACTCAGGCTCGCCGGCATCCTGATGCCGATCTATCTGATCGCCATCAACATCTTCGTGCTGCCGGCGGCGATCGGCGGCATCATGACCTTCGGCGGCACCGGCGATGCCGATCTTTATGTGCTGTCATTGCCGCTGAATGCCGGCGCAGGCCTGGTCTCGCTTTTGACCTTCATCGGCGGCTTCTCCGCGGCAACCGCCATGGTCATCGTCGCATCGGTGGCGCTTGCCATCATGATATCGAACGACATGGTGCTGCCGATCTTCCTCAGGCAGAAGCTGCTGGAGCGCCCCAGTCAGCGGGCCAATTTCGCCAAGACCCTGCTGCATATCCGCCGTACCGCGATCTTCGGCGTCATGCTGCTCGGCTATGTCTATTATCGCTCGGCCGACAATTCGACCGGCCTTGCCTCGATCGGTCTCCTGTCGTTTACCGCGATTGCCCAGATCGCGCCGGCGATGTTCGGCGGGCTGATCTGGCGCCGGGCCAATGCGCGCGGCGCGATTGCCGGCCTGACCTCCGGCTTCTTCGTCTGGGCCTATCTGTTGTTCCTGCCAAGCCTTGGCGCCATCGACCATTCCTGGATCGCGTCTGCCGTGCTCGGCTTCCTTTTGCCCGGACTGCAGATGTTCGAGCCTGCCTTTGCGGATTCGCTGGTCAATGCCACGCTGTTCAGCCTCGCAGTCAACACCGCCGCCTTCATCATCGGCTCGCTCAGCCGCAATCCGCGACCGGTCGAGCGCATCCAGTCCGATATATTCGTCAAGCGTCATGCCCGCTCGCATTTCGCCACCCGCGGCTGGAAAACCAGCGTTGCCGTGGGCGATCTGAAGGCGGCCATTGCCCGTTATCTCGGCGACGAACGCATGGAGCGCTCATTCCGCACCTACGAGCAGAAGGCCGGCCGCAAGCTGGCGGACGACAGTCCGGCCGACATGGCCTTCATTCATTTCTCCGAACAGTTGCTGGGCAGCGCCATCGGCTCCTCGTCTGCCCGGCTCGTGCTGTCGCTGATCCTGCAGAAAGCGGAGGACACGTCTGCCGATACCGTCTGGCTGCTCGACCAGGCGTCCGAAGCGCTGCAATACAATCAGGACATGCTGCAGACGGCGCTGTCACAGATGGAGCAGGGCATTGCCGTTTTCGATGCCTCCGACCGCCTGACGATCTGGAACCGGCGCTTCCGCAGCCTGCTCGACCTGCCCGAGCATGTCGGCCAGGTCGGCTTTCCGCTCAACGACATCATCGCGATCCTGATGCAGCGCGGCGATGTGACGCCGGCCGGACAGACGGCGGTGGTGCACAGCTTCCACCAGTTCGACAACCCGTTCCGCATGGTGCTGTCCGGCGGCGACCGCATTCTCGAAGTGCGTTGCAACCTGATGCCGGACAAGGGCATCGTTGCGACCTTCACCGATATCACCGCCCAGGTGGAAGCCGACCGGGCGCTGAAACAGGCCAATGAGACACTGGAACAGCGCGTCAGCGAACGCACCGCCGAGCTGACGCGGGTCAATCACGCGCTGGCGGAAGCACGGGCTGCGGCCGATGATGCCAATATCGGCAAGACGCGCTTCTTTGCCGCCGCCGGCCATGACATTCTCCAGCCTCTCAACGCGGCGCGGCTCTATTCCTCGTCGCTGGTCGAACGGCTGGGTGCGTCCGACAACAGCGCGCTGGTGCGCAATATCGATTCAGCCCTTGAATCAGTCGAGAGCATTCTCGGCGCGGTGCTCGACATATCGCGCCTCGACACCGGCGCGATGAAGCCGCGTTTCTCCACCGTCGCGCTGAACGGATTGCTGGAACGCATCGAAACCGACTTTGCCCCCCTGGCGCGGGAAAAGAATGTCAAGCTGGTGGTCATGCCGACCAGGCTTGCGGTCCGTTCCGACCCCAATCTCCTGCGCCGGCTGGTGCAGAACCTCGTCTCCAATGCAATCAAGTACACCCCGGCCGGTCGCGTCGTGGTCGGTGCGCGGCGCCAGGGCGACAAGGTCATCATCCAGGTGACCGACAGCGGCATCGGTATTCCGGCCTCGAAGTTCCGCACGGTGTTCAAGGAATTCGCTCGGCTGGAGGAAGGCATGCGCACGGCGTCCGGCCTCGGGCTCGGCCTGTCGATCGTCGATCGCATCGCCCGCGTGCTGCATCATCCGGTCGAACTTGCCTCCAAGCCCGGCCGGGGCACGACTTTCCGCGTGGTCATGCCGCTCGAAATCGCAAAACCGCTCAGCCCCGGCGTCGTGCCGCTTGCGGCATCCGATCGCTCCAACCTCACCCTCCAGGGCTTGCGACTGCTGTGCATCGACAACGAGCCGAAGATCCTCGAAGGCATGGCACTGCTGGTGTCCGGCTGGGGCTGCAGCGTGCAATGCGCCGGTTCGATCGAGGAGATGGATGCGCTGATCTCGACGGAAACCCAGCCACCGGATCTGGTCATCGCCGACTATCATCTGGGCGACGGCAGCGGCATCGGGGCGATCCTCAGGCTCCGGGCCCTCTATCAGGCCGACGTTCCGGCGCTGTTGATCACCGCCGACCGCACGGCGGAAGTGCGGGCTGAAGCCGAGCGGCATTCGATCACCCTGCAGCACAAGCCCGTCAGACCGGCGGCGCTGCGCGCCTTCATCACCCAGGTCTATTCGCAAAAGCGCGCTGCGGCCGAATAGGTCGCTCCGGGATCGATCACAGGACGGCGGCCAGTCCCTCTCTTCGCCTTCCGGCCAATAGCGCCTGCCATCGAAGCTATCTATGCTGGCGATCTGCCTCTGGGAGTATCGGGGCATCTTGCCGGTCGGGAGGGCCATTGACTGCATGAAGATCGCATTGCTGTCCGACATCCACGGCAACCGCCAGGCTTATGAGGCGGTGATGGCCGATGCGTTTGCCCGCGGTGCCGAGCGCTTCGTCATTCTCGGCGACATCGTCGGTTATGGCGGTGATCCGCGGTGGTGCGTCGACAGGACGATCGCGCTTGCCGCAGAAGGCGCCGTGGTCATCCGCGGCAATCACGACCAGGCGATCGTCGATCCCAGCTATTCGATGACATCGGCCGCCGGCATCGCCATCGACTGGACCCGCATGACGCTGGAGCCGCGCCAGCGCGCCTATCTGGCCGGCCTGCCGATGGCGGTCGAGGAAGAGGACCGGCTCTACGTGCATGCCGACGGCTCGGCCCCCGGTCGCTTCCGCTATGTCACCGACGCGGCGACCGCACGGGCGCATTTCGACGGCTGCACGGCGCGCCTGAGCTTTTGCGGCCACGTGCACCGGCCCTGCCTCTATGGCTGCAGCCAGGGCGGCAAGGTGACGGTATTCACCCCGACATCGGACATCGGCATTCCGCTCACTGCGCCGCGGCGCTGGCTTGCGGTCATCGGTTCGGTCGGCCAGCCGCGCGACGGCAATCCGGCGGCGGCCTACGGGCTCTATGACACGGATCTCGGCGAGCTTTCGTTCCGCCGCGCCGCCTATGACATCGAAGCGGCCGCCGCCGCCATCCGCGCCGCCTCGCTGCCGGAGAGCCTGGCGACCCGGCTTTTCCAGGGACGCTAGGGACAAGAGAAAGCCAGCCATGCCCAAGGGACGTCTGAAGGAAGGCGATATCATCGACGGTTTTGCCATCGGCACGCTTGCCCATACCGGCGGCATGGCCAAGCTCTATCACGTCAGCCATGCCGATCATCCCGGCGCCTTGCTGATGAAAGTGCCGGAAATGGGCAGCGGCACCGATCCGGCGATGATCGTCGGCTTCGAGATGGAGCAGATGATCCTGCCGAGGGTCAGCGGTCCGCATGTGCCGCGCTTCGTCGCCAATGGCGACTTTGCCCGCGTGCCCTATATCGTCTTCGAACAATTGCCGGGCAAATCGCTCTATCCGGAACTCGACCGCCTGCCCCGCCCCCAGCCAGAGGTGATCGATGTGGCAACAAAGGTGGCCACAGCGCTTGCCGATCTGCATCGGCAGAAGGTGGTGCACCTCGATATCAAGCCGTCCAACATCCTGTTTCGCGACACCGGCGAAGCGGTGCTGGTCGACTACGGCCTTGCCCGCCATCTCGAGCTTCCCGACCTGATGGACGAGGAATTCCGTCTGCCCTATGGCACGGCGCCCTATATGGCGCCGGAACAGATCCTCGGCGTGCGCAGCGATTTTCGCTCCGACCTGTTTGCGCTTGGGGTGATGATGTATTTCTTCTCCACCGGCCGGCGTCCGTTTGGCGATCCGCAGCGGATGAAGGGCCTGAAAAAGCGCCTGTGGTGGGATCCGCCGCCGCCGCGCGAATTGAACCCGATGGTGTCCAAGGCCTTCCAGGAGGTGATCCTGCGCTGCCTGGAAATCGACCCGGCCCGGCGCTACCAGACGGCGGCCCAGCTGGCACTTGATCTCGGCGACCTGTTCCATGTGCGGCTGACGGCGCGGGCGGAAAAGCTCGAGCGCGACCCCTGGACCGTCCGCCTGAAACGACGCCTGCATCCCGATCCGATCGAGCTGGTGCGGCCACATGGGGCGACCGCGATCCTTGCCAATGCGCCGATCGTGCTGGTGGCAATCGATCTTGGCGAAGCGTCGCAGGATCTCGCAGACGCCTTGCGGCACACCGTCAGCCAGATCACCCGCGACCGGCCGCATGCCCGCATCGCCTGCCTGAATGTCCTGAAGATCGCCCGCATCGCGCTCGACAACGATCTCGACGCCGAGGGCAACAACAAACATGTGATGCGGCTGGTGGCGCTGAAGCACTGGGCCGCCCCGCTCGGCCAGAAGGACGGCGACGTCACCTACCACGTCATCGAGGCCGTCTCGACCGCCAGCGCCATCCTGACCTTTGCCCGCGACAACAATGTCGACCACATCGTCATGGGCGCCCGGCCCAACTCGACCATGCGCTCGCTGATGGGCAGCGTATCGGCCGAGATCGCCGGCATAGCACCCTGCTCGGTCACCGTTGTCAGGGTGCGCCACCCGGCCAACGGTTCACCGCATCCGTCCGAGCCGGGAGATCATGACGATGCGCACCATGGCGAAGGGAGGCATGCCAGCGCCGGACATGCCTGACGGTGACGATAATTCGTCAGCATCCACTTACCATTGGCGCTACAACCGTAGGGCCCAGACCGTGGCATGCACGACAACGCCCGGCTCGGCCGCCAACCGCAGCGCCCGCACCGGTTCAAAACCGGTGATGCGTTTGGTGCCGGCATGGCGCCCGCCATCGGCGAAGATCTCCAGCGAGCCATAGTCGAGGAAGACGCGAAACCGCTTCGCCTTGACCGCCTTGGCGAGATAACGCGGCCCGGGCGGGCCTGCGTTTTCCTGCACCTCAGTCGGCATGTGTTGCTGGACGATCTCCAGCCCCTCGCCGTGCTGGGTCACCGCGAGACGCATCTCGGGATGGTCGAGTTCGAGATGGAAGGCCGCCCCCGGCTCGCTGAGGTCGAAGACGATCTCGGCTGCCCCATGCGGCAAGGCCACCGTCTGGCCGGCGGCAAGCCTTGTGCGGTCGAGCATGCGCGAGCGCAGGCTTTCTGCAGCCCCGATTGGCGGTGTCAGCAATTCGCCATCCTCCAGCAGCAGCGTGCGTGGCAGGCTCATGGCACTCGGAAAATCGATCGTCGGACCGGTATCGGCCCAGTTGCCGAGCCAGCCGATGCCCACCGGACTGCCGCCATCGACAAAGGCCTGGAAGGCATAGTTGTCGGTGCCGAAATCCAGTTCGCGGCCGAATTCCTTGGTGAAGGTCCGGCCATCGAACCAACCGACATCGACCATGGACAGGTTGCGGCGACCGGTGTCCTTGTCCTCCCCGTTCATCAGGCCGTAGATCAGTGCCCAGCGGGTGGCGGGATCGCGCGGATCGCCGTCGAGCGGCAGCAGGCAGGGGCATTCCAGGGCCGAGGTCTCGTAGCGGGTCTCGGTATAAAGCTTGCCGAGATAGATCCAGCCGCCGGCCGCCGCATTGTCCTCCGTCTCATAGAGCAGGATGACGCCGCCGGCATCGCTCTGGCTGCCGAGCAGCATTTTCCAGCGCCCGTCCGGGCCGCGAAAGACGTACGGATCGCGGAAATCGAAGGTCAGCCCCTCGCCGTCCGGGCGGCGCGGAAGAAGCACTTCGGCAGCACCCGCGCTGAACAGATCGGCCGACGTCGCCGACATCTGGATCTCCTGCTCGGGCACCCGGTCGGCGATCTTTTCGGTGAAAAAGACGCGGATGCCCGGTCCGTTCGGCAGGGCGATCGCCGAGCCGGAAAAGGCGCCGCCGCGCTTGTCGGGTCGTACCGACAGCTCTTCCGACGGAAAAAGGAAGACCGGCAGATGGCGCCAACGCAGGTAGTCGGAGGACACGGCATGACCCCAATGCATGTTGTTCCAGATGCGTCCATGCGAATAATGCTGGTAGAACAGATGCGGCCTGCCGCCGAAGCGGCCGAAACCGTTCGGATCGTTCATCCAGCCGAATGGCGGGCGGAAGTGATAGCTCTCCGGCAGTTCCGGCGGCGCGTTGGCCGGATTGGTGTGCAGGACGGTGATGCCGGTCTCCAGCACGTCGCTGGCGGTAAACCAGTAGGCGACCGATACGGAGGTTACCGCCGGATCGTAGATCAGCTCGATCGAGCCGCCACCGAAGACATGGTAGATGCGGAAGGAATGTTCCTCGGCATTGACCGCCTGGACCTCGCCGAACTTGCCATTGGTGCTGTGGAAGGAGACCGAGCCCGGCTCTTCCGGCGAGACCGCCTTCAGCCAGAGATGCAATGTCGCGTTGACCGGAAGCTCCGTCTCGATAACGCGATGCTCCACCGCCGTCTCCATTGAACCTGCCATGTCATTTTCTCCACATTCCCAATCAAGCCAAGCAGCACTCCCGCCGGCCGAGCGATAGGCCGGCCGCGCGCGAGATGGAACAACGACAATGCCCGCCAGCCTGTTCCCTTTCCTGCCTGTCATCAAGCCTTCATCGCAGCGTCATCGCGCTTTCATTCGCAACCGCTATCGGAAGCTCGAGAGATTCCGGACCTGGAGCGACTGCCGATGCGTCTTGCCGTTTCCATCCTAGCCACCCTTGTCGGCCTCCTGCCGCAATCGGCGCTGAATGCCCCCTTCCCTGCTGCCGACACTTTTTCTGGCCCCTTGGCGGGCCGCAGCGCCCTGATCCACCAGCGGCTGACCGATGCCAATCTGTGGCGCGACCATGTCATGGTGGTCGCCCACCGGGCCGGATGGAAGGAAAACGGCGTGCCGGTCCGGGCGGAAAACTCGTTTGCGGCCATCGACCATGCCGTCGAACAGGGCGTCGAGATGGTCGAAATGGATGTGCGGCGCAGCCGGGACGGCGTGCTTGTCGTCATGCATGACGCGACGCTGGAGCGCACCACCACCTGTCGCGGCGCCGTCGAAGACCTGTCGCTTGCCGCGCTTCGAACCTGTCGGCTTGTCGTCGAAGGTCAGCGTCAACTGACGGATGAGACGGTGTTTACGCTGGAAGAGGCGATGCGCCATGCCAAGGGCCGCATCCTGATCAATATCGACAACAAGCTGGAGCCGGAAGCGCTGGTCGAAGTGGCCGAACTGGCGCAGCGGCTGGAGATGACCGACGGCCTGCTGTTGAAAATGGCGGTGTGGAATGCCGAGCGGCTGCAGCTTGCCCGCGACATCCGCCGGGCGATCGGCCCCGAGATCGCCTTCATGCCGATCCTGGCCGACGATGCGGTGAAAGAAGCCGATTTCATCGACCGCACCGAGGCGTCGCTGTCGGCGCCGGCGGCCGAGCTGATCCACTGGTACCGCAATGCCGGCAAGCCGCTGACCACCGATGGCGGGCCACTGTTGTCAGCTCGGGCGCGGGCAGCCGCGATCCGCAACAACACGCATCTCTGGATCAATACCTACCCGATTACCGACCGGCCGGAGGGCATGGTCGCCGGCGGACGCGGCGACTACCTGGCCATGGCGGCCGGACGGCCAGAGGATGTCTACGGCTTCTTCGTCGACCGCGGCGTGACGATCATCCAGACCGACGAACCGGCCGCCCTGATCGGCTGGCTCGACGCGCAGGGGCTGCGGCGCAGCTATGATCTGACCAACTGAGTGTTGGCCAATTGAGTTCTGATGTGAGTTCTGATGCCGGACGGTTTGACCGCCCGGCATGCCTTGTTTGACCGGAGCTTCCAGGCCAAGCTTTCAGGCCCGAGCTGTCAGGGCCTTGTCGGCACCACCACTGCGGGCGCGTCTTCGGCTTCGACCTGACGGGCGAAATAATTGGCCAGCAGCGCGCCGGAAATATTGTGCCAGACGCTGAAGATGGCGCTGGGCACGGCGGCCAGCGGCGAGAAATAGGTATTGGCAAGGGCCGCACCGAGACCGCTATTTTGCATGCCGACCTCGATGGCGATCGCCTTGCGCCGCGCCAGTGACAGGCCGCAGGCCTTGGCGGCAAAGAAGCCGAGCAGGAAGCCCAGGCCGTTGTGCAGCACAACGACGGCGAAAATCATCAGGCCGGATTGGACAATCGCGCCCTTGCTGGCGCCGACGACGGCCGCGACGATCAGCACGATGCCCAGCACGCTGACCAGTGGCAGTGCCGGAACGGCGGCGCGCACCACGGTCGGTGCAAGTTTCTGCAACGCAAAGCCGAGCGCCAGCGGCACCAGCACCACCTTCACAATGCTGATGAACATGGCCATGGCATCGACGGGCAGGAACTGGCTGGCAAACAGCCAGACGAGGAAGGGCGTGACGATCGGCGCTGCCAGCGTGGTGACGCTGGTGCAGGCAACCGACAAAGCCACATCGCCCTTGCTCAGATAGGTCATGACATTCGACGACGTGCCACCGGGGCAGCAACCGACCAGAATGACACCGGCGGCGACTTCCGGCGGCATGGGGATGAGCATGGTCAACAGCACGGCGAGAAGCGGCATGATGACGAATTGCGAGCCAACCCCGATCGCCACATCGAAGGGACGCTTCACCACCTCGCGGAAATCGTCAAGCGAGATGGTCAGGCCCATGCCGAACATGATGATCGCCAGAAGCGTGACGATCCATGGCACGATCTGCTTGAACAGTTCGGGGAAGAAGAAGCCGAGCACGGCGAAAAGGATGACCCAGACGGCAAAGGTCTTGCCGACAAAGCTGGAAAAAGATGCGAGCGATTTCATGATTGCCTCCCGATAAACGTAAAACGCGGTGTAGATCCGGCTTGCATTCTGTCAAGTCGGATGGCGCGCCGATCGGTACACCTGCGCCTATGGCAGCGCGCAAGGATTGCGTTTTCCGCATGGATTTGCAGCCAAGCGTCCGGTAAGGCCCCCATTGGTGTGACCTAAGCCACCTTGGCCGGTCCTGCACTTGCCCTTTTTGCGGGTCCTTGCGAGGGCGATCGCCGCAAGCACGGGCGTTGCCATCTCGCCTGAGAATTGCGAGCGCTTGCGTCGGGATCCTCGGGTCAAGCCCGAGCATTTATCGACGCCGACAAACGGGATTGAGCGGTGTCCGTCCTAGGTTTGTAGCCGGGTTTTTCGTTGCGATCGATCCAGTCGAGGATTGTGCCAAGCTCGCCCTGCAAGGTGATGCTGTAGCTGCCGCGCTTCTGGCCTGGAGTGACCACAACGCGATCGATGATCTGGCGGATGGTGTTTGCTGCTTCTAGCGCGTTGCCGGGATGAGAGAGCGCCTCGGTCAAACGCTCGATTCTGCGCCTAAGGGTCTCCGCGATGCTCGGATGAAGATCGGGTACGTCCTGCGGGATATCGGCGAGACGCGCCGTGAGGTTGTCCTGTCTGGCCTCCAATTCGGTCAGGCGGTCGGACAGGGCACGATGCCAGCCTCCCTGCTCGATGACGTGCACGATCTCGGCAATAGCCTTTGCAACCTCGCCAAGCTCGCGACGGTTGGCCTCGGCGGAATGGCGGCGGTCGCAGTTGAGCCTGTTGGTTTCCTCTGCATAGGCGCGCACGGCTTCCGCCATCATGTCTGGGGTCATCAGACGCTCGCGCAGGCCAGCCAGCACCCGGGCTTCAAGTGTCTTGCCAGGAACGGTGCGGGCATTGTCGCAGCCATTGCCGAGCACACGATTGGAGCAGGTGAAGCGGTCCTGTCCGCGCCGGGAATATGTGCCGCCACAACTGCCGCAGAATACCAGACCGGACAAGAGCGTGCGCGGGCGATGGGTGGCGTTCATCCCGCTGTTCCTTAGCTCCCGCATGGCATCACGCGAACTGTCGATCTGCTTCTTGTAAAGGGCGGTCAGATTGTCCTGGCGCACTTTGGCTGCATCCCAAAGCTCCTGCGGCACGATACGAAGCTCGGGAGCCTCTGTGCGTATCCAGTCGCTTTCGGGGTTGAGGCGGTATGTGAAGCGCCCTGTGTCGGGGTTCTTGAGCTTCTTCTGCCGGTTCCAGCGGATGACGCCGACATAAAGCTCACAGTTCAGGATGCCGGAACTGATGATGCGGTTGCCCCGGATGGTGGCATCGTTCCAGCGGTTTCCCGTGGGGCTTGGGATGCCCTCGCGGTTCAAGTCTGCAGCGATGTGGCGCGGCCCTTTGCCAGCGACATATTCACGGAAGATGCGCCGCACGATTTCAGCCTGCTCCTCGATGATTTCGCGTTCGCCACGGATCGGCTCGCCGTGTGTGTCGAGCCGATGGACGACACGGTAGCCGTAGGCGTTGCCCCCGCCGATCTTTCCGGCCTCGACGCGGCCCCGGATGCCGCGATGGGTCTTGATGGCGAGGTCCTTGAGAAACAGGGCGTTCATCGTGCCCTTCAGGCCGACATGAAGCTCATTGATCTCGCCTTCCGACAAGGTGACGATCGTTACGCCCGCGAAGCGCAGGCGCTTGAAGACGCCGGCCACGTCCTCCTGATCGCGACTGATACGGTCCAGCGCTTCCGACAGCACCACGTCAAAGCGGCCTGCATGTGCATTCGCGAGAAGTGACTGGATACCAGGGCGAATGAGCGATGCGCCGGAGATGGCGCAACTGGTCCTCGATCGAAGCATCACGCTGGTTGTCGGAGGAATAGCGCGCATAGAGGGCAACACGGGTCATGGGCATGTCTCCTTGTTGGTCCGCAACGCTGGCGGCATGGTCAGCGGCGTTCGCGACGGCTGCATTCGTGGGCGAGACGGGCGCGGTTGCAGCGCCCGCAATCCGCCTTTCCTTGCGTCCCGGCCGAACGCCTGAGCGAAGACGGCCGGTCAAGGCTGGCGCGGCACGCGCCACCGCGTTAGCGGCTGGGCCTTGAGGGGACGACTTTGCTCTGGCCCGATCGTTCAAGCCCAAAAAGGCTTTCATGGCACCATACAGATTTCGGACTGTGCGGCCTCGACAAGAATCCTAACTGCAAGCAGAGTTCTGAGGCAAGCCGTTTTCGGTCGTCCGCACAGGCAGCGACAAGCGCTAATCATCATCCGCCGCGCCTCTGCTCCGGTTGTCGTTGGCGGGCTGCTGCGCCTCGAAGTGTTCCCGCGCCATCTGCCTGCCGATCATTCGAGCAATAGACAGCACAGCCGCGTCAAACTTCCCGGAAGCCTTGGCCTTGGCCTTGCCCTCGCTCTCCTGTCCATCAGGCGCACGGTTGTCGTTCGCTGGTCCCTCTCTATCGGTGCGGCTCGCGTTATCAGCCATCGCCGCGCTCTCCCTCAGGCCGCCATGCGACGGGGTTGGCGATGCAGCGATTGATCTCGGGTTCACGCCATCCCGCGCCGTTGACGCTGATCCTGAACTGGGCGGGCAACGGGCGTTCGGCGATCTTGTGGTAGATCGTGGAGCTCGACGGGGTCGTGCGGGAGCGTCCGGTGTTCAACCGGACGATACGGTCTGATGCGGGCATGGCGACGCTACCTCCTGCTGCTCGTTTCTGACTGCCGCCAGATCAGTCAAAGCAGGAAATAATCGCTTTGCAACAGTTACTTAGTCGCGATCGCACCTCAGCGTAGGACGAGCGGATAAAACGTAGGTCTAAGGCGCGATTTTCTTTGCCAGTCGCACGCCCGGACCGCCGCCGTTCTCCGGAATGAACTCGATACCAGCGGCTTCAAACGCCACTTGAATGGCCTTTAGCGTTGAAGCGTGTGCCGATTTGCCAGATTCAATACGTGTAATGGTCGCTGCTGTCACATGAGCTTCGCGGGCCAAATCCCGGACACCCCATTTCAGGGCCGCTCGTGCCATTCGGATTTGCTCTTCTGTGATCAAAATTATTACCTTGACATAATTTATCGAGCCGCCAAATTATGTCTGTGATATAATTTGACTCATGCAAGCGACTAAGCGGAGTGCGGGAACACTCCACTCAGCCTGACGACAACCCAAGCTGTTCGGAGCTCAGATCATGGTTGATTCTGACAATACCACGACTTTGCCGTACGTCACCCGCAGGAAGATGCTGTCAGGTACCGCCATTGCGATGGGAGCATTGGGATCGGGCGCCTTCGCCTTCGACACAGTCATGCGAGAGGCATCCTCAGACCCTGTCCTGACGCTCTGGCGTCAATGGCAGGATGCCCACCGTCTGGCGGAACGCCTTTGCCGTCGGCAGCAAGGTCTCGAACGGCAACTCATACGGACCGTCGGCTTTCCTTTCTCAGTCATCCGGCTATCCGATGGCGAGCCAGTGGCGGCGTATTCCCGCGAGGCGATCCACGATGTGCTTCGTCTCGCGCCTGAGGAGGCCGCAGCCTGCGCGGAGGCCGAGGCCGAGTTTGCGGCTCATAAGCTGCGATGGGACAGGGCCGACCGGGACATCGGTTACACAGCCACGGTGCAAGCCGAGCGAGAGTCCGCTGATCGAGCGTCGGACCTGCTCGACGCCATGGCAGCTTTGCCCGCAACTTCGCTGGCCGGTGTAGCGGCCAAACTCGAAGCTGTGCTGCGTGAAGGCAATATCTCGGAGGATGGTTCCGAGTTTCCCTGGCCACACATCCGATCGGCGCTTGATGACCTCGCGCGCATAGCGCGGCAAGGCGCCAATGGCGTTCCGCCATGAATGCCTCGATAGGGGCCGCCAGTCTCAGTCGAGGGGCCTCCACATACTTCAACCCGGTAGTTGCGCTCTGACAGCAATGACAGGATTGTCGTCTATCGGCCCAAACCAATCATTGGCGGTAGCATGAAAAGGTACAGCTTCGCGCCGTCTTTCCAGTCGTTCAACCCGCCACTTCGACTTCCTGAAAGTTGCTAGTCTGCTTATGTGATCCCGGCATAGCGGCCTGATGCCGCCGATATGGACTCGTGACTTCACGGGCCTTTAGGCGGGGACGTACGCGGTGGTGAACGGCCTCGCATATTTGTCCGCCGCCGCCACCTAAGCGCCGACCACAAACCTGCCTGCAATTTAACTATAGCAGCCCTTCCAACAGTACTCTCGCCGCCCTTACATCCGTCGTATCCGAGCTTTCATCAAACCGCTCAAAAATCGGCTTCAACAATTCCCGCGCCTCACGCAGCCGGCCATCGCCTATCCATAGCGCAGACAGGTCGGTTGCGCTTCGTAGCTCCCAGGAACGTGCACCCATTTTTGCACTTTCTCCGATTGCCAGCTTTAGGAATGCCTCGACGTCTTCATCTGAAGCGCCCGTCGATGACAGTAGTCTCGCCTTCACGCGCAGCAGTTCAGGAAGGTAGCAGAGGTCTCCGTTATTCTCGACCCGTTCGATGGTTCGGTTGATCCGGTCCATGCCTTCGCCGAACTCGCCAATCGCCACCAATCCGTTGACGAGTGAGATTTCGAGCATGGTCGTGAACACCTCGTAAGTCGCCGAATGAAGCTTATCGATGCATCGGCGCAGTGTCTCGATCCCGGCCTTCACGTCTCCTCGGCGGATGGCCACTTCCCCTCGGAAACCTTGAGCGACAGATACGTATGGTGAAAGGAAATGCAGCCCTGCGCGCGAGATCAGCCATTCGATATGCTCCTCTGCACTGGGCAGGTCGTCTCGCCACAGAAACACAGCGATTCCGCCCAAAAGCGCGATGCACAGGGTCAGGGAATGATCCAGCTTTGCCGCATCGCTGATCGCCTGACGCGCCCGAAGGTCAGCCTGTTCTGGATAGCCTTGGAGCCACAGGTTTCGAGCCAGGATCCCGCCGGCGAGATGTCTCCCTTCGAATCCAACATAGCTGGCAGGGGTTCTTTGCGACCGCGGTTCGCTCCTTGCTGCGGCTTCAAGCTCAATCCTCGCCTTCACCAGATCGCCCGTGAAATGCAGCGAATTTCCGAGAAAAAAGCGACCCAGTTCAACGGTGGCAGGATCGTCCACCGTCATGGAGATCGCAGCACAACGGCGCGCGTAATGAAGAGCGGCATTAAAGTCGCCGATGCGCAGGCTCAACATGCTCAACGGCCCCAGGATACGCAATTGGTCGAGGGCATTTCCCCGCTCTTCTGCGATTTGCAGGCTGCGAACGAGGGCGGCTTGCGAGGTTTCGCGGCCGCCTTGAAGGTACATTCGGGAAATTCCAAGGCCCGCTTGCAGGTGCATCTCCTCGACGCCGCCTTTCGATTTCTCATCCAGCGCGAGAAGCGCACGTTCCGACCATCGCTGGCACTCGGGAAACAACGACATCACCTGGAAGACAGATGCCGCGGCAGCCGCAAGTCTGATGCCAGCGTCGATATCGCCGTGTTCCCCGAAGCACCACTCCAGTGCCGCGCGAACATTGTTGATGCTGACGAAGTATGGCAGCCGCTCAGGCCCTGTCGAAAACGTCGGCCAATCCGGGCCGAATTGTTCAATCCAACGTTGATAATACGTCGCGTGGCGTGCACCTAATCCGGCCCGGTCCTCTTCGGTCTGAGATTGGAGCGCATAGGCTCGTGTCGTGTCCAGCAGGCGGTATCGCATCGTCGCGCCGAGGGGACGGGTTGCCAGCAATGATTTGGCGACGAGATTGTCGATCGCCTCGAAGACGATCGCAGGATGCGTCTCTGACGTGGAAATCACCTCCAGTGCGGCATCAAGCGTGAAGTCGCCGACAAAGACTGCTAGGCGCCGCAGCACGAGGCGCTCCACCTCTGTGAGAAGTCCGAAGCTCCAGTCGAGCATTGCCTGCAGCGTTCTTTGTCGCGGCGGTGCTGTTCGAGATCCCGTCCATTCGAGTGTCAAATGCCGATCGAGGAGCGTGGCGGTTTGGGTAAGACCATAGCTCTCGACGCGGCGCGCGGCGAGTTCCAGGGCGAGCGCCATGCCGTCGAGCTTCCTGCAGATGCTTGCTACGACGCGAATGTCCTGGTCGCTGAGTTCAAGTGACGCCCCGCTCGCCGCAGCGCGTTCGATGAACAGGCGCGTTGCCGGAAAGGAAAGAATTGTCTCTGTGGAAAGTTCCGGATCATCCGGCGCGCAGGCGAGGGTGTCGAGCCTGTACACGCTTTCGGCCTCGATGCGTAATGCTTCGCGGCTCGTTGCGAGAAGGAAAACCTGCGGCGCGGCGTCGACAATCGTTGCCGCGAGATCAGCAATGGCATCTATCAGATGCTCGCAGGTATCGAGGATCAGCAGGATTTGCTTGTCGCGTATATACGCGAGCAGGCTGGGACGGACATCGTCGGATCCAACGGGCAGCCCGAGCATCGAGGCGATCCCCGCCGCGACCAGACCCGGATCGCTCAACATGCCATAATCGGCAAAAAGGACAGCTCCGTTGAAGGCCGGTGAAAGATGATGCGCGACCGCTGTGGCGACCGTAGTCTTTCCGACACCTCCACCGCCCACGATGGTGACCATTCGTGACGCCATCACCTTTTCCGCCAGTCGCAGAACGTCCTGCTCTCGTCCGATCATTCGATCAAGTCGGCCTGGCAGTAGGGCGTGACGGAATTCGGGAGTGGTGGAAGTTGGCCGCAGGCGGCCGGATCGCGAGATCGGCGCGACGAAACAATAGCCTCTTCCGGCAACCGTGGTGATATAACGCGCGCCGTCGTGTCCGTCGCCCAGCGCTTTCCTCAGCCCAGTCATGTGAAAACGAAGGCTGCCTTCGTCGACGATCACATCCGGCCAAACACGCGACATCAGGTCCTTCTTGGTAACGACGACATTTGGAGCGAGGGTCAGGGCGATCAGCAGGTCGAGCGCGCGGGCACCCAGATCGATCGGAACATCGTCTTTCGCAAGCAGGCGCTGGCTGATGCTCAAGCGGAAGGGACCAAAAGATAGATCGTCGGCATTGGTGTCGCCGAAACTGTTCATGTCGTTTGCCCTGGCTGCCCCTATCGGCTGGTTATACTCCTATGGGCCAGGGGGCGCTATCGACGATGATCGTCCGCTGCGGCAACTTCCGCCTCACACAATCATGACGTCGACCTGAATATTGCCCCGTGTGGCCCTTGAAAACGGGCAGATGCGCCGGGCTTCATCTACCAGCGTGACGGCGACCTCGGGTTCCAAACCTGGAAGGTGGACGACCAGGCGAACGCCGATGATAAATTCGTCGTCGTCCGAGGAGAGATCCACTTCGGCATGGATTCTAACGTTGGCGGAGAGTGGCACTCCGGCCTCCCGAGCGACCTGTGCGACAGAGCTTGAGAAGCTTGCGGACCATGCCACTGCCATGAGTTGTTCGGGGTTGGTGCCGATCCGGGTTGAAGCTGGATCCGAGAGCCTGATATCCAGAACGCCGTCGGTGCTGCGGGCGACGCCGTTGTCGCGCCCTCCAGTGGTTTCAGTGGTGGCCGTGTAAATCAAATGCATGGTCTTCTTCATGGATGTATCTCTTGAGCGGCAAGCGCCCGTTAGAAAAATCGGCGCGCATTGTGCGCGCCGATGCTCAACGTAGGTCAGCCAGACTTGCGAAGGCTGCGGAAGCCGGCACGCACCTCGTCGGTGAAAAGCTTCGGCTGCTCCCAGGCTGCGAAGTGTCCGCCTTTGGGAAGTTTGTTGTAATGCACGAGGTTCGGGTACGCTTTCTCGGCCCAGGCGCGCGGCGTCTGGTAGAGTTCGTCCGGGAAGACGCTGACAGCGACCGGCACTTTGACGCCTTTTGCAGCAAAGAAGGCGAGCTTGTTTTCCCAGTACAGGCGCGCGGCCGATACGCCAGTGTTGGTCAGCCAAAACAGCGTGATGTTGTCGAGGACATCGTCGGGGCTGAGGCCCTCATCCTGACCATCGAACGAGCGGGCGATCATTTCCAGGCTCGCCCCATCATGATCGAGCATGTAGGTTGCAAGAGCGATCGGGGAATCCGTCAATCCGGTAAGGGTTTGCGGCCGTGTTCCCATCAGGAACGCGTAGGAGACATGCTTGTAGAAAAAGACAAGCTGATCGTACGAATGCATTTCTTCATCCGAGAGACCTGCCGGGGCCGGCGCTCCGGAAAATGCTGCACCATTGATGGCATCGGGTATCGCACCCGGCATGTTGGTATGGATGCCAAGCAGTTCCGGAGGAGCCTGCACGCCGATCATGTCGGTTACGACCGCACCCCAATCGCCGCCCTGTGCGACAAACTGGGTGTAACCCAGGCGGCGCATCAGGATGGTCCAGGCGCTTGCAATGCGTTCCGGTCCCCATCCCGTCGCTTCAGGCTTGCCGGAAAAGCCGTAGCCCGGCATCGAAGGAATGACGATATGGAATGCATCCGAAGCGCTGCCGCCGTGGGCGGTCGGGTCGGTTAGCGGGCCGATGATCTTCAACTGCTCGATGATAGAGCCCGGCCAACCGTGCGTCACGACCAGCGGGAGCGCATTTTCATGCCTGCTGCGGACATGGATGAAATGGATGTCCAGCCCATCGATCTCGGTGATGAAGTTGGGTACGGCGTTGATCCGGGCCTCGACCTTGCGCCAGTCATATTTGTTCTGCCAGTGCTCCAGCAACTGCTTGGTCGTCTTCAGCGGTACACCTTGGGTAAAGTCGCCGACGGTCTCTTTTTCCGGTAGCCGCGTGCGGGCGAGGCGGGCACGAAGGTCGTCCAGATCCGCTTGCGGTATGTTCACCTGAAACGGGCGGATGGTGTCACATGCGGTCGCTGCCTTCGCATATGAGGGAAGCAAGCTCGCGATGCCCAAGATGGCGATCCCGGATGCGGCGGCACCCAGCAGGCGGCGGCGGTCTTCATCGATAACGTCAGTCTTGATTACGGTCATTGTCATTCTCCTCGGTAAATCGGGTTGATCGTCTGCACCCCTGTGCTGCTTCAAGGGGTACGCCGAGGGCGTCGAATGCACACGTTAGGCGTTGTTAGATGATGATAGTGACCTGATGACCGCTGAAGACGACGCCAGAGACCGCTCGCGCTGCACCCCTTGAAGAGCGGTTCCCATCTTCCCGCTCACAACGCTCCCGGCGTTGTTAATCGCGACTATTGACGTCTAACAACGCCTAACGTGCGATTCCTGTCCCGGCGGCGTAACTCTTGGATCAGCACAAGGTGCAGACGATCAATCCATCAAAACCTAGGACAGGAAATTCGCTATGACCCACAAGGTTCTCTTTACTGGCAAGACCCACAACACCAATGGCCGCGATGGCGGCGCTCGCAGCAGCGACGGTTTTCTCGACGTCAAGATGAAGCAGCCGCATCCGGCCGCTGAAAACCTCTTCGGTGCCGCCTGGTCGGCCTGCTACATGGGCGCCATCGAAGTTGCCGCTTCCCAGAGGCAGATCAAGCTCCCGGCCGGGATCGCGGTCGACGCCGAGATCGACCTGAACGTCGATGACGGCAACTATTTCCTGAGCGCCCGGTTCAATGTCAGCGTGCCCGGCATCGATCCTGTCACCGCTCGCGAACTGCTCGACGCCGCGCACAGCATTTGCCCTTACTCCAAGGCAACCCACGGCAACGTCACGATTGTGACCAATCTCGTCTGAACACGATCTCTCGGGTCTGCCCGTACATGACGGGCAGACCCGGTAAATATTTTGGCGCTATCGATCACGAAAGCAGCGTGAGAATCCTGGAGGCAATCCAATGTTGAAGTTCGACGCACAACGTGCCGCATACCGTGATTTCGCCGACCTGCTTGACACCGATCAATACCAGCCACTGCCGGATGACTGGTTCGTCGGAATAACGGATGTAGTCGATTCAACCTCGGCGATCGCCTCGGGGCGCTACAAGGATGTCAATTACGCGGGTGCATCCGCCATTGCAGCGCTTGGCAACGCGTGGAACAGTTTCGACTTTCCCTTCGTCTTCCGCGGCGATGGTGCTGCATTCGCCGTATCTCCAGACCGACTGGCATCCGCGACAAATGTTCTCCGGCAAACAGCGGCATACGCCCGAGGCGCTCTCCAACTTGGCTTGCGTGCGGGGCTTGTCCCGGTGAAGGAAATACGGGCACGTGGAAGCGATGTGAGGACGGCCCAGTTTGCGGCATCCGACGCTGCCACCTATGCTATGTTCGCCGGAGGTGGGCTGAACTGGGCTGATCAGCAGATAAAGGCGGGGAAGTATGTAATCATGCCGAGCCTGACGACCACGCCGCCGGACTTGACGGGGTTGACCTGTGAATGGGCACCGATCCCCAGCCACCGCGGCGAAATACTCTCTCTTCTCGTTGAGCCCATCGATCACAGCCAATCACGGCGTTTTGCAATTCTTGCACGACAACTCCTTGCAATTCTTGAAGCGGGCGATCGACGTTCGCGTCCCGTGCCGGATGAAATGGCCATCACGACGGAAGTCGCAGAGTATCTCGGTGGCAGGGGCTGGTCCGATGTGGTTTCGAATTCGGACTATCGTCGGTACGACGATGTGCTGCGTTTGACCCTGGATTGCACAGTCGTGCAGATAGGCAAGGTCGAGGCCCTTCTCGCCGGCGCCAGAGATCGCGGTGAAATTCGGTTTGGAATGCATCGGCAGTCTCATGCCCTGATGACCTGCCTAGTGCCCTCCGGCAACCGCAATGCCCACCTGCATTTCCTGGATGGGATGGGCGGTGGATACACGAAAGCTGCCGCAATGCTGGAGGCATAAAATCGGGGTAGGGAGCGCGCATCTCCTGCTTTTCTCGCGAACGATCGAGAATGGAGGCCCGATGTGGCTGGGCACCCTTTTGCTGAACCCACTGTGCAACGCGGCACTCCTAACTAATTGCGATCATTTGCTCCGCTCGGCGTTCGCTTCGTCCAATCGTATCGAACCGCACAAGCTGCTTAGGCCTAGGCGACCGACAATGCTGCCTGGTGCTTGAGGCAGGTGGTGGCATTGAGTAACCGGGCAACCTCGTCGCGGCTCAGCACCACAGGCAGGTTCCGAGGATGCGCCAGCCGGACGAGCCTGCGCGCCAGGTCCGGGCGGTCGAGGGTCTGGGTGAAGAAGAACCGTAGCGCCGACACGATGCTGTTCATCGTCGGAACGGGAACACCATCCTCCTGCTGCTGGATCTGGAACCGGCGCAGGTCGTCGGCGGTCGCCGTGTCTGGTGAACGCCCGAGGAAGGTTGCCAAGCGACCGATGTCGCGGAGATAGTTGCGCTGCGTTTCGCGTGAGAAACGTCGCATGTTCATGTCGTCGATCAACCGCTGGCGCAGCGGGCTGACGGGCGTGTCGAGATGGGGGTACTGCATGGTCAGGCTCCTTGTTGAAGAAGCTCGTCATGCTCCGCCGCTGCCGGACGACGTTCAACCCAGGCGCAACCTCCAGCCTGTGCCCTCTAATTCAACCGCAGACGCCCTCCCGCGCAGCGGGTTCGTTCGTCGGC
>NZ_AHZC01000345.1 GCF_000247475.1 Rhizobium sp. PDO1-076 | reverse complement strand
CTCCCCACTGATATGGCCTGCCCTGCCAAAAAATCAGGATCAATGGATCATTTATCATCACCTATCGTTCGCAACGCGCCGGCACGCGAGATGCGCTCAGCGTCGCTGCGGTTCGTTGTGCTCTCGGTCCTGTTTGCAAATCTCGCATTCGGCGACAGCGCTACTAACACCCATGTTGTCGTTAGTTCGATCTACCTTCTGGTCAGCATCGCTTCAGTTGCGATCGCGGTATATTTTCCCAAAAGAAAATACTTCGGGGTTCTCTTCGTGGTATTCGATGCAGCTCTTGTTGTTGGGGTTCTATACGAACACATCCTCGCTAGCCCCACAACCGCGGATCACAGTCTGACTACATCAAGCCTGGTAGTATCCTTCATCCTGTTAAATCATGTTGCGTTGAAGCAGAATCGGAAACTAGTCCTGTTGTTTTCTTCCATCGTTGTGTCCGGATGGCTCCTCATGCTTGGCGCAATGGCTTGGCGCCACCACGCGGTGGAACCAGGAACGTTGTCCGATCAATTCTTCAACCAAGACCTGGCTCTGACCTTAAGTTTTGCATTCACCTCTCTGGCAGTCTATCTCCTTTCTCGCGATCACGACTACACCCTGAATCAGGCTCTCAAAATCGAGGAAAGAAGGCACAACCTATCCCGATTTTTTTCCCCCAGAGTCGTGGCGGATTTACAGAAT
>NZ_AHZC01000346.1 GCF_000247475.1 Rhizobium sp. PDO1-076 | reverse complement strand
AAACCTCTTAAGGCAAACGGAGGGGAAAACAACAGACTAGGCAAGACGGATGCTGAGCCTACTGCCGCAAGAGAGTACTGCGCGCAGGGGGAACCCAAGGACGCGAATCTGCGCAACGGGGACTTCGCTGGGGCGGATCTCGAGCAGGTTCGCCTCGCGGGGGCAAGCCTCAAGGAGGCGAATTTCACTGAGGCGAACCTCAAGGGGGCGAACCTCCGCGGGGCCGACTGCGATGGTGCGAATTTCACTCGGGCGGATCTCAAGAGTGCGGATCTCCGCTGGGCCGACTGCGATGGTGCGAATTTCACTGGGGCGAACCTCGAGAGTGCGGTTCTCCAGCATACGGATCTCACAAATGCGAACCTCGATCGCGCCGATCTCCGTGACGCGGACCTCCATGGGACGATCCTCCATCGGGCGAACCTCACTGGGGCTATCCTTAGCGGAGCGAAGCTGGACAAGGCGAGTCTCATTCAGGCAATCGCGCAGAAGGCAAATCTCCAGGGCGTGGATCTCAGCGGGGCGGATCTCACTGATATGAATCTCAGCCGTGTGGACTTCACAGCAGTGAACCTCAAAGGGGCTATCTTCACTGGGACGAACCTCACTGGGGCTATCTTTAGCGGAGCGAAGCTGGACAAGGCGAGCCTCATTCAGGCAATCGCGCAGAAGGCAAATCTCCAGGG
>NZ_AHZC01000347.1 GCF_000247475.1 Rhizobium sp. PDO1-076 | reverse complement strand
GACATCTTCTTCGCCTGCCAAGGCAAGGGCGACTTCCAACACATCGCGAGCCTCGGTATATTCTTGCGCTTGGATCAAACATTCGCCCAGGCGGACATAGGCGTCGATCAGTTCGGCATCAAGGCCCAAGGCGAGGAGATAGAGCTTGGCTGCAACATCGAACCGACCTTGCAACTGCAACGTTGATGCGAGGGCAAACGGGAAGCGAGCATCGAGCGCGTCGAGCCTGCAAAGGGTAGCAAACATATCCCGCGCCTTTTCGAGATCACCTACGCGCAGCGCCTGAAAACCCGAGTGGAAGAGAGCATCCATCTCATCGTCACTAAGATCCAAGATTTCCTTCGGCGAATAGCCGGCGCGCATGAGCTTGATTCGATCGTCGTCCGCCAAACCCAATGCGTCGAGAGCTTCTTTCAACCAATGGCTCTGCGGCCTTAATCTGCTGCATGAGTTCTTCGGGTGAGGAAAACCCGAGGTCCAATATAGACACATTCGCACTCCAGTCAGATGCTGCATCTGTTCAATAGCAAACTGCTGCAGGCCGCGTTGTGCCGAAAGACACACATTGATTCAGTTTTCAGAGGCCGTTGTCAATATCGGAGCAATACGCCCCCACGGCGCTGAATCCAGGTTAACGGTCAAGCGGCGATGATTTCGGCCATGTATTGCGGGTTTCGGGG
>NZ_AHZC01000348.1 GCF_000247475.1 Rhizobium sp. PDO1-076 | reverse complement strand
TGAAGCCACGCGGCGTGGCATGGAACGGCGCCGGCGGCTGGCTGATCGCCTCGCAGTCACGGCAGGTAAATTTCTCCCGCACCGTCTCGATCACTTTGAACCGGCGCGGAATCTCCTCGAGCGTCTCAGTGACGTCCTCGCCCAGTTTCGACAGGCGCGACCCGCCGCAGCATGCACAGGTGACTGGGGGATCAATCACCACGCGCTCGCGTTCGATATCCTCCGGCCACGGCTTTCGGACCGGCCGTTTACGCGTGAACGAACGCACGCTCGAGGTCTTGGCGGCAGCCGCCTGCGCTGCGGCTTCATCCTCCGTCGCCGCCATCACCAGTTCTTCGAGCTGCAATTCCATCTGGTCGATCAGGCGCGCCGTGCGCTCGGATCGCCGGCCGCGCAGTTCGCGCTTCAGCTTTTCGATCGCCAGCTCCAGACTGGCAATCAAGGCCTCACTGTCCGACAGCATGGCCTGCGCATTGGCGGCTTGCGCCACCGCAATGTCCCGCTCGGCGACGACGGTGTCGCGCTCGGCAACAACGACATCACGTTCAGTCTGTAACATCTCACGCTCGGAAAGCAGCGCCAGATAGGCGCACGCAAGGTCCGCAGGAAGATCCACAGGCTTCGAGGTCATGAAGCCATTCGATCAGATTCACTCAATATTTTCAAT
>NZ_AHZC01000349.1 GCF_000247475.1 Rhizobium sp. PDO1-076 | reverse complement strand
GTTCCGCGCAATTCAGAGCTCGGGCTGCTGCGCTATCAGATGGAGTTGCAGCGACCGAGCCAGTCCATACGGGATATGATCAGCAAGATGCCGCAGAGCTTTTCCAAGCTCGCCCCCTGCATGCTGATGTCACCCTTGTCGATCGCTCAGTATCTGCCACCGAACCAGGCGTTGTTCGATGTTGTGATTTTCGATGAGGCGTCGCAAATTACGACCTGGGACGCTGTGGGCGCCATCGCGCGGGGCCGCCAGACGATCATCGTCGGCGATCCCAAGCAGTTGCCGCCGACGAACTTCTTCGGACGCAACGAGGAAGAGGAGGACGTCGCTGATCACGAGAAGGACTTGGAAAGCATTCTCGACGAGGCGAAGGCGGCCGGCATCCCAACGCGCGATCTGCGATGGCACTATCGGAGCCGAAGCGAGTCCCTAATCGCCTTCTCCAATCATCATTACTATCAGAACCGTCTCGTGACGTTTCCGTCGCCGGTCGTCGAAGACCGTGCCGTGCACCTGCGAAAGGTACCAGCGGGTGTCTATGATCGCGGCAGAAGCCGGACCAATCGACCAGAAGCGGATGCTGTCGCAAGAGAAGCCGTTTCCCGAATGAAGGCATGGCTGAAGCTGCCCGAAACCGATCGCCCGACGCTGGGAGTGATCACTT
>NZ_AHZC01000350.1 GCF_000247475.1 Rhizobium sp. PDO1-076 | reverse complement strand
CGGTCAATGCCCGCGTCTACGACAACGTCAACAACGGCGTCTACAAGTCGGGCTTTGCCACCACACAGGAAGCCTACGAAAGCGCCGTCTATCCGCTGTTCGAAACGCTGGACTGGCTGGAGCAGCGCCTGGCCCAACAGCGTTATCTGTTCGATAAGAGCATGACCGAGGCCGACTGGCGTCTGTTCACCACGCTGGTGCGCTTTGACCCGGTCTATGTCGGCCATTTCAAATGCAACATCCGCCGCATCGCCGACTATCCGGCGCTCTATGCCTATCTGCGCGACCTCTATCAGACGCCGGGTGTCGCCGACACCGTCGAGATGCGCCATATCAAGCATCACTACTACCGCAGCCATCTGATGATAAACCCGACCGGCGTGGTTCCGGTCGGACCGGAACTGGATCTGGAGTTGCAGCACGGCCGGGAAAAGCTGGCCGCGTGAGGCTTACCAATGGTGCGATGGCGGCACTTCGCCGCCAAGTTCCCCCAGCCGCCGCAGAGTGGCGGCAGTGGTGCCCTGCGGCAGGGCCCGCGGATCAAAAAATCTGGCCTCGACGATCTCCCGATCGGCAAGGCGCGGCGCGGTCTGGCGAACGTTCACACGGTAAAGCACGACATGGTCGCGTCGGCTGATCCTGCGGTTGAAGTAAA
>NZ_AHZC01000351.1 GCF_000247475.1 Rhizobium sp. PDO1-076 | reverse complement strand
GTCGTCAACGCCAAACGGGTTCATCGCATCATGGGCAGCCACGCCATGCTGCTGGAGAAGCATACGGCCGTTCGCAAGGGCCGCCTCCACGACGGCAAGGTCATGGTCATGCGCTCGAACCTGCGCTGGTGCTCGGACGGTCTGGAGTTCACCTGCTGGAATGGCGAGGTAATTCGTCTCGCCTTCATCATCGACGCCTTCGACCGCGAGATCATCGCCTGGACGGCGGTCGCCAATGCAGGCATCTCCGGCTCGGACGTGCGCGACATGATGCTGGAGGCAGTCGAGAACCGCTTCCGCGCAACCCGAGCCCCGCAAGCCATCGAGCATCTCTCTGACAACGGTTCGGCTTATACCGCGCGGGACACGAGGCTCTTTGCCCAGGCGCTCAATCTGACGCCCTGCTTCACGCCGGTGGCCAGTCCACAGTCGAACGGCATGTCGGAAGCCTTCGTCAAAACCCTGAAACGGGATTACATCCGCATATCAGCTCTACCGGACGCCCAAACGGCTCTCCGGCTCATTGATGGATGGATCGAGGACTACAACGAAATCCATCCCCATTCCGCGCTCAAGATGGCTTCCCCAAGGCAGTTCATCAGGGCTAAATCAACCTAGCCGACCTGTCCGGTGAAATGGGGTGCACT
>NZ_AHZC01000352.1 GCF_000247475.1 Rhizobium sp. PDO1-076 | reverse complement strand
TCGTGCAGATCAAGGTGGACCGCGACAACCTNCGCGATCAGTATGCAAGGGCCTCCGAACTCGTCAAACGCGGGGTTTATTCTCGGGCGCGTTACGATGCGGCTAAATCCGCCTATGATCAGGCAGAGGCCTCCGTCACGGCAGCTGAGGCGGAACTTGCCAAGGCAAAGGAACTGCTCGGACCATCCGGCAATGACAATCCGCAATTGCGGGCGGCGCTTGCCGGACTGGAGAAGGCCCGGCTCGATCTGGTGCGGACGACCATCCGGGCACCGTCGGCCGGTGTCGTCACCAACCTTCAGCTGACCATCGGCAAGGTTGTCTCGGTTGGGCAGGCGGCCATGACCTTCATCGATGCCGGTACGATATGGATCAACGCGGCGTTCAAGGAGAACAGCCTCGAGAGGGTTGCCGTCGGCAACAAGGCAGAGTTGCTCTTCGATGCTCTTCCCGGTCGGGTTTTCCCGGCAACGGTCGAAAGTGTCGGCTTCGGTGTGTCGCAAGGAAACACGGATCCGAATACCGGCCTGCCGAAGATCCAGAACGACAGTGGCTGGGTCAGGCAAGCGCAGCGGTTCCCTGTCCGCCTCATCATGGACGAGACGCAGCGGCCGAAAGGTGGCCTGCGCTACGGCGCGCA
>NZ_AHZC01000353.1 GCF_000247475.1 Rhizobium sp. PDO1-076 | reverse complement strand
GGGCTGTCGGGCGGCGACCGCCAGCGTGTGGCCCTCGGGCGGGCAATCGTACGCCGACCCAAGGCCTTCTTCATGGATGAACCCCTCGGGGCGCTGGATGCAGAGTTTCGCGAGCACATGGCAGAAGAGCTTCGCGCGCTGCATGACCGCATGGGCGCGACGACGGTCTATGTCACGCATGACCAGCTCGAAGCCATGCAGATGGGGGACAAGATCGTGGTGATGAATCATGGTGTGGTCGAGCAGTTCGGCCGGCCCCAGGAGATATACGATTGGCCGGCAACCAAATTCGTTGCCAAGTTCATCGGCTCTCCGGCGATGAATTTCCTCGAGTTCGACGGCATGATCGGAAACGGCGCCGACAGCATCGATCTGTCGGGACAGACAGTCCAGGTTCCGGTGACCAGGCAAGGCGCCAAGGGCAGGTTGACGCTCGGCGTTCGTCCGGAACATATCCATTTTTCCGACGCATCCAAATTTCGTGGCCGGGTTATTGCCACCGAATATCTCGGTACGACGCAGATCGTCACCATGTCGACGGCCAATGGGGTGCTGAAGGCACGGATCTCCTCCCATAAGGTGGTCAATCCAGGTGATCTCATCGGCCTGGAATTCGATGCGCGCACGCTCACCATC
>NZ_AHZC01000354.1 GCF_000247475.1 Rhizobium sp. PDO1-076 | reverse complement strand
TCGTCTTCTTCGCATGGCTGAACGGCCACCAGAGCCATTTCAGCCTGCCTGCCGGCATGCAATCAGCGCGGGGGATCCTGCACTATGCGGATATCTTCCGCCTTGCCGATCAGGCGAACGTGCTCGACAACCCCGAACTGGCGACCAGACGGATGAAGAATTTCGCCGGAATCTACGGCATCGAATAGCCGACCCGACATCATCGGCAACTGCGCCATGCCACGTCAAAACACGTACCAATAATTCGAGGATAGCCCAGAAACGAAAAAGCCTGCCGCGGGAGGAGGTGCGGCAGGCTTTTCGAATGGATGAACAGCGACTGGGAGGAGGAGTGCCGCT
Organism: Rhizobium sp. PDO1-076; assembly: GCF_000247475.1. GTDB lineage: Bacteria > Pseudomonadota > Alphaproteobacteria > Rhizobiales > Rhizobiaceae > Allorhizobium. Next base: position 294 of record NZ_AHZC01000354.1, on the reverse strand, counting down.
GTCCCTACAGGCGCCCCTGGGAGGAGGAGTGGGTCGCCTGAAACACGAAGCTCTGCGGGAGGAGGTGCATCGCTTCGTTGAAAACCAACATACAGCATCGCTGTGCTTACAAAATACGCTTTGTTGCAGTGCAGCCATGCAAAAACAGTGGCACTCTTGCACACAGGATCTGCGCCCAAGCCCGCAGGACTGGCGCACCGGGCGGACCGGATTGCACCGCGCGACCCAATCCCAAACGCAAGCCCACATACAAGCCAAAACGCAAAAACGCCCGCGTCATCAGCGGGCGTCGTG
>NZ_AHZC01000355.1 GCF_000247475.1 Rhizobium sp. PDO1-076 | reverse complement strand
ATGCCGAAAAGGCGCTCTTTGCCGCCGTCACCGAGGCGACCAAGGCTGCGGCCGAGGCGGTCTCAAAGGAAGACTTCCGTGCCGCCATGCAGGCGCTGTCTGCGCTGCGTGCGCCGGTCGACACATTCTTCGAGGACGTGCTGGTGAACGACGAGGACGCCGCCATCCGTGCCAACCGTCTGGCGCTTCTGAAAGCGATCCGCGAGGCGACGGGCACCGTCGCCGACTTCTCCCGGATCACCGGCTGACCGACAAGCCCCGCTTCGGCGGGGCTTTTTGTATCGACCCATCCCTTGTAGTATGATCTGGCAACACCGGTCCTAGGCGCACAGGAGCATGGATGAACAAGTCGGTTCAGATCACATTGGGCGAGCCCCTGGAGCGCTTCGTCGACGCACAGGTGGAGAGCGGCCAGTTCGGCTCCGCCCAGGAGGTCGTCGAGGCGGGGCTGCGGCTGTTGAAGCAGGAGCAGGACAAGCTCGAATGGCTGAGACAGGCCTTGATCGAGGGCGACGAAAGCGGCCCGTCCCGGCCGTACGACCGCGATGCCTTGATGGCGTCTGTGCGGGAGGACCGGAAACAGCGTGGTTGAGGTTCGGTTACGTCCGGCCGCTGAACGAGACTTTCGCGACATTGGCCGCTATTCGGAAGAACAGTGGTCGCACATACAGGCCGAAGCCTATCTACAGGCGTTGCTGGATGCTATCGAGTGGATCGCCGCCCATCCATTTGCCGGCCGGGATGTCGGTTGGATCAAGAGTGGTTATCGCCGCCACCGCGCCGGAGTTCACTTGATATTTTACCTCATTATACCCGATGGCGCAGTCGAGATTGCTCGTATTCTGCATGGGCGTGCCGATATCAGCCAGCAACTGGACGAATAGCACCCAGGTTCCCCATGTCTCCCTTGTCCTCCAAGATCTTCATCAGTGCCTGCCTGCTCGGCCGCCCGGTGCGCTACGATGGCAAGGGCAAGCGGCTCGATCATCCGGCCATCGCCCGCTGGCAGGCCGAGGGCCGGCTTGTCGGCTTCTGTCCCGAACAGGCTGGCGGCATGTCGACGCCGCGTCCGCCGGCCGAGATCGAGCATGGCCTGACCGGTACCGATGTGATGGCCGGACGCGCGCGGGTCGTCGAAATCACCGGTGGCGATGTCACGGCGCAATTCCTCGAAGGAGGCCGCAAGGCGGTCGAGTTCGCAACAGCGCAGGGCTGCCGCTATGCGCTCCTGATCGATGGCAGCCCGTCCTGTGGCTCCGGTTTTATCTATGACGGCTCTTTCGCCGGCGAGCGCCATGTCGGCAACGGTGTCACGGCGGCGCTGATGCAGGCGGCCGGTATCGCGGTTTTTTCGGACCGGGAGATCGAGGCCCTGGTTGCCCGGGTCGCTGCGGAGATAGCCGCATAAACAAAAACCGCCGGATCGTTCCGGCGGTTTGTATCTGTCATCGATATGCGGCTGGCTCAGCTCGCCATGCGCATCGGTTGATGGCCTTGAGCTGCCTTGGCGCCGGATGTGCGGAAGCCGCGGATCAGGTCCAGAAGATCGCCGGTATCGTTGGCGAGAACCTCCGCCGATGCCGTGGTCTCTTCGGCCATCGCGGCGTTCTGCTGGGTGGCGGTGTCGAGCTGGTTCACCGACGACGAGATCGAGCGCAGGGTCGTGTCCTGCTCCTGGGCGCTGTGCGAGATCTTCGAGACGATGTCGTTGGCGCTGGCGATCTGGTCGGAAATGCGCTTCAGGGCCTCTCCGGTCTGGCCGACGAGCTGCACGCCCTGTTCGACCTGGGCAGACGATCGGGCGATCTGGTCCTTGATCTCCTTGGCGGCTGCCGCTGAACGCTGGGCCAGTTCGCGCACTTCCTGGGCAACCACGGCAAAGCCCTTGCCGCTTTCGCCGGCACGTGCCGCCTCGACGCCGGCGTTCAAGGCGAGAAGGTTGGTCTGGAAGGCGATCTCGTCGATCACGCCGATGATCTTGGTGATCTCCTCGGACGACTTTTCGATGCCGCTCATCGCCTCGATGGCGCGCGATACGATCGCGTCGCTCTGGCGGGCTTCGGTCGAGACGCTGCCGACGCGGCTGGCCGCCTCGCGGGCGCCGTCGGCTGTCTGGCGAACGGCAACGGTCAGTTCGTCGAGCGCTGCCGAGGTCTCTTCCAGATTGGCCGCCTGGCGCTCCGTCCGGGTGGCGAGTTCGCCGGATGCCCGACGGATCTCTTCCTTGCTGACGGCAATGTCGTTGCCCTTCAGGTTGACGCGTGCCATGGCTTCCTCGAGACGGCCAAGCGCTTCGTTGAAGTTTTCGCGCAGGGTAGCATATTTCGGGCCGAGGTCGTTGCAGCGAACCGTGAGATCGCCTTCGGCAAGCTTGACCAGCGATGCGCCGATGGTGCTGACCACGTGCGCCTGCTGCTGCGCTTCGGCGACCTGCATGTCGGCGTTGTGCTGCCGCTCGCCGTCCATTTCGCGCTGCTGTTCTTCCTGGCGCTTGGCCAGCGCATGACGTTCGCGGATCTTCTCCTGCAGCGCCCTTGTGGCATTGGCCATCATGCCGATTTCGTTGCGCATGTCCGTATGCGGAATGGCGATGGAGACATTTTCTTCGGCCACGGCTTCAAGAGCAGCATGGATGGCATTGAGGGGTTTGGTGATGCCGCGCACCACCACGAATGCCGCGCCGAGCGCCAGCAAAAGGATCCCGAGCGAAATGCCGATGGTCTGCATGACGTTTGCACGCACTTCGGCTTTCAGGTCGTCGGTATAGAGGCCGGTGATGATGACGATCTTCCAGGGCTCGAAGGTCTTGCCATAGGCAGCTTTCGGATAGCTGTAGTCGTTCGGATCATGGCCGGGCTTCGGACCGATGAACTCGACATAGCCGCCACCATTCTGTCCAAGCCTGACCAGCTCGTCGCGATAGGCATAGCCGGTCGGGTCGCCCTTGCCTTTGCTGCTCTGACCAACGGATTTGGATGTCGGGTGGAAGACGAGAACAACGTCATAGTCGTAGCCGAAGAAATAGCCATCGGGTTCGAATTTCATCTTGTTCAACGTCGCGAAAGCCTGTGCCTTGGCGTCATCCAGCGAGAGTTCGCCGGACTGTACCCGGTCGTCATAGGTCTTCATGACGGAAATCGCCGTCTCGACCTGCGTCCGCAGCAATTCATAGCGCTGCTGATAGATGGCGTCGGAAGACGCCTTTACCTGGAAAAACGTGGCAATGGCAAAGGCGGCCATCAGGCCGCCGACAAGCAGCATCAGCTGCATGGAAATCTTGAGGCGGTTCATAAACCCTCGCAGGATCGGAATTGAGAGCTTTTGTCCGCCGTGCCCGCTCAAGGTCGATGATGACGGAGGCTGCTTTGTCTCGCTGCCGATGCTGCATTGCATCGAAGGTAAAACTACGTTTCAAACATTAATAAACTAATAGGTACCGATGCGTTCATGCGCATGTGTGCAAGCATTTTGCGTGAAGTCTCTGAGACTGAGGGTATGAATGGCAAAACGCAAACGCTCCGGGCATGCCGGAGCGTTTGTCCGCATTCGCGCGGCAGCCCGCTCAGCCTGGATCGTGCGGCTGAATTTGGGCAGGAAATGGCGAGGTGGTTACTTCAGCCGCAGGTCGAAATTGGCCGTATCGAGATCGAGTTTGCCATTGGCCGGCGGTGCGACATTGACGGCTGCGGTGGTGGCCTCATGATCGACCTGGCCGGCAGCCGGAGCATTGCCGGCAATGACCACCGAGCCATTGGTCGACCAGCCGTCTGCCGAGCTCATGATCACGACCGGCGAGCCGCCGAGCCAGCTTTCAATCCGCTTCAGCTTTTTCTCGCCGTCGATATCAAGGATTTCCGCGGTTTGCGAGCCGCTTGGAACGCTCGGCACCTGATAGGCGTACTTGTCTTTCTTGACCTGCGGCGGCGGGCAGTTCGGGCAGGCAATCGCCGTGATGCTGTGCGCCTGGTTCGGCGAGCCGCTGACGACCTCGATCGACGAGGCAAAAGCGGAGCTCGTGCCAGCAAGCATCAGGGCCGTCAAAAGAAACTTGCGCATCTCGTATTCCTCGGATTGTTCACGAGGACCCTAGCGCCGCTTTCTTTCGATCCGGTCAGGGGGAATGGTAAAATTTGAACGAATGCGCAATTTTCCAGCAGACCGCGACGGGTGTCACGCTTCGGTCAGGCTTTCTCGCGTGCGATTGCCTGCCAACCGATATCGCGGCGGCTGAAACCGTTGTCCCACGAGACCGCATCGACCAGCGCATAGGCCGCAGCCTGGGCCTCGGCGACGGTCTTGCCCGTCGCCGTCGCGTTCAGCACCCGGCCGCCTGTCGCAACCAGCCGGCCGTCTTGCAAGGCGGTGCCGGCGTGGAAGACCTTCGCACCTTCGGATGCCGCCGGAATGGAGGTGATCGGCGTGTTTTTGCCATAGCTGCCCGGATAGCCCTTGGAGGCCAGCACCACGGTCAGCGCCGGGTCGTCGCTCCATTCGGCCGAAACCTGGTCCAGCGTGCCGGTGGCCGAGGCGTACAGGATCGACAGCAGATCGCTCTTCAGCCGCATCATCAGCACCTGGCATTCCGGATCGCCGAAGCGCACATTGTATTCGATCAGCTCCGGGCCTTTTGCCGTGATCATTAGGCCGGCGAAGAACACACCGGAAAACGGCATGCCGAGTTCCGCCATGCCGCGCATGGTCGGCTCGATGATCTCTTTCATCGTCCGCTCGACCATGTCGGCTGTCATGACAGGGGCGGGCGAATAGGCGCCCATGCCGCCGGTGTTCGGGCCGGTATCGCCGTCGCCGACGCGCTTGTGGTCCTGGGCGGTGGCAAGCGGCAAGAGCGTCTTGCCGTCGGACAGGCAGAAGAAGCTCGCTTCCTCGCCGTCGAGATAGGCTTCGACCACGACTTCCGCGCCGGCAGCACCGAACGCGCCTTCAAAGCAGTCATCGATGGCGGCAAGCGCTTCCTCGACGGTCATGGCGACCGTCACACCCTTGCCTGCGGCCAGGCCATCGGCCTTTATGACGATCGGCGCGCCCTGTTCGCGCACATAGGCCTTGGCCTTCGGTGCATTGTTGAACCGCTGATAGGCGCCGGTCGGGATGTTGAAGCGGGCGCAGATGTCCTTGGTGAAGCCCTTGGAGCCTTCGAGCTGGGCGGCGGCGGCCGACGGCCCGAAGACAGCAATGCCCTCGGCGCGCAGCGCATCTGCGAGCCCGGCAACCAACGGCGCTTCCGGTCCGACAACGACGAAGTCGATGGCGTTTTGCTTGCAAAACGCGATGACGGCGGCATGATCATCGACATTGACCGAGACCAGTTCGCCATGCTCGGCAATGCCCGGATTGCCGGGAGCAGCGTAAAGTTTGGAAAGCAGGGGAGACTGGGCGATTTTCCAGGCCAGCGCATGTTCGCGTCCGCCCGAACCGATCAACAGAACCTTCATAACCCGCTCTCCGATTGTCTTGGATAGGCGGCGGTTAAGGGGGAAGGGGGCAAAGGTCAAGGAAAAACCCGGAACTGCCGCAATCCTGTGGAGGGGTAGAGCACTTTGTTGCCTTCCCGGCTGTCGCGACTATGGTCGCCGCTTGAAAGACTGGAGAATTCCCATGGCCGACGACATCAAATCCATTGCAGCCCTGATTGCGACCGAGATCAATGCCCGCCCCGATCAGGTGGTGTCGGCGGTCGGTCTATTGGACGAGGGCGCGACTGTTCCCTTCATCGCCCGCTACCGCAAGGAAGTGACGGGCGGTCTGGATGACACGCAGTTGCGCAATCTCGCCGAGCGGCTGATCTATCTTCGCGAGCTGGCCGCCCGCCGCAAGGCGATCGTCGAAAGCATCACCTCGCAGGACAGGATGACCGACGAACTGGCCCGCAAGATTGCCATGGTCACCACCAAGGCCGAGCTGGAAGACATCTATCTGCCCTACAAGCCAAAGCGCCGCACCCGCGCAGAGATCGCTCGCGAAAAGGGCCTGCAGCCGCTGGCCGACGCGATCTGGGCCGATCGTGCCGCCGACCCGCAGACACTAGCCGCCGCCTATATCACCGACGATGTACCGGACGTGAAGGCAGCGCTGGAAGGCGCCCGCGATATCGTTGCGGAACTGATCTCGGAAAATGCCGATCTGCTCGGCCGGCTGCGCAATGACATGAAGGCGCGTGCGATCCTCTATTCCAAGGTGGTCGAGGGCAAGGAGGCGGCGGGCGAAAAGTTCGCCGACTACTTCGCCCATTTCGAACGCTGGGCAACGGTGCCCGGCCACCGGGCGCTTGCCATGCTGCGTGGCTGGAACGAGGAATTCCTGACGCTTTCCATCGAGGTCGACCGCGACGATCCGTCTCCGGTCAAGCCGTCGCAGCGCACGATCTCAGCCGCCTATGACATTGCCGCCAAAGGCCTGGCCGACAAGTGGCTGATGGATGTCGCGGGATGGACCTGGCGGGTGAAGCTCTCGGTATCGCTGTCGCTCGACCTGATGCGCGACCTGCGCGAACGGGCCGAGGAAGAGGCGATCCATGTCTTCGCCCGCAACCTGAAAGACCTGCTGCTGGCCGCTCCCGCCGGCTCGCGTCCGACCATGGGCCTCGACCCGGGCATCCGCACCGGCGTCAAGGTCGCCGTGGTCGACGGCACGGGCAAGGTGCTCGACACCTCGACCGTCTATCCCTTCCAGCCGCGCAACGACGTGCGGGGTGCCCAGGTCGAACTGGCCTCGCTGATCCGCAAGCATAACATCGAACTCATCGCCATCGGCAACGGCACCGGCAGCCGCGAGACGGAAAAGCTGGTCGCCGACATGCTGGCCCAGTTCCCGGCGACCGCACCGAAGCCGACCAAGGTGATCGTCTCGGAAGCCGGCGCCTCGGTTTATTCGGCCTCGGAAACCGCCGCCAAGGAATTCCCCAATCTCGACGTGTCGCTGCGCGGTGCCGTCTCGATTGCGCGGCGCCTGCAGGATCCTCTGGCCGAACTGGTGAAGATCGAGCCGAAATCGATCGGCGTCGGCCAGTACCAGCACGATGTCGACCAGGGCAGGCTCGGCCGCTCGCTCGATGCCGTTGTCGAAGACGCGGTGAATGCGGTCGGCGTCGATCTCAACACGGCGTCCGCTCCGCTGCTTGCCCGCGTGTCGGGCCTCGGCGGTTCGATTGCCGAGGCGATCGTCAGCCACCGCGACCAGACCGGCCCGTTTCAAAGCCGCAAGGACCTGTTGAAGGTTGCCCGCCTCGGCGCCCGTACCTTCGAACAATGCGCCGGCTTCCTGCGCATCCCCAATGGCAAGGAACCGCTCGATGCGTCTTCGGTCCACCCGGAAGCCTATGGCGTGGCGAAGAAGATCGTCGCTGCCTGCGGTCGCGACCTGCGCACGCTGATGGGCGACAGCGCCACGTTGAAGGCGCTCGATCCGAAGCAGTTCATCGACGAGCAGTTCGGTCTGCCGACGGTCAAGGACATCCTGGCGGAACTGGAAAAGCCGGGTCGTGACCCGCGGCCGAGCTTCAAGACGGCCACCTTTGCCGATGGTGTCGAGGAGATCTCCGACCTCAAGGTCGGCATGACGCTGGAAGGCACGGTGACCAACGTTGCCGCTTTCGGCGCCTTCGTCGATATCGGCGTGCATCAGGACGGATTGGTGCATGTCTCCCAGCTCGCCGATCGTTTCGTCAAGGACCCGCATGAGGTCGTCAAGGCCGGCGACGTGGTCAAGGTCCGTGTCGTCGAGTTCGATGTGAAGCGCAAGCGCATCGCGCTCACCATGCGCAAGGATGGCGGCGAAGCCCAGGCACCGTCTCCGCGTGGCGATACGCGCGGCAACGCCAACGCCATGCGCCACGCCAATGCCAAGCCGCCCAAGCCGGAAACGCCCTCCGTTGGCGGCTTCGGCGCGGCGCTGGCCGAGGCCATGCGCAAGAAGTAATACCCGTCAAACGGAAAGAGGCCGGAGCGTTTCGCTCCGGCCTTTCAAGTGTCCAAGCTGACTTTGCGCTCGAACGCGCGCCGGGGTGTTATCGGCCCTGTCGCCCGGCGGCACATTCCTGGCAGAACGGCGTGTGCGGCACGGCGGCAAGCCGCGCTGCCGAAATCGGTTGTCCGCAGGTCACGCAGGTGCCGTAGGTTCCGCCATCGATCCGGTTGAGCGCTGCATCTATGGCGCGAAGCTCCGCTTCCCCGACCTGGCCGAATTCCTCCAGCACTTCGTCATTTTCGGTTTCGGTTGCCCGCTCTTCGCTGTCTGCGCTGCGCTGCTGGCCAAGGTCGTCATCGATCCTGGTCAGCCGCGCCTCGATCTCCGCCTTCCGCTTGGTCAGGATGCGTTCGTAGCCTGCGATATCCATGGGCGTCCTCCGAACTTTCTTGTTGTTGTGCTTTGTGTCAGCGGTCCACCAGGACCGAGACCTTCGAGTGGCGCACAACCCGGTCTGCGGTCGCGCCGATGAAGTAGTTCGAATAGTCAGGAACATGCGAAGCGACGATGATCAGGTCCGCCGAATGATCTTCGGATGCGGCCAGGATTTCGCGGGCCGGGGCACCGGAGCGGATCTCGATCCTCGCCGCGATCGCGGTCTTTTCCTTCAACTCGACCAGCTGTGCCTTCGCATCCTTGATCGCGCCTTCGATTAGGTCCACAGGCACGTCGATCGCCAGGTAGCCGGGCAGATCCTCGACAACGGTCAGAAGCACGATCTCGCCGCCGGCATCCAGAAGCGATGCCGCCTTGCGCAGGCTTTTCTCTCCCTTGTCGAGCGCCGCAGGGTCTACCGGTACAATGATCTTCTTATACATCATGGTCTCCTTTATCGCGACGCCTTTCAATGGCGTTTCCACTCGATGCGCTGACAATGGTCCCGCGACCTGAAAGCCGCATTGATCAGGATCAAATTTTGACGTCGCGCCATCGTCAACAAATGTCGAACGATAAGTCGAAAAGAAGTCATCTATCGTGAACGACCGAGAGGGAGCATATAGGTCCCATCACGCCACAGAGAGCGGACGGAAATAGGAGCCATGACCATGACCGATGTCGCTGCAGCCAGGGACGACAGTTTCGCCCTCACTCGTCCGGTGCATGTCGGGCGGACCCATCTGGTGGTGACCGACCTTGCGACCGTCAGTGATTTCTATCAGACGATACTCGGCCTTTCGGTGATCGAAAAGAGCGCTTCCGGCGTCGTTCTGGGTGTCGCCGGAAAGCCGCTGTTGACCTTGACCACGCGCGGCGACGTGGCGCGTGCGCCGCGCAATGCCGCTGGTCTCTTTCACACCGCCTTCCTGATGCCCAGCCGTCAGGAGCTTGCCCATTGGCTCGCCCATTCCGCCCATCGCCATATCCGGCTTGACGGTGCCAGCGACCATCTGGTCAGCGAGGCGATCTATCTGTCCGACCCGGAAGGCAATGGCATCGAGATCTACGCCGACCGCAAGCCGGGCGAATGGACCTATAATTCCGATGGCACCGTCCAGATGGCAACCGAACGCCTGGACCTCCAGGCGTTGTATGACAGTGCCCCGAAGACGGAGTGGGGCGGCATGGCGCCGGATGCGGCCATCGGCCATATGCATCTGCAGGTCGGCAATGTACCGGAGGCCGATCGCTTCTACGAAGGCGTTCTCGGCCTGAAGAAGATGGCGAGTTATCCCGGCGCCAGCTTCTTTGCCTCCGGCGATTATCACCACCACATCGCCGCCAATGTCTGGAACAGTCGCAATGCCGGCGCCCGCTCGGACGCGATGACCGGACTGTCGGATTACGCGCTGAATTTCAACGACAAGGCCAGCCTCGACAAGGTTCTCGCGACTCTGGAAAGCCTGGAAATCCCGGTGACGCGCACGGCGGAAGGCCACAGCCTGAGAGACCCCTGGGGCATCGGCATCACGCTCGCCGCCTGACTTTGTTCCATCCTCGTGGAACCCTGCGCGGCCTCGCGCGTTTGCAGGCAGCGCAAGGGGATTTACGACGATGGATGCGACACAGGCTGGAGACAATTCGGCAAGCGACGAGCGTGCCATGTCGCACATGTCGCCGATGGAAAAGGCTGCGTATCGGACCATGCAGCAGCGGCGCTACACGACGCACCGCGTCAAGGTGCAGAAATCCGGTCTTGATTTTGCGCATGCCTGGTCGGTCATCGGCATTTTTACCATCATGAGTGTCGCCGCAATCTATACGGCTTCGGCAGTTCTGATGCCGCTGACGCTGGCTATCGTGGTCGGCCTCATTTTGGGGCTCGCGGCAGACAAGCTGGGCAATCTCGGCATTCCCCCGATGATGACGGCATTCATCCTGTCGAGCCTGTTTGCCGGTCTGCTGCTATTTGTCGGTAGCGCCCTTGCCGCGCCGCTCAGCGATCTGGCAAGTCGCGGCCCCGCCATGATCGAGCAGGCAGTTGACCAGTTGATACCGCGGCTCGAGCGGATTTCCTGGCTCAAACGTCCACTTGAGGCAATGACCAGTGGTCCGGTTTCGCCAGAAGCGATGCTGGAAAACAGCGGTGCGGTCCTGTCGACCGTCGCCGGCGGCATCACGCCAGCGCTGGTACAGACATTGATTTTCTTCGGTGGCCTGATGCTCTTTCTCGGTAGCCGCCTGTCGCTGCGAAAGGCTTTGATCATCGGCTTCAAGGACAGGGCGCGCCGGCTGGCCGCGATCCGGACCTTGAACTCGATCGAACGGGCGCTCGGTTTCTATTTTGCCACGGCCATCGTCCTCTATGCCGCCTCGGCCCTTGTCGCCGCCACCGCCGCCATGGTCGGCGGACTTGGCAATGCCTTGCTCTGGGGCCTGTTTGCCTTTCTCGCGAGTTTTGTCCCGTTTCTCGGCATTACGTTGATTACCCTGTCCATGGCGGTCGCCGGTTTGCTGGTGCATGACAGCATTCTGATCGGTCTCTTGCCGGCCATCGTCTATTTCACCGTGCATGGCGTCATCGAAAACCTGGTCACGCCCGCGGTGATGGGGCGTCGCTTGGAAATCAATTCCTTCATGGTCTTTGTCGCGATCGTGTTCTGGACATGGATGTGGGGTGCCATCGGCGCCATGCTCGCCGTGCCGCTCTTGCTGATCGTCATCACGATTGCCAACGAATTGCTGCCGCAGACAAAGCTTCAGCCTAAGCTTCCAGGCTGAGCCGTTTGTTACGACGCCAGCCGGTGCGATTCCGCCTGGAGGTAGTTCATCGCATCGAGGCCAGCCATAGGGCGGCCGAAGTAAAAGCCCTGAACTTGGTGGATTCCGGCTGCCCGCACGGCTTCCAGGTCGAAATCTGATTCGACACCCTCGGCCAGGCATTCGATGCCCAGGCTCGAGGACAGGTCGGCAATGGCGCGCAGGATGTTTCCGCCCACGCCATCGTCTTCGCGCAGGCGCAGCACGAAATTCCTGTCGGTCTTCAGCTTGTGCAGCGGGAAACGATTGATATAGCCGAAATTCGAATAGCCGGAGCCGAAGTCGTCGAGCGCGATCAGGCACCCCATACCAGCGAGCAATTCCAGACTGTCGCGGGCGCGGTCGAAATCCGCCATGACAGCGGTCTCCGTGATTTCGAAGATCACCCGGTTGGGTTCGATATTGCTGTCGCGCACGATGTGCACGACATTGCTGATCGATCGAGGCGACATGAGGTCGATTGCCGACAGGTTGAAGGATAGCTTGACATTGTGCGGCCATGTCGCCGCCGTGGACAGCGCCTTGTGCAGCAGCACGGAGGTCATGCGTTCGATCAGGCCGGAACGCTCGGCGGCAGGGATGAATGTCGAGGGAGAAACCGGCCCGAGTGTCGGGCTGTTCCAGCGCGCCAGCGCCTCGAAGCCGATCGTCCTGCCGGTATTGATATCGATCTGCGGCTGGTAGACGAGCGACATTTCCTTGTTCAGGTTGCAGTTGCGCAGCGTTTGGTCGATGCGGCCGACATCTTTCATTGCGGCCTCATGGCTGGCCGAGAAGATCACCACGTCGCCGCGGGTCGCACGCTTTGCGCTGTAAAGGGCATGGTCGGCACGCTCGTATAACTGATTGGCCGTGCTTCCATGGGTCGGGCAATGGGCAAAGCCTGCCGACGCGGAAATGGAAATGCTCAGGCTGTCGAGGACAAACGGATCCCGCATACCGTTGCACAGACGCTCTCCCAGCGCCTGGACCTCGCTCTGGCCCGAGACGTCGGGCACGATCAGCGCAAATTCATCACCGCCCAGGCGGGCGATGAAGCAGTCATTGGACAAGGCCGCGCGCAATCGCTCTGCGACCTCGGTCAGCAATCTGTCGCCCGTGACATGACCATAGAGATCGTTGACCGGCTTGAAGCCATCCAGATCGATGATGCCCATGTAGAAACCGGACGTCGTCGCGGTTGACTTTGTCAGGGCGCGGTCAAGCTCAATGAAGAAACTGCGCCGGCTCGGCAATCCGGTCAGCGAATCGAAATCGGCGAGAATTTCCGCCTTGCGACGTAGGTCGTCGGCCATCGTCCGCGCTGCGACCGCCTTCAGGATCGCCGTGCGCATCAGCCAGGCCATGCCGAGGGCGGCAAAAGCACCGGCAAGACCGATAAACGCGTATTGCAGAAAGACCTCTGCCCCGGCTTTCTGGGCGAGCCACAGCATCGTCGTCAGTGACAGGGCCGAGCCGACAATGATCACCCGTGCGCTCACGGCCGATGTCGAAATGACCAGGATCAGCAGGACGAAGTAGACGAGCTTGTGTTCTTCGAAATGGATCGAAAGGTAAGTCACGATATTCACATACATCGCCAGATGCATGCTGAGGCTGATCAGCTCCAGTTTTCCGTAACCGAGGTCGCCCTTCAGGCTGCGCAGAAGAAACAGCGCCAGCAAGACGGTTGCCAGCGACATGCCCGTCAAAATGATCTGTTCGGTGCCTGTCTCGGCGAAGAAATGCGCGACGGTAATCAGCGTGTAATAGACGATGGCCGGCAGGAGAAAGCCGCGAATGATCGGCGCGAAGGCTTCGGCAACGCCGCGGTGGAAGCGCTGGCGCGCGTAGTGTGTTACGTGCTTGTCATCCGGCCGGGCCGAGAGCGGCGATGCGGTCAATGATTGATCCATGAAGAAAGCAGTCCAGTTGCAATAGGCGCACGCAGCAGAATCTTCTTGAACGTGCTCTCATAGCAACCCAGATCACAACCGGATCCATTCATCACGAAGCAATATCAGAGAAGTCTTTAGGAATAGAAAACAATTGCTCGGGCGCTGGGCCAAAGTTTAGATATGGGTTTTCGATGTCATCTCATTGTCACGGCGACTGTGTAGAGCGCGGTTACTGAAACGCATGTGTTGAAATCGTATATGTCGCAAGAATGTCCTGCTTTGCGCATCGGCGTCATTGCCGATCCGCAGTATGCTATGCTGCCTCCGCATCCACAGTTGAACCGTCACTACGCCAGGAGCCTGGAGAAACTCGCGCAGGCAGTGGATTGCTTTAACACGATGCCTTTGGATGTCGTCGTTGTTCTGGGGGATCTGATCGATCGCGGTTTCGAGAATTTCGCCCCGGTTCTGGCCGAACTGGACCGCTTGCGCCATCCGCGCATCCTGCTGCCGGGCAATCATGATTTTGCGGTGGAACCCGCGCGGCTGGCCGAGATCCATCAGGTACTGGCCATGCCGGCGCCCTATCATGACCTGGCGATCAGTGGTGTCCGCCTGATCGTCACCGATGGTAACGAGATCTCGCTTTTTGCGCCACCGGAAGGTGATCCGCGCCGCAACGAGGCGCAGGCCCGCCTTGCCGCCATGAAGGCGGCCGGTGCCGTCAATGCGATGGACTGGAACGGCGGCATGAGCGCACGCCAGATGGCCTGGCTGGCACGCCGGCTCCAAGACGCCGAAGCGGCGGGCGAAAAGGTCATCGTGCTCGGCCACTATCCGCTCTATCCATTTTCGGATCACTGCCTCTGGCAGGCCGAGGACATGGCGCGCATGCTGGCCGGTTCGCCGGCCGCCATCGCCTATCTGTGCGGCCATGATCATGCTGGCAACTACGGCCTGCTTGGGACCACGCATTTCGTCAATTTCTGCGGCATGGTCGACACCGAGTTCGACAATGCCTTCGCCGTGCTCGATCTTTATCCCGACCGTATCGAGATCGAGGGCTTTGGCCGCGAACAGAGCCGAAGGCTTGCGCTTTAAATCGATGCCGCTTTGACAGCGGCATTCGCCCAGCCGCTCGTCCACAAGGCGCGCAAGCGGTCGCCTTCGCCCTTGAAGAAGCGTTCCTGCGTCACGCATTGCGCGATGCGTTCGCTGCGGAAATTGCGGATCGCCTGCCGCAACTCGCACCAGGCGACCACATTGACCGTCTGCACATAGTAGATCAGCGCCAGTGGCTTGATCATCCGGCGGCTGGCCTCACCGCGATCGTCTCGATAGTCGATCCGCAGCACCTGTTCGTTGCGTATCGCTGTGCGCACCTGTTCGAGTTCGAAGTCCTTCGGCATCTGCGGCGGCGAGCCCCAGGCATAAAGAGTGGACGATTGCAGGCTCCGCCGCAGTGGTTCCGGCACGGCACCGGCGATCTTCCGGTTCACCGATTCCGCCGAACGCATGAGCGAGTTGTCGCCGCTGCGCTCCAGCATCTGCAACCCGAGCATGATCGCTTCCGTTTCCTCAACGGTGAACATCAGCGGCGGAAGATCGAAGCCTGGCCGCAGGATGTAACCCAGACCGCGCTCCCCCTCGATAGGCACGCGCATCGCCTGCAGGGCGGCGATGTCGCGGTAGATCGACCGAACGGTCACTTCCAGCTGGTCGGCGATGCTTTGCGCCGTCACCGCCGTGCGGGAAAGCTTGAGGATCTGGATGATCTCGAACAGCCGCGATGCCTTGCGCATGTCACCCTCTCTGTCTCTCCTGACACAATGCTGTCAGGAGCTCCGCTGTATGCAGCGCATAACAAGCTGATTATCTGAAATAAAAGGCTTCAATGCTGAATTCTGTGCTGAGGATACTGACATGAGTTACGCCGAAAATCTCTGGCTTTTTCTTCTCCTGCTGACGGGTATCGTCGTCGTGCCCGGAATGGACATGATCTATGTGCTGGCCAGCGCTCTTTCCGGCGGCAAGCGCGCAGGCCTGGCCGCAACTGCCGGAATGATGGCCGGAGGCGCAATCCACACGGTCTTCGGCACTTTGGGCACGGGCGCGCTGGTGGCGCTGGTACCTCAGCTTTTTACCCCGCTGCTGATCGCCGGTGCCGGCTACATGATCTGGATCGGCGTGTCACTGGTCCGCAGTTCCATCACCGTCGGGGCCGTCGAGACCGCTGCCGCAAGGCGTCTTTCGTCGACATTCGGCCAAGCCCTTGCCACCTGTATGCTCAATCCCAAGGCCTATCTCTTCGTGGTTGCCGTCTATCCGCAATTCCTCAAGCCGCAATATGGATCGCTGCTGATGCAGGGCGTTGTCATGGGACTGATGACCATGGCCGTGCAGGGCGTTGTCTATGGCAGCGTTGCGCTCGCAGGTCACGGCGCCCGCCATGCGCTGGTGGCAAATCCCGGTGTGACCAAGGCCATTGGCCGAAGCGCCGGCCTGTTGCTGGTTGCCGCTGCAATCTTCACCCTGGCGCATGAACTGCGGTAACGCCGAGCGCCCCGCTTGGTTTGCGGTGCAGGCCGATCTGTCATGAATATCAGATGATTGACGCTCTGTCGTATGATCACCGCTTTGTGACTTCATTCCGCCAGTCTAAACCTGCAAACATCCCCACGCTCGAAGCCAACGTCGGTCCGCCGGCAAACTCCGTGGGAGAATGGGAATGAAGTTGAAGCTCGTTTTGACGGCCGCTGCGGCCATCTGTCTTGGCGTGACGGTGGCCATCGCGGCGGGTGAGCCGCAGGTTGTCCGTCAGGAAATGATGAAAAAGACCGGCGGCGCCATGGGTGCCCTGGCGGCGATCGCGAAAGGCGAAAAGCCGTTCGATGCAGAGGTCGTCAAGGCTTCGCTGACCACCATGGTCGAGGTCGGCAAGACCTTCCCCGACCAGTTCCCGGCAGGCTCGGAAACCGGTCTGGAAACGGAAGCCAGCCCGAAGATCTGGGAAAACATGGAAGACTTCAAGTCGAAGTCGATGGCGCTGGTGACAGCCGCCGAAGCACAGCTTGCGTCTATGCCGACCGACCAGGCTGGCGTCGGTGCGGTGATGAAGGCTGTCGGCGGGACCTGCGGGACCTGTCACGAGACCTATCGCCTGAAGAAATAGGCATCTGGCGCGCCCGGTGGGTCACCTGCCGGGCGACTGTCCGTTTTGGCTCGGTTGCGGGTCACGTGGTTCTTGCGGAGGCGCTGGATGGTTTCGAAATGGGTCAAGGGCATGGTTGGCCTGTCGGCGATCGGCGCTCTGGGTGTGGGCGGATTTCTCGTCGTAGCCGCACCCGCGCGCCAGGACACCTCTGTCTGGGCCGGGCTCGGCGAGCCGGATCTGGCGCATGGCCGCGAGGTATTTTTTGCTGGCGGCTGTCCCAGTTGTCATACACCGGCCGGCAGCAGCGGTGATGCACGCCTGATCCTGTCGGGCGGCGCACCGATCCACAGCCCGTTCGGCACCTTCCATGCGCCCAACATCTCCAGCAGTCCGACGGCCGGCATCGGAGGCTGGACACTTGCCGAGTTCGGCGATGCCATGACCCGTGGTGTCGGGCGCCGGGGCGAACATCTCTATCCATCCTTTCCTTATGGCTCCTATGCGCGCATGACACCGGATGACATCAACGATCTGTTCGGTTTCATCAGGACGCTTCCTGCCAGCGATGCCGTGGCGCCGGCGCATGAATTGCCGTTTCCATTTAATATTCGCCTGTCGCTCGGCGGTTGGAAATTTCTCTATCTGGATGATCAGCCGCGTGTGGCGTTGACCGACGCCAGCGATATGGTCAAGCGCGGCCAGTATCTGGTCGAAGGCCCCGGCCATTGCGGCGAGTGTCACACCCCGCGCGATATGCTCGGCGGCTTCAGAAGCGACCAGTGGCTCGCGGGCGGCCCCAATCCGGAAGGCGAGGGCACGATCCCCAACATCACGCCGGGCGGCAAAAGCATCGGATCCTGGAGCGAAGCGGATATAGCAAGCTATCTCGAAACCGGCTTTACCCCGGAATTCGACAGCGTCGGCGGCACGATGGTCGAGGTGCAGAAGAACATGGCCGAATTGTCCGCCAGCGATAGAGAGGCGATTGCCGCCTATCTCAAGGCCATCCCCGCCGTGCAATAGTGGCGGGCGGTATCGGGCGCCACGCACCTTTCCGCGCTCCGCCGCGAATTGAAACCGTCGCCTCAAGCATCGCGCAAGCCAGCGCCGTCATCATGCACTCCTCGAAATGACTTCGGAGGATCCATGAGCATCGAACGTCGGCGGATGGAATCGGCAATCCGCTCGCTGCTCGACAACTATCCTGATCCCGCCCTGCATCGCTGGGTGGACGAGACGGTGCGTGCCTTTGAAAGACGTCTTTCGGCAATTGTCGATCCGCGCGAGCGCGATCATGCCCAGCAGGCGGCGCTTATCCTGATCAAGACCACCCTGCAAAAATGGTCGGAAAAGCCGCCCGTGCGCCATTGAGGCTGGCGGTCCGCTACCGGCTTTCCCGACCGCATGTGTGATCAGACCTCATCCCGCCGCACTGCGGGAATCCCGCTTTGCCTGTGCGACCGCTGCAGCCGACCGTAGTCGTCCCCGTTCTGCCGGACGGACAAGGCTCTTGTAGCGTTTGGACTCGATCGCCCGCATGCCTGCATGCGCATGGCGGGAATTGTAGGCCTCGTCTCGCTCGACCTTGGCGCTTTGCTTCAGGGCCAGGGCGGCGCGCATGTTCTCGATCAGCTGCACCTTGCCATGCATCTTCTGGCGGCGGGCGTGTTCGCCATTCAGCCGGCGCATGCTCATGGCCAGGATTTCCAGTTTGCCCCTTGTGCCGACATCCTTCCTGACCGGTTCCGCGCCTTTCGCCGCAGCCTTGCCGCGCAATTCGCGGGTCTGCCGATGCGCCTCGGTCTGGGCACGATTGCGTCTATCGCGAACCTGTTTGAGCAGTTTGGTCAGATCGGCATCGTTCAACTGCTGAACCGCCGGATGGTGCGACTGCTGAACCAGATGCCATTCCTCCTCAGTCAGCAACCGCTCTTCCTGTTTGCGCGAAATCGCCATGTATGCCTCCTCCGTTTTGCTGTCGTGTCGTTGATCCAGATGTTTGAAATGGGGGACAGTCGACGTTCGACCGATAAACGCATCGCAAGGCCTCGGTTGAGCGCCGTCATGCATGCTGTATGGGCTGCGAGCCTTGCCGCACCAAACATACGCTTGCCCGCTGCCCGCGACAAGAACGCAGCCTGCCTGACCATTGCGCCGAACCGTCGCGAAGGGATCAAGCGTCTGCCGCGGACTGGTCCGGTGCCGGCGGATAAAAGCGCAGGGCCACCTGCGCCTGAGACAAGCGGCGATGAAGCTTGGCCTGTTCCCGCAGCGGCCAGGATTCGTAAAGCAGGATGTTCAGTGGATGCCACAGGGCAACCCATCCGACGATGATGGCGCCTTCTTCGAGGAAATGCGAGATCCGGCCATAGGGTGTCAGCGCAGAAACGGCTTGGCCGAAGACAAGACACAAGGCAAGCACGGCGAGACCGAGCAACAAGGCCCGTCGTCCGGTGCGCAGAAGCTCGCGCAACTGGTGCTCGACGACCCCGTGACTATAGAGGAAATAGTTTGAAATCGCCCGATCAAGGCCTTGGACCTCATCCTTCGACGCGGATTCTTCGGGCAGATGAACCGTGATCTGGATCGGCTGCGTCTTCGGCATCAGGCTTGCGTGCCGGGTGATGTACTCGATGGCATCCTGCGACAGTTCCCGGTCCCTGAACGGATAGGGATCAAGCGTTTCGAAGATCTGGGAAACGTGTTCAAGGCGCATTTCCACGGCATCGTTCATTACAGTCTATCCCCCTGTTGACGCTCTCGGACAGGTTATACCAAGGATCGGTAATAGGAACCCATAAGACGGTCAATCGGTTGGGTGACAGCCGCATCTTTGCGCCTCTGATGGCGGCGGTGCGACGCGCTTTGTGCGCATATCCAGTCTTGTTGTCGCTTTGCCGCCGGAAGCCGTCGTTGTCACAATTGACAGCGCCCGATCGTGCGCGGATAGTGGCCGCGATGGTTCCCCAGAAGCGGCGCTTCGGGGATTAATAGGGAACACGATAGGGACGACCCTGATGGGGCTCGATTCGTGGCTGCCCCCGCAACTGTAAGCGGCGAACGTCCGGACAACAATGCCACTGGATTTTTCCGGGAAGGCGGTCCGGGTGTCATGACCCGCGAGCCAGGAGACCTGCCATCATCTGTCGTCGCCTGCCGGACGGGGTTGTCTGGAAGACCGAGGCTGTGGGTGATCTTGTTTTCAGACCGCCGATAGTTCCGCTCTCCGCTCCTCGAACATCATGCGATTTCTGCAGTCATCGTTCGGAGGGAAACATGTCCGTTCAACACACCACCACGCTCGGCGCATCGGCTGCCGGCATCCGCAGCAACACGCTCGTCGCCTCGGCATTCAGCGTTATTTTCGGCCTCGTCATGGTTGGCTTCGTCGGCTTTTCGCCGATGGAAGTGCTGCACAATGCGGCCCATGACACGCGGCATGCCAATGCCTTCCCGTGCCATTGAGGATCGGCATTGATGTCGATTTTTCGTTCACTCTTCTTCACCGCCGCGCTCGTCGGTCTGATCGTCGGCTCTGTTGTCACCTTGGTGCAGTATGTCGGCACAACGCCGCTCATCCTTGCAGCCGAAGTCTACGAGGTCTCTGAACCCGTCGTCGAAACCCATAGCCACGATGCGGCTGCGGCCACCGATGGTCACAGCCACGACCATGGCGAAGCCTGGGCTCCGGCCGATGGCTGGCAGCGCAATGGCGCAACGCTGGTTGCCAATATCCTGACGGCGATCGGATTCGCGCTGGTGCTGAACGGCCTGATGCAGGTTGTCGGCCAGGGTACAGGCAAGGGTGCCGATTGGCGCTCAGGCCTGGTCTGGGGTCTTTGCGGCTTTGTCACCGTGATGCTGGCGCCATCGTTCGGGCTCCATCCCGAGCTTCCGGGCACGCCCGCGGCCGAATTGCTCGACCGGCAGGTCTGGTGGATCGGCACGGCCCTTGCCACTGCGGCCGGCCTTGGCCTGCTCTTCCTGGTGCGCAAGCCCTGGGCTGCGGCTCTGGCAATCCTGCTGATCGCCCTGCCGCATCTGATCGGCGCACCGTTGCCGCCGCATGGCGAAACGGCATTGGCGCCCGCCGAGCTTTCACATCGCTTCATCACCGTGGCGACGCTGACCAGCCTGGTGTTCTGGGCGCTGCTCGGCACACTCAGCGGCTATTTCAGCCGTCGCTTCGCGGCCTGATTAGCCATGGCGGGTGAGCTATTGCCCGCCTTCGACTGGCGCTCCGATATCGATGCGCTGGTTTTTGAACATGGGCCGGCGGGCGGGCGATGTTTTGTCCACCGGCTCGCTTTTCGCAGCCTGATCGGCATCCAGCCGGAACCCGGTGCCTGCATGGACTGGTTTTGCACCCATCACGCGGCGTTTTCGGCTGCAGCCGAAACAAAGCTGGCACAAAGCGGCGCCACCAAGGGCGCCTTTCATCTCAACAGTCGCGATATTCGCCGCGCGCTCGAGCAGCTTTCGCCAGCGCGGCAATTGCGCTGAACGCATCGACATCTGACGGCCTGCGGATATTAACCGACGGCGCCATGCGGCAGATGTTCGTTGGCAAACGCCGCGATCTCGTCCTCCGCCTCGCTGCTCCAGAGATCCAGTGCCTTGAGGATCTCCATGGTGAAGGTGATCGGAGAATTGCCGGGTGCGGTGATCACCTTGCCGTCCGATACGGCCTGCGGCTGGTCGCGGTAGAGTGCGGCGCCCTGATAGGCCGGATATTTCTGGTGCGACGCAAGGCGGTTGCCGGTATGGGCCACGTCGTTCAGGATGCCGGTCGCCGCCAGCGCGCTTGCCGCCGCGCAGATCCCGCCGACCACTTTGCCCGAGCCGTGAAATTCGCGGACCTTTGCGCCGAAATCCGGCGCGGTGCCTTTTTCCCAGCTCAAGCCACCGGGAATGATCAGCGCGTCGAAGGTCTCTGCATCCACGGCATCATGGGCGAGATCGGGCGTGATCTTCAGTCCGCCCATCGAGGTGACCGGCCGGCCATCGGGCGAAGCGGTCCTGATCTCGACGCCCAGATAGGATCGCGCCACCGCCATCAGCAGGGCGCATTCCCAGTCGGCGAAGTCTTCGGTCAGGGCAATGGCTATACGGGTCATCGACATGTCTCCCTGCAGCTTGGCATCGACCTGTTACGACAGGCGCTGAATGTAGCGCATTCCGGTGACGGGGCGCGGTACGAAATCCATATGCTCGTAGAACCGATGCGCCGCCACATTGCCGGTCGCAGCGCCAACCGAAAGGTAGTCGCAGCCAGACTGAAGAGCAATATCGCGGGCCCGCGCCACGAGATGCTGGCCGATGCCGTTGCCGCGCTGGCCGTCTCGGACGAAGAGATGATGCAAGTCCATGCCGCGTTTGCCTTCGTCGGCCCTGTAGAGCGGCACCAGAATGGCGTAGCCGATCAGGCCTTCGCCGCCATCGGCAACCAGCGCGGTGATCCAGGGCAGGGCGCCGAACAGGTCACGTTCCAGCGTTTCCGCCGTCATCGCAGAGGCGTCGCCGTGATGGGCGGCAAGGGCCAAGATCATGTCGTTGAGTTGCGGCAGGTCCTGGTGCCGGGCATGGCGGATCACCACGACGGGCGGGCGCGGCAGTGTTGTTTCAGTATCTTCGGTCATTTTCGCTTCCCTTTTTTGATGTGCCGTCAGGGGAAGCTGCGTTTTTAAACAACAAGGCCGCCTGACGGCGGCCTGTTGACAAAGTGATCTGTCGAGCCGCCGGTTACCGGTAGGCCCAAAAATACGTGCAGGAGATGGTTGCGCGTGCGTTGATCATGCAATGGCAATGCGCCGATTTCAATCGGTTGTCAATATCCATCCCTGTGGATCACCGCGTCAACGCATTCCCCGCCCGGTCGGTTAGGTGCTTGTCGAAATTGACCTTGGTCAGCAGCATGTCCTTTCGGGTGTAATGCACCACGTCGTCCGGAGCGCGGGTGCCGACGACGATGTAGCTGGCGTCTGCTGCAGAACGGTTCTCCAGGCAATGGCCGACGGCCACGCCGGCCTTGAACGTCGCCGCATCACCGGCCTGCATTTCGGTCACGTCATCACCTTCGAGCAGCGTTACCCGGCCTGACACCACGAAGATGAACTCGTCCTCCCGCTCGTGCCAGTGCTGGTGCGACGAGCGCGATCCCGGCGGCAGGGTCTCCATAAAGGCGCCGAATTGCGTCAACCCGCCGGCATCGCTGAGAAGGCGTGCCGAATAGGGGCCAAGCTCGGTGTTGATGCCCTCGGCCTTGCCTTCTTCAAGCCCCGCGTCCTGTTGTCTGATCACCGGCATTCCCTGATCCTCAATGTTCGTGTTCACAAAGCCCGTGGTCGGACAGCGCCCGGATCACATAACAATCGCCAACGGTATGGCCTTCGCAATGGGAGACGATGCGGGTCAGTTCGTCTTCGAGCTTGCGCAGCTTGGCGATCTTGTCGCGGACGTCGGCCAATTGTTCGCGGGCGATCTGGTCGGCCGTGCCGCATGGCTCTTCCGGGTGGCGGCTCAGCGTCAGAAGCTCGCGGATAGCCTCGATCGGGAAGCCGAGATCACGCGCATGACGGATAAAGGCCAGCCGGTCCAATTCGGCTTTTTCATAGCGCCGTTGGTTGCCTTCTGTCCGGTCAGGCGCCGAGATCAGCCCCATCTGCTCATAGTAGCGGATGGTCGGCACCTTAACCCCCGTTCGGCGCGATAGATCGCCAATCGAATACATCGGTGAAAAAACCTCTTGAACCTCTAGTCGCTATAGATTCTAGAAAGGATGCAGGACGAGATCAAGCAGGAAAGGAAATCTCATGAGCGCCTCTTGTGGTCATAGCCACGGCCCCTTCGACGGCATGTCGGACACCTACAAGCGCAGGCTCTGGCTGGTGATTGCCATCAATGCCGGGATGTTTTTCATCGAGATGACCGCCGGCCAACTGGCTCGCTCTCAGGCGCTGCAGGCTGATGCTCTGGATTTCTTCGCCGATGCCGTGACCTATGGCATTTCGCTCGCCGTCATCGGCGCCTCTATCCGTGTCCGCACGACGGCCGCTGCTGCCAAGGGTATAAGCCTGTTTCTGATGGGCCTCTGGGTCTTCGGCTCCACGCTGTACCGCGTCTTCTACATGAACTTGCCGGAAGCGCCGATCATGGGCGTGATCGGCTTTCTGGCGCTGATTGCCAATGTCGCCAGCGTCCTGTTGTTGATGAGCTACAAGGATGGTGATGCCAATGTGCGCTCCGTCTGGCTATGCTCGCGCAATGATGCAATCGGCAATGTCATCGTCATGATCGCGGCCATTGGGGTTTGGGGCACGGCGACTGCATGGCCGGACCTGATCGTTGCCGGCATCATGGCCGGTCTGTTCCTGACGTCTTCGGTCCAGATCCTGCAGCAGTCATGGATGGAGTGGCAGCAGGGTGGCCATCAAGCGGGGCACCATGCGGATGGGCATGGTGTTCAGGATGTCGTGCCTGTCATGGCTGAATGCTGCACGGATCATGCCCATCACCACCACGGGGGGCATGGGCACAAGCACTGACGGTCCTGTCCGCGATTGCGCATAAAAAAACCGGCCGGGTTGCCCTGGCCGGTTGACTGGAGCCTGCGCTGTAAACTCAGAATTCGGCGTAGTCCGGCAGGTCGTATTCGCGGTAGGCCGCTTCGACCTGCTGCGAAACAGAGTTGGAAACGCGCTCGTCGCTGTTGGCTGTCGCGGACTCAGTCGTGAGCGAAGCCTTGCGTCCGCCCTCAACAGTCCAGAGTGCCGAGGCAAGCTGGTTCGATAGCAATGTGCTGGAGAACGTGTTGGGGCTGCCAGTGCGGGCCTTCGAGATCGTGCTGGTATCCGGCGCAGCGTCATCGGTATCGGCCGTGCTGGGCACGTAGCGATTTTGATAGGAATAGTTGCTACTAAGACCGCTATCGATCCTCATGGCGGACGCCTCGGTTGAAAGAATTAACCATTTGTTAACCTTTGAACCTTGCGCGAGGCTTGCGTGTTGCGGCGCAAGAGCGAGATTTGACCTTGCGCCAAGCTCGCACTCGGACTACGCGGCGGCCGAATCAGGGATGTGTGAGCTTCATTTTTTAGGAGATGCGCAAGCAATCACGAAAAGACACCCGTGAAAGCTTGCACGTGCTCTATCACTGACCCTGCTAGATGGGTGGTACTTATTCTGCTGGCTCTGCAGCGGGCTTGACGAGCAGCTTCAGGCCCAGTGCTTTTGTGACACCGAGCAGAGTGGAAAATTTCGGATCGCCTCGTTCGCTGAGAGCCTTGTACAGTGCCTCGCGCGTCACGCCGGCCTCCCGGGCGACGCTGGTCATGCCTTTGGCTTTGGCGATGACTCCAAGAGCATTGGCAATATAAGCTGCATCTCCAGTCTCGAAAGCATCAGTCAAAAGCGCGGCCTGTGTCTCTGTGTCCAGAAAGAACTCGGATGCGTCGAACGGGATGGTTTCAACGGCCATATCAAACTTCCTTTGCCAAAGACTTCGCACGGCCGATGTCCTTTTCCTGGCTGCTCTTTTCTCCACCACACAACAGAATGATGATGGTGGTGCCCCGCTGGACGAAATAGATCCGGTAGCCTGGCCCGTAGTCGATCCGAATTTCGCCGATGCCATCGAAATATTTGGCGTCGCCGAACAGTCCCGATTGCAGGCGCACAAGCCTGGTTGCAATCCGTGTCTGCGCCTGCTAATCCCTCAGCTTGCGAATCCATGAGATGGAATCGGGATGCTACCGGATCTCGATTATATGTGAACTATGGTTCACGATGGATGTTATGTCAAATCCACCGTGAACTTTAATTCATAATCCGGTCATTACATCTTGCCCGCGACCTTGATCGCGAACGCATATTCGAACGCGATCTCCTCCAGCCGCTGGAAACGGCCGGACTTGCCGCCGTGACCGGCTGCCATATTGGTCTTGAGCAGGAAGGGTCCTGCATCCGGCGCATGCCCGCGCAGCTTGGCGATCCACTTGGTCGGCTCCCAATAGGTCACGCGAGGGTCCGTGAGGCCAGACAGCGCCAGGATCGGCGGATAGGCTTTTGCCGCGACATTGTCATAGGGCGAGTAGGCGGCGATCCAGTTGTATTGCTCGACCGACTCGATCGGATTACCCCATTCCGGCCATTCCGGCGGCGTCAGCGGCAGCGTGTCGTCGAGCATGGTGTTGAGCACGTCGACGAAGGGGACGGCGGCGATGATACCGGCGAATTTCTCCGGTGCCATATTGGCGATCGCCCCCATCAGCATGCCGCCGGCAGATCCGCCCTCGGCGATGATCCGGTCGAAGGAGGTGAACTTCTCCTTCACCAGGTGATCGGCGGCGGCAATGAAGTCCTTGAAGGTATTGGCCTTCTTTTCCATCTTGCCGTCTTCATACCAGGAAAATCCCTTGTCCTTGCCGCCGCGGATATGGGCGATGGCATAGACGAAGCCGCGATCGGCCAGCGACAGGCAATTGGTGTTGAAGCCGGCGGGGATTGTGATGCCATAGGCGCCGTAGCCGTAGAGCAGGCAGGGTGCGGAACCGTCGAGCTTCGTATCGCGACGATAGAGCAGGGTGACCGGCACGTCGACACCGTCATGTGCCTTGGCAAAGACGCGGCGCGTGACATAGTCATCCGGATTGTGGCCGGACGGGACTTCCTGTGTCTTCAACAGCGTGCGCTCGCGCGTCGCCATGTTGTAGTCGAACAACTGGCTCGGCGTGGTCATCGACGAATAGGAAAAGCGGATGACATCGGTGTCGTATTCCGCCGAACCGGACAGGCCGAGCGAATAGGCCTCCTCGGCAAAGGCAATCGAATGCTCTTCGCCGGACGTGCGGTCGCGGATCATGATCACCGGCAGGCCTTCGCGGCGCTCGAGCCAGACGAGATGCCTTGCAAAGGCCATGTGGCTGAGGATCAGCCGGCCGGGTTCATGCGCGACGACCTCTTTCCAGTTCGCCTTGCCGGGAGCCGATACCGGCGCCTCGACGATTTTGAAGTCCTTGGCGTCGCCGGCATTGGTCAGGATGTAGAAGACGTCGCCGCCTTCGGTCATCGCATACTCGATGCCTTCCTCGCGCTCGGCCACAAGTTGCGGCTCGGCGGTCAGGTCCTTGGTCGAAAGCAGGCGGTATTCCGAGGTCTCGTGGTCGTGGATGTCGATATAGATGAAGTCGTCGAGTAGCGAGCCGCCGACCCCCATGAAGAAGCCGGGATCCTTCTCTTCGTAGACCAGCCGGTCGGAAGATTGCGGCTCACCCACGATATGGTGGAAGACCTTCGACGGTCGGTGGTTTTCGTCCTGAAGCGTATAGAAGAAGCTCTTGCCGTCCGGCGCCCAGACGCCACCGCCGGCGGTGTTCTCCAGCACATCCTCGAGATCCTGCTTGGTGGCCAAATCGCGGATGCGCAGGGTGTAATATTCCGAGCCCTTGTCGTCATAGCCCCAGATGCCGAAGGCATGATCGGTCGTATGGTCGATGCCCGAGAGGCGGAAATAATCCTTGCCTTCCGCCTCCTTGTCGCCGTCGAGCAGAAGATCGCGCAGCGCCTCGTCCTTCGGATCGCCATCGCGCGGAATGCGGAAATAGCGCGGCTGCTCGCCACCGGTGACAAAGGCCGAGCCATAGGCAAACGGGCCGTCCTTCATCGGGATCGAGGAATCGTCCTCCTTGATCCGGCCCTTCATCTCGTCGAACAGCGTCTTCTGCAGCGCCTTGGTATCGGCCATGGCCGCGTCCATATGCGCGTTTTCCGCCTCCAGATAGCTGCGGATTTCCGGATCGAGGATCGAGGTATCCTTGAACATCTGCTGCCAGTTGTCGGCCCGGAGCCAGGCATAATCGTCGGTGCGGGTGATCCCGTGGCGCGTGTCGCTCACCGGCTTCTTGGCAACGGTTGGCGGGCTCGGCAGGTTGTTGAAGATGGACAAGGTGATTTCCTTCCAGAATTGGATCAGGCGGTTGAGCGAGAGATAGAGAGGCCGGACGCCGCGATCAAGGCGCGGCCTGTCCTGTCTTGGCCTCTCCTGTCCGGGCGTGCTCAGCCGTCGGTGCTGTGTGACGACCTTGCCCAGTCCATGTAGAGATCGAGGGCCTTGCGGGTCACCGGGCCTTCCTGCAACTGCAGGTCATCGAGCCGTGTCACCGGCACCACCTTGGAATAATTGCCGGTCTGGAAGATCTCGTCGGCATCCATGAAGTCCTCGACCGACAGCGTCGCCTCGCGCACCTCGAAGCCGGCATGGCGCAACAGGCCGATGATCCGGGCGCGGGTGATGCCAGCCAGGAAGGTGCGGTTTGCAGCCGGCGTATACACGATGCCGTCCTTGACCATGAAGACGTTGGAGGAGGCCGTCTCCACCACATTGCCGTTCATGTCGCGCACCAGCGCATTGTCGAAACCTCTGCTGCGGGCATCGATGATCATCCGGCCGGAATTGGGATAGAGGCTGCCGGTCTTGGCCTCGGTCATGGCGCATTCCGGCGTCGGCCGACGATAGGGCGACAGCGTCAGCGACGATGGCTTGGCGGTGTGCATCGGCGCTTCGAACAGGCAGAGCGCAAAGCGCGTCGATTCCGGGTCGGCGGCCACGACCGAACCGGCCTGGCCATGTTCGGCCCAGTACATCGGCTTGATATAGATGGCTGTCTTGCCGTCGAACTTGGCAATGCCCTCCCAGGCCAGGCGCTCGATTTCGCCGGCGTCCATGGTCGCCTTCAAGCCCAGGTTTTCTGCCGAGCGATTGACCCGCTGGCAATGCAGATCGAGATCCGGCGCGATACCGTCGAACCAGCGGGCGCCGTCGAATACTGTCGAACCCAGCCACATGGCATGCGAGGTCGGCCCGATCAGCGGCGGATTGCCGGCAAACCAGTCGCCATCGACATAGGTGAATGTGGTCGTGCGGGCAGAGGAATCGACAGCCATCAGAAGTCTCCTGTTCTTAGTTGCAAACGAGCAAAGTCTTCCGGTCGGCCAAGGTCAAGGAGAAAGTGTCTGGCTGCTCCGCAAAGGCGCGATGCCGGGAGAAAAGCACGAAACATCCGCGGAATTTGGCGGAAAATCAGAAGCTTGGCTGATCGGTCGATCAAAACGGGTGATGGGTCTCCACAATCAAGGATCGTCTGCCGCCCGATTGCGCCTCAACCAAGTTGCTCGCCTTGGTTAAAGATCCCGTAACGCATTGCTGCAATATTGAAGCGGTTCGTCTCCGCCGTAGCGGAGGTTTGTATTGCGTCAGTCTGGGGTCCATCATGCGAAATGCCACCCGTGCCATCGTCCTGTCTTCCTGCGCGCTTGCTTTTGCCGGTCAGGCGAACGCCGAAGGTTTCTGGTCGGGAAACTGGTATCTGACGCTCGGCGGCTCGGGCATTTCCGCGCCGAAATTCGAAGGTGCCAAGGACAACAAGCTGTTCTTTTCGCCGATCATTTCGCTCGGCCGTGGCAACCAGCCGCGCTTCAGCTCGCGCAATGACAGCGCCTCCTTCGCCATTTATGATACCGACGTCCTGCGTGCCGGTGTTGCCGGCAAGTTCATTCCGGGCCGTGATGCCGGCGATGCCGACGAGTTGATCGGTCTCTCCGAGATCAAGTGGGGCGGTGAACTCGGCGGCTTCGCCGATGTCTATGTCACCGACTATCTGCGCGCCCGTGCCGAACTGCGCCAGGGCATTCGCAGCCATGACGGCCTTGTCGCCGATCTTGCGCTCGATGCCTTCACCGATATCGCCCCGGATCTGCGCATTTCCGGTGGTCCGCGCGCCACCTATGCGACGAGCGGCTATACCAAGGCCTATTACGGCGTCGATGCCGGTGAATCTGCAGCCTCGGGCCTCAGTGAATATCACCCGGATGGTGGCTTCACATCCGTCGGTGCCGGCGCGGCGATCACCTGGGACGCCACCGAAAAATTGCAGATGAGCGCCTTTACCGAATACAAGCGCCTGACCGGCCCTGCCGCCGACAGCAGCCTTGTCGAGGAACGTGGCAGCAAGAACCAGCTGACATTCGGCGTCTCGGCCAGCTACAAGTTCGGCTTCAGCCTCGATTGAGGCTCCGGCATATCTGCCGGGCACTGTGCTGATTTTTCGCGGTTGCTGACCGGCAATCGCGGTTTTCTTGGCCGCCGCCATGCTCTATCACTGGCATTATGAACAGTTCAGCCGACCACCACGATCGCGTTATCGACGCGCCTTCCGACAACTGGGTCTACCGCGCGTTGCCGCGCTGGCTCTGGCCCTTCGCCCAGCTGGCCCGCTGGGACCGGCCGATCGGCTGGCAATTGCTGATGTGGCCGTGTTTCTGGTCCTCGGCACTGGCGGCCAACGTGCTGGCTGCCGACGACCGGCTGAACCCGACGCAGTTCGTCTTTCACCTCGTCCTGTTCTTTGTCGGATCGGTTGCCATGCGCGGTGCCGGCTGCACCTATAACGACCTCGTCGACCATGAGATCGATGACAAGGTCGCGCGCACCCGCTCGCGCCCCCTGCCGTCGGGCCGTGTATCGCGCCGTAATGCCAAGATCTTCGTGGGCCTGCAGGCGCTGGTCGGCCTTGCGGTTCTGCTCTGCTTCAACATGTTTTCGATTGTCCTGGGCATAGCCTCGCTGGCCATCGTGGCGATCTATCCCTTTGCCAAGCGCTTTACCGACTGGCCACAGTTCTTTCTCGGCCTTGCCTTTTCCTGGGGCGGGCTGATGGGCTGGGCCGGCCTGCATGGCAACCTGTCGCTCGCTGCGATCCTGCTCTATCTCGGCGCCGTCGCCTGGACCATCGGCTATGACACGATCTACGCCCATCAGGACAAGGAGGACGATGCGCTCGTTGGCGTGCGCTCCACGGCTCGCCTGTTCGGTGACGACACGAAACTCTGGCTCGCCGGTCTTTACGGTCTGACGCTGCTGCTGCTTCTCGTCTCCTTTGTCATGGCGGGCGCCGGCTTTCCGGCCATTCTCGGCCTGATGATCGCCGGCGGGTTGTTTGCCTGGCAGATCAAGGTCCTCGACATCGATGACGGCGCCCAGTGCCTTGCGCTGTTCAAGTCGAACAACCGCGTCGGGGCGATCATTTTCCTCGGCCTGCTTATGGCGCTGCCTTTCGCCTGAGCAATCGCCTCGCTTTACGTCCGGGTTTCATGGTCGGAGTAAGGGCGAACTGGCTTGGATCGGCACGCTCTGTCGCAAATACCCTGAAAACAAACAGGCCCGGAAGTTGCCTTCCGGGCCTTGTAATGTTCCGTCTTGGGACGAAATCAGCTGCGGGCGATGATTTCCTTGCCGGAAATCTTCATGGTTACGCCAAGCGAACCGGTCGTGCGGCGCACCAGGAAGCGCGGGCGGCGCTCGGCGAAATAGGAGTGGCGGCGACGCGGTTGCGTGTCACGGGTGCGCACCTCGCCGATATGATCTTCCAGCGGACGGG
Source organism: Rhizobium sp. PDO1-076 (assembly GCF_000247475.1). Taxonomy (GTDB): domain Bacteria; phylum Pseudomonadota; class Alphaproteobacteria; order Rhizobiales; family Rhizobiaceae; genus Allorhizobium. The sequence goes on along the minus strand of NZ_AHZC01000355.1, from coordinate 2,951 downwards.
CAATGCCGTCGGCCTCGACCATCAGCATCGGGATGCGGAAGGCATCCGCCCAGCCGCGCCAGTCGGCAGCGATATCGCAGAGATCATGGGCGACGAGCAGTGGGATGCACAGATCCGGATCGTCGTGATGCAGTTCGAGTGTGACGGTCACTTCGCCGTCGCCATGGTCGATCGCCCGGGCCGCAACGCCTTTGAAGGCGCGGGCCGGCAGAGCGAAGGAGAGGGGGAGACCGCTACCAGGAAGGATTTTACGCAGCACCGCGCCGCGTTCGTCGATGGTGATTGTCACATCGCCTAAGGAGCCGTGCAGTGCGTAGGAGACCTGCTGTGGGAACCGCGAGGGATCCAGTCGCAGAGTGGCTCCTGCCCAATCGGGCTTCATAACCGTGTTCGTCATCTTCATGCTACCCTTGTTTTACCCGAGAGCGCGTCATGTGCTCGTCTGTTTGGGACTTCTCGTCCTCTGTGGGGGCAACATAGCCAGCGGCTGTTCGAGACAGCTTAAAAATCGCGGTAAAAAAACCTTGCAGTCTCAAATGGTTAGTTTTGTCGTACTGCGCAGGGTTGCTGAAACGTGAAAATCGGCCACGATCTATTCCAGATCGATACAGATGTCGGATCGCCGGGATGTGGGAAGGCGAGCCCGTATGCCGCCTGCTTCATGCGGCAGTCTCGAAAAGCGCATTCGCAGCGTTTCTTCACAAAGATATAAAGCTCCGAGCAAGAATTAAGGCGCATGATGCGATTCGTATAAATCGATTTTTCTGCCGAGGACGCGATGGTCTCCACATATCTGAGCTATGATCTTGCGACGCGAGATATGAAGTCGAGCCTCAACCGCGTCGCCTCTGACAGCCAGGTTGCGCGCGAAACCGCGTATTTCGAAGAGAATATCGGCAACGTCACGTCCGTGGATGAATTCCTCGACGACTACCGTCTTTATTCCTTTGCGATGAAGGCCCACGGTCTCGAAGAGATGACCTATGCCAAGGCCTATATGAAAAAGGTCCTTGAAAGCGATCTCAGCGAAAGCACCAGCTTTGCCAACGTCCTGTCAGATGATCGATATCGCAATTTCGCCGCCGCATTCCAGTTCACCGGCCAAACCAAGGATTCCCAGACGTCGGCGCAGGAAACCAAGCTGCTTGCGCTTCTGGATGAGCAGCTCGTTGCCGAAAACGACGCGATCGAGACCGAAACCTACTACTACGAGTCGGTGATCGACACGGTCACCTCGGCCGACAGCCTGGTCAAGAACACTCGCCTGTTCAATTATGTGCTCGACGCTTATGGCATCGACGGCACCTATTACACCAAGGAACATTTCACCAAGATCCTGACCAGCGATCTCAGTGACAGCGCAAGCTACGTGAACCAGTTGGTGGAAAACGACGCGTCGAATTCGGCGGCCTTCCTCAAAATGGCCCAGGCGTTCAGCTTCAATACCGATGGTTCCCTTTCCGGAACAACGGCCCAGAGCGCCGAGCAGAAGGAAGGCACTGTCGCTCTCTATATCGAGGAAGAGCAGACCTACGCCTCCGAATACTATCTTCAGCGCGAAAAGGCCTACTACACAGCCCAGATCGCCAACGTGACCACGGTCGAGGATATCACCGGCGACGAGCGGCTGTTCAACTATGTCAAGACCGCCCTGGAGCTCGACGGAACGGTGACGGCTTCGGTGTTCAAGTCGATCGTCACCAGCGACCTGAGTGCTTCTGGCAACTACGCCATCACCAATGGCGGCAGCGCATGGGTCGCGGTTGCGCAGAAGTTCAATTTCGGCACGGATGGCAACGTCAGGTCAGGCTATTCGGCACAGGGCACCGCCCAGCTTGCGTCGACGCATACCGGCTTTGCCGAATTTTACGATGACGAAAGCGAAGAGATGAAGACGTCGACCATCGACTACTTCACCGAAAAGATGGCCGAGATCACCAGTGTCGATGATCTATTGGACAACAGTTCGCTTCGCCTGATGCTGCAGAGGGCTTTCGGATTTGAAGGGGATGAATTCAGTAATTCCGAGCTGCGCAGGGTCCTGACCAGCGACATCACCGATCCGAACAGCTACGCCAACAAATCGAAGGATTCGCGCCTGATCGAAATGGCGACCTTGTTCAACTTCGACAGCGAAGGTGAAGCCAAGGCGCCGTTGCAGGCGCAAAACCAAGCGACTGCGACGAATATCGCCAAGGACTACATCGTCAAGCAGATCCTCTACCTGGAGGGTGACGAGCAGACGACCGCCAAGGAAGCTGCCACCAAGGAGTCCGAATATTATCAGGAGCAGATCGCCAGCATTCGCACGGTCGATGAGCTTCTGGATGATCGCCGTGTCGTCGATGTCGTGCTCGGCGCATTCGGTTTCGATGGCGATGAGGTAACGGACGACTTCCTCAAGCAGCTGTTTGCCTCGGATCTCGATGATCCCAAGAGCTTCGCGAACCAGCAGGCCAATTCCAAATGGGCGGAACTGCTCGCGTCCTTCAATTTCGACAGCGAGGGCAACCTGACCGATGACACCGTCGGAACGGTGCAGCAACGCGGCGAAACGCTCGAAACCATCAACCTCTACCTGCGCCAGACGTTTGAAGAGAGCGAAGGCGAAAGCAATCAGGGTGTTCGCCTGGCGCTCTATTTCGAGCGCACGGCGCCGACATTGACCGATGCCTATGACCTGATCGCCGATGAGGCGCTGCTGGAAGTCTTCCGCACCACGTTCGGCTATTCGGAAGAATTCTCCAACATGGACGTCGACATGCAGGCGAAGATCGTCGAGGACAATATCACGCTTTCGGATTTCCAGGATCCCGCCAAGATGGAACGCTTCCTGCAGCGCTACACCGCCATGTATGACACCGAGAACGCCAGTTATGACACGTCCGCACTGTCCATTCTCCAGGGCAGCGGCGGCGGGATCTCCGCCGATCTCCTGACAACGCTTGCCG
>NZ_AHZC01000356.1 GCF_000247475.1 Rhizobium sp. PDO1-076 | reverse complement strand
GTTTAAAAAAACTTTCCCGCCGCAGTGGCAGAGATCGCCACCGGAGCGGCCCAAGGAAAACACATAGAGATTTGGTTCCAGTGTATGGTTCGCCTCCGGTTTGCAAGAAGAAACGACAGTCCCGATAGACCCTGCTTCAGCGTATCCGGCTTGCTAATGGGCGAAGATGCCCGAGCCACAATGGGAGCCGCTGGGATGCGTTCCTTACAAGACGACCAGATGCTGTGATCTCTGCATTCTCCGGTTTGTACCAGGGCGAGCAGGGATCAATCTACTGGAACCATCAGGCTGCGCATCCTATCAGATGCACGGTACCATCGCTTTCTCCTCGCAAGTCAATCAGCCTCGCACCTCAGGCGGCGTTCGGCTGAAACGATATATTCTGTGTTAGGATAGCCTAGATGATGCGCGCAGCCTTGTTGGCGCTCGCTACCACAATCTTGCTCACCCGCATTATCGCCGATCTGGAAGGGATTGCGCGGGAATCGTGGAAAGCTCCCGCCCTGGCGCCACGGACGGAGCTGAATCGTGGGCCTGCATACCATCAGTAGTATCAGCGGCAGAAGAATTTATCCGGCAACACTGGGCGGATGTATTCGGCGCATTCATCGATCGCAGGCGGGCTTTTG
>NZ_AHZC01000357.1 GCF_000247475.1 Rhizobium sp. PDO1-076 | reverse complement strand
CAGGTCTCCCATAATACGCCTCCTCATTAATCAGAACCCATTCGCCCATTCTCTGCGACCGATGGACATGATCCGCCATGGCTGGCTTTCGAGCTTTCGAGCTTTCGCCAGGCATCACAGCAGTGATCGACAATGTCGTCGTATGATTTGAAGACTCGGTTCGAGAGCCAGTTTTCGCGCATGAAGTGCCAGAGGTTTTCGACCGGGTTAAGCTCCGGCGACTTCGGCGGCAGAGGCAGGATGGAGATGTTGCCGGGGATGACGAGGTTGTTGGACATGTGCCAGCCGGCCTGGTCCATGATGAGGATGGCATGCGCGTCATCGGTTACGTGCCGGGAGATTTCAGCCAGGTGCTGCGTCATGGCGTGGGTATCGCACCAAGGCATGACGAGAGCCGCCGCCTTGCCCAGCTTGGGGCAGATGGCGCCAAAGATATAGGCCGAGCGGGTTCGCTGGTCGTGCGGGGCGGATGGCCTTGAGCCTCGCTTTGCCCAGCGACGTGTGATCTTGTTCTTTTGACCAATCCGGGCCTCATCTTGGTACCAAATTTCTATGCGTCTTCCTTGGGCCGCTCCGGCGGCAATTTCTGCCACAGCGGCGGGGAAACTTTTTTAAAA
>NZ_AHZC01000358.1 GCF_000247475.1 Rhizobium sp. PDO1-076 | reverse complement strand
AGCAGAACTGGCACAACGACCACCCTCGAAAGCGGCGGCTGCTGCATCGCGCGGCGCGCCGGATGACGGGCCTGCGGGCAGTCTTCGAGAGAAACACCGGCTTCGAGAGACAAACTGGTCATGATTTGAGCGCACTCCAACAGCAAATGGGGCGGTGAGCCATGTACTTGGGGTTACATGGCTCACCAGTGCACCTGAGAGAAACCCTCCTGCGCACTTTCGAACTGTGTTTAGAACATCTAATGACAAGCTGCGAGCCGAGCGGGCACAGGATGCACCGTCAGACAATAGAGAGGCCACACGATACAATTGGGTGGCGTCAAACAGCCTCCAATGGTGCGCGAAGCACGCGGGACCGACACGGGTAAAGCTGCGATGGGTATCTTTCCTATTCCAACCGCCATACCGACCTTCTGGTTGAGATCATCAGCCGCCGATATGAGAAACGATCGACCATCCTCACCACCAACAAGCCCTTTGCCGAATGGTCGCAGGTCTTCCCGAATGCCGCCTGCGTCATCAGCTTGGTCGACCGTCTCCTGCATCACTGCGAGGTCATCGCCATCGAAGGCGACAGCTACCGCTTCAAGGAAGCGACTGAGCAGGCAT
>NZ_AHZC01000359.1 GCF_000247475.1 Rhizobium sp. PDO1-076 | reverse complement strand
GGAGGTTTAACTCCTGCGCGATTGCCTGAATGAGGCCCGCCTTGTCCAGCCTCGCTTCCTTAAGGATAGCCCCAGTGAGGATAGCTCCTTTGAGGATAGCCCCTTTGAGGTTCACTCCTGTGAAGTCCACACGGCTGAGATTCATATCAGTGAGATCCGCCCCGCTGAGATCCACGCCCTGGAGGTTTGCCTTCTGCTTAATTGCCTGAATGAGGCTCGCCTTGTCCAGCCTCGCTTCCTTAAGGATCGCTCCAGTGAGGTTCGCCTCAGTGAGGTTCGCCCCAGTGAGGTTCGCCCCAGTGAGGTTCGCATTAGTGAGATCCGTATGCTGGAGATCCGCACTCTTGAGGTTCGCCCCAGTGAAATTCGCACCATCGCAGTCGGCCCAGCGGAGATCCGCCCCGGTGAGGTTCGCCCCAGTGAAATCCGCACCTTCGAGGCTTGCCCCCGCGAGGCGAACCTGCTCGAGATCCGCCCCAGCGAAGACCCCGTTGCTTAGATTCGCGTCCTTGGGTTGCCCCTGCGCGCAGTACTCTCTTGCGGCAGTAGGCTCAGCATCCGTCTTGCCTAGTCTGTTGTTTTCCCCTCCGGTTGCCTTAAAATCTTC
>NZ_AHZC01000360.1 GCF_000247475.1 Rhizobium sp. PDO1-076 | reverse complement strand
GTTGATTTCCACTGAGAGCTGACCCGGCGTTTCCACCGAGAATTGACCCGCCTTTAGGTATCGTTCGTGTTGTTGGTCGGGGTCAAGTTCCTGCGTTTCTCCTTTGCTGTTTTGGGATGATGAGCCGAGCTGTTCTTGAAGCGGAAGCTGTCGTTTCCGGTTTCGAGGATGTGGCAGTGGTGGGTGAGCCTGTCGAGCAGCGCGGTGGTCATCTTTGCGTCGCCGAAGACGCTTGCCCATTCACTGAAGCTGAGGTTGGTGGTGATGATGACGCTGGTGCGCTCATAAAGTCTGCTGAGCAGATGGAAGAGTAGCGCCCCGCCTGAAGCGCTGAATGGCAGGTATCCCAGCTCGTCGAGAATGACGAGATCGGAGTGAACGAGCCGATTGGCGATCTGTCCCGACTTGCCTTGCGCTTTCTCTTGCTCAAGCGCGTTGACCAGTTCGACCGTCGAGAAGAACCTTACCCGCTTGTGGTGATGTTCAATGGCCTGAACGCCGAGCGCGGTGGCAATGTGCGTCTTGCCCGTGCCAGGTCCGCCGACCAGGACGATGTTGTTGGCATCATCGAGGAAGTCGCAGCGATGGAGTTGCGGG
>NZ_AHZC01000361.1 GCF_000247475.1 Rhizobium sp. PDO1-076 | reverse complement strand
TACCCTTTAACAATGCTGCCGAACGAGCCCTGCGCGGCGTGGCCTGCGGAAGAAAAAACTGGAGCTTCGCTGGCTCGGATCGTGGTGCTGATCGTGCCGCCTTCATGGCGACGCTGATCATGACCGCCAAGCTCAATGACATCGACCCACAGGCGTGGCTTGCAGACGTTCTTGCCAACATTGCCGACACGCCGATTATCAGGCTGGAGCAATTGCTGCCGTGGAACTGGAAACCGACGCAAACAGCAGCCGTTGCGGCATAGGATCAACGATGAATCGCAAAGCCAACCGAGCTATCATTCGAAAAATATTGCTCACAGAATGGGACCCCATCGGGGTGTCGGACATTCCTGAAGCGCAAGACGAATATGATGCCTATTCCGATACCGTCTTTGGCATGCTGACCAACCAAACCGCCTCAGTTGACGCCATCGCGCAGTATCTCTTCAAGATCGCGACCGAGCACATGGAGCTCTCATACCCAGAACTTGCAGAGCGCTGCGACAAGGCTGCCAAAGCTATCGTGGAACTTCAGTCAGGCCGCTGAAGCTGGACACCATCAGCGCCAACCGCGGTAGTCACCGGATGCTTAC
>NZ_AHZC01000362.1 GCF_000247475.1 Rhizobium sp. PDO1-076 | reverse complement strand
TACCCTTTAACAACGCGGCGGAAAGAGCCCTGCGCGGCGTGGCCTGCGGAAGAAAAAATTGGACCTTTGCCGGCTCCGATCGTGGCGCGGTCCGGGCTGCCATCATGCTGACCCTTATCACGACGGCCCGTCTCAACGATATCGATCCGAAGGCTTGGCTTGCAGACGTGCTGGCCCGCATCGCGGATCTTCCCGTCTCCCGCCTGCACGAGCTGTTGCCCTGGGAGTGGAAGAGGATCAAGGCGGCGGAGATTGCGGTTGCCGCGTAAACGGCTCCCGGAACATTGCTTCCGAACGCTCCAAGCCTTCATCGGTCAGGATCAATGACTTCGACTTGTTGACTGGGTCGCCGATCAAGCCCTTCTTGTGAAGCCGATCCGTCGTTGCCCAGTCGAAGCCCTTCCAGGCACAACGTTCGTTATGCAGCGTCAGCCATAACAGCGCCAAAACGGCATCGTCGATCTTGTCCTCATCGATCTCCATGAACCGACGTTACCACGCGCGGCGCCCAAAATCCTGCGGCCCTGCTCGGATGGATACCATTGGCTGTGGCGCGCAGTTGATCAGGACGGTTTCGTCTTGGAGGTT
>NZ_AHZC01000363.1 GCF_000247475.1 Rhizobium sp. PDO1-076 | reverse complement strand
TCAAGGAGACGGACGAATGAAGCGTTCACGGTTCACGGAAGAACAGATCATCGGGATTTTGAAGGAGCAGGAGACCGGCGCGAAGACGGTCGATGTCTGCCGCAAGCACGGCATCTCGGATGCAACTTTCTACAAATATAAGGCGAAGTATGGCGGCATGGACGTGTCCGATGCCCGCAAGCTGAAGGCGCTCGAGGACGAGAACGCCAAGCTGAAGAAGCTCTTGGCCGAGGCCATGCTGGACAATGCGATCCTGAAGGATGTCGCTGCAAAAAAATGGTGACGCCCGATGTGAAGCGGGATGCGGTGGCTCATGTCTGCGCGCAGCATGGGGTGAGCCAGCGTCGGGCGTGTGAGGTTCTGTCGTTGGATCGGTCGAGCATGCGATACCGCAGCGTGCGGCCTGACGATGCGACCATTCGGGAGGCAATGAAGAAGGTGGCGTCCGAGCGCCGCCGCTTCGGTTATCGCCGTATCCACGTGATGCTCGACCGTCAGGGGATCGTCATGAACGTGAAGAAGCTTCGACGTCTCTATCGGGAGGAGAAGCTGGCGGTGCGCAAGCGCGGCGGCCGAAAGCGGGGG
>NZ_AHZC01000364.1 GCF_000247475.1 Rhizobium sp. PDO1-076 | reverse complement strand
CGGGTTTCGGCCTGCTTTGTTTCGTCTGAGTTTGATGCTGCGCTTGTCTTTATGGCTTCTGACAATGTTGATGGCGAAGTGGCGGACGATGGCCATGTTGGCGGGGCCATGTCCGGTTCGGGACCGGGTGGCGTCCTCGTTGAAAGTGACGTCGAGCACCCAGTGCAGTGAATTCTCGATGGCCCAATGGCCGCGTATGGCTTCTGCGAACTGAAGGGCGGTCATCGAGCGCGAGGAGATATAGAAGCGGACCTGGCTGCTTTGCTTTGCCTTTTCATAGACTTGCGCTTCAACCTTGACGATGGTTGCGATGGACGGGAAACGGTATTCGCCAGGAAAGCGCCTGTCACCGGAGAGCCAGTCGATTTGGCTGGAGACGGTAACCCGCCGCTCTTCGACCCGGCCATGGCCCTTGTCGACATGCGTGACGGTTGAGGTGAGGTTTGCCGGAGCATCGGCAAAGAAACGCTCGATCTCGCCCATCAGGCTGGGCTGGTTGGCCTTGGCGGCCAGCAGGTAATCGGCACCCGCATCGAGCACGGCTTGCGCGGTTTTGGCATTGCAGGCAATGGCATCAATGGT
>NZ_AHZC01000365.1 GCF_000247475.1 Rhizobium sp. PDO1-076 | reverse complement strand
CATTCGCCCGTGACTGGCGGGCAGAGCAGCAGAAAGCGGGCCGCGGCATATTCGTTCCGCTATCCTTTCGCCCAGGCGAAGCATTCCATTTCGATTGGAGTGAAGATTATGCCGTGGTAGGCGGCGAGCGCACGAAGCTTCAGGTCGCCCATATCAAGCTGTCGCACAGTCGGGCTTTTCTGGTCAGGGCCTACCTGCTGCAAACGCACGAGATGCTGTTCGACGCCCACTGGCACGGCTTCCGTGTGTTCGGCGGCGTACCTGGCCGCGGCATCTACGATAACGTTCCCGGGCACGTAATCGTAGACTATCAGGCGCGGCACACCGCCGAAAAAAGCAAACATGCGCACGTGTGAACCAATCCAGTCCGGCAGGGTCTGCGTCCAGGTGGCCTCGGCAAAGGTGTAGCTCGAAGCACCGAGCACGCCGACGAAGATCTCCGCCTCACGGATCTCGCCGGTCTTGCGGTCCACGATCGGCAGCTTCTTGCCGGAATAATCGACGAAGACCTTATCGCCAGCGATATGGAGCTGCCGCATGGTCGGTGTCAGCCGGCGTTCAAAGCCTCGGAAGGGAC
>NZ_AHZC01000366.1 GCF_000247475.1 Rhizobium sp. PDO1-076 | reverse complement strand
GAAACCTGCCTTTCAAGAAGATCCGGAAGTTGGATATAGAGCGAAGCCAAATGGTGCGGGCGGCCACACCAGGAGCGGCCGACAAGCTCGTCAAATACCTTAAAGCGCTGTTCAACTGGGCCATTGCGAATGACCACGCAACTTTCAATCCTGCGAGTGGCGTCACAAAGATAAACAAGTCGCCAGGATTTCACTCATGGAGCGAGGCTGAGCTCGAGAAGTTCAGGAAAGGCTACCCAGTCGGTACCACGGCGCGTCTTGCTTTTGAGCTCATGGTCAATCTGGGTGTCAGGCGCTCAGACCTGGTCAAGCTCGGTTGGAAAAACATCATTGAAGGGCGGATCGAGTTCGTTCCCGAAAAAGGCTCGGGGCGCTACGCGCAGTCGCTAAGTTTGCCCGTCACCGAGGAACTCCAGGATGCGCTTGCGGCCATACGGCACGAAGCGCCAACTTTTTTGATCACCGATTATGGAAAGGCATTCACGTCCAACGGTTTTGGCAACAAGATGCGGCAGTGGTGTGACGATGCGGGGCTGCCTGACTGCAGCTCTCATGGGATACGCAAAGCGTCGGCGACGATTCTCGCTGAAGCAGGTGCAACCGAGCACCAATTGATGGCAATCTTTGGCTGGTCCGATTCGAAAATGGCCCAGCACTACACGAAGGCAGCACAGTCCAAGCGAATTATCGATGCCGGCTTTGAACGTCGCAAAAGCTATGTGGCCCGTCGGAATGTCCCACTTTCGCCGGCCGACGATTTAAGTGGGGCAAAACAAGGAGAAAAACATGCCAAAACAACGTCCGGAGACAGAAATGGTGGGCCCGGAGGGACTCGAACCCCCAACCAAGCGGTTATGAGCCGCCGGCTCTAACCATTGAGCTACAGGCCCAGCCCGGCACATGGTGCCGGCGGGCGGGCAATGGTCACCCCGCACCGTGGCGAAGGCTCTAACGCAAATTCTGCGGACCGACAAGCCTTTGCCGCAATGGCTTCACAATCACGCGTCATCAATGACTTGGAAGGGCATTCAACCGGGCCGTGAAGAGCAATATAGGCCGAAGGGTCCGGATCCGAGGGAAAAGGAAACACTCCACATGCTAAGACATACACGCGCTCTTGCCCTGGCTGCAGCGCTTTCGAGCACAGCTTTTATGCTCACTTCGGTCGCGCCGGCCTTTGCGGCGGAGGCGGAGAGGCGCGAGGCGACAATCATGGTGTCGGGTGAGGGCGAGGCGGCAATCGCGCCGGACATGGCACTGGTGTTGCTGAGCGTCGTGCGCGATGCGGCGACCGCCGGCGAGGCGCTGAGCGCCAACAATGCCGCGATGGCCGAGGTGCTGGCCAGCCTCAAGGGGCAGGGCATTGCAGACAAGGACATGCAGACGACGGACTTTTCGATCCAGCCGAAATATCGCCAGCAGCCAACCGATGGCACCGGCTTCGAGGCGCCGGAAATCGTCGGCTACAGCGTGTCGAACGGCCTGACGGTCAGGGTGCGCGATCTTTCCAAGCTCGGCGGCCTGATCGATCAGGCGGTGAAGCTCGGCGTCAACCAGGGTGGCAATATCGTCTTTTCCAATGACAATCCGGATGCGGCGATCGAGGTGGCACGCAAGGCGGCCGTCGCGGAAGCTGCCGCCAAGGCAAAGACGCTTTCGGAAGCCGCCGGCGTCAAGGTCGGCCGCGTCATCGACATTTCGGAGAATTTCGCCCGGCCGATGCCGATGATGATGGCCGCAGCGCCGATGGGCAAGCGCATGGACGAGGCCATGCCGGTCGCGGCCGGCGAGAACCGCTACACGGTGACTGTCAACATCACCTACGGCATCGAGCAGTAAGATCCATCGTCGCCAATGACAGCAAGGGCCGCGGAGAAATCTCTGGCCCACACACCGCGAGGCCGGAGCATCGGTGACGATGTTCCGGCCTCGTTTGTCATTGGAATGGCTGCAACGCGGCGATGACGGTGCTGACCTGTCGGCCTTTGGCGCGGCTTATACCGAGTGCGGGTATTCGCGGATCACCTTGGTGAGGCTGCCTTCGGCGGGGAAAAGCGGAATGAGGCAGGCCTGCAGCGCGTGATAGATATCGCCCTTGCCGGGGAAGAGTGTGTTGGAAGGCCGTCCGTCCTCGGTCAGTTCCTCATGCCAGCCGCCGAACTCGCGGTCGAGACTGTTGCCGGCGATATAGTTCCAGATCCTGCGGTAGCTGTCTTCGTGGAATTCGCTTTCCTGGTGCTGGTTGAGGAAATGGGCGGCGCCGGCGCCCTCGCAGAGCGGCCACCAGAGCTTGGCGGTCTTTTCCGGCACATTGGCCCAGTCGAGAGTGTAGAAGAAACCACCCTTTGCCTTGTCCCAACCGAGGGCCATGGACTGGAAGAACAGGCCACGTGCGGTCTCCGGCATCCACGCATGGCGCTTGCCGTCGAGGATCCACAGCTGCATCAGAAGCCTTGCCCATTCCAGCCAGTGGCCGGGCGTGGTGCCGGCGGGGCGGAACATCTCGTTGGCATGGTAATAATTGCGGTCTACTACCCAGTGTTCGTCGAAATGTTCGGCGACGCGGAAGGCTTCCTCGCGGGCGCGGCGGTTGATCAGGAGATCGGCAATGCTTGTCGCCTTGTCGAGGTAATGGCGCTCTCCGGTCGCTTCGAACGCGGCCATCAGAGCTTCGGTCAGGTGCATGTTGGAGTTCTGGCCGCGATAGCCGGGTACGGGCTGCCAGTCGGCGGAAAACTCCTCGGCGATGGCGCCGTGCGCCTTTTCCCAGAAACGGGTTTCGATCACCTCGGTGATGTCTGCCAGCATGCGGTCGGCCAGCGGATGACCGATCGTCTTGGCGGATGATGCGGCGAGCAGGACAAAGGCGTGGCCATATCCCTGCTTCGATGGGTCGGCGGCACCGGTGTCGTTTGCCTGCCAGAAATAGCCGCCGTTCTTCTCGTCGCGATGGCGTTCCCAGAGATAGCGCATGCCGTGGTCGACGACATCGGCTGCGCCCGGGCGGCCGAGCAGGTCGCCGATGGCGTAGCAATGGACCATGCGGGCGCTGGCATGAATGCCGCGGGCCGGATTGTCGGTCGAAAGCGGCTTGCCATCGCGCGACAGGTCGTAGAAGCCGCCCTTCGGATTGATCGCTGCGGTCTGGAAGAAATCGAACAGGCCATCGGCCTGCTGCAGCAGCCAGCGCCGGTGATAGGGGCGATCCGACCAAAGGGCGGCGAGCGACGCGGTTTCGCTGGTGTCCGACATGATGTCCTCCCGGGAACTAAATCTTTTCAGCTCTATAGCCGATCCGGTCTGCTCTTGTCATCGCAGGAAGCGCAATGCTAACAGAGCATTCGCATGTTGACATAAAGATATCTTTATGTGATCTGACGCGTGTCGCATTTGAAATAAAGGAATTCGCTCATGCTCGATTCACTGTTCGGCCGCCAGGGCGCCAATCGAGATGGAGCCGAGATTCTGAGCGCCCTGCAACAGGCGGCGCGCGAGCGTATCCTGATCCTTGACGGCGCCATGGGCACGGAGATCCAGGGATTGGGCCTCAATGAGGATGACTTCCGCGGCGAGCGCTTCATCGGATGTGCCTGCCATCAGCAGGGCAACAACGACCTGCTGATCCTGACCCAGCCGCAAGCGATCGAGGACATTCATTTCCGCTATGCGATGGCGGGTGCGGATATCATCGAGACCAATACATTCTCCTCGACCAGCATTGCCCAGGCCGATTACCAGATGGAAGGTGCCGTCTACGACCTGAACAAGGAAGGCGCGCAGGCGGTGCGCCGGGCGATCCTTCGGGCAGAGCGTGAGGACGGCAAGCGCCGGTTCGTTGCCGGTGCGATCGGGCCGACCAACCGCACGGCGTCAATTTCGCCGGATGTCAACAATCCCGGCTACCGTGCCGTGTCGTTCGACGATCTGCGCCTTGCCTATGGCGAACAGATCGACGGGCTGATCGACGGTGGCGCCGATCTCATCCTGATCGAGACGATCTTCGACACGCTGAATGCCAAGGCGGCGATCTTTGCCTGCGAGGAGCGTTTTGCCGCCAAGGGCATCCGCTTGCCGGTGATGATTTCCGGCACGATCACTGACCTGTCCGGCCGCACGCTTTCGGGCCAGACACCGTCTGCCTTCTGGAACTCGATCTCGCATGCGCGGCCGTTCGCCGTCGGTTTGAACTGCGCGCTGGGTGCCGACGCGATGCGGCCGCATCTGCAGGAACTGTCGAGTGTTGCCGACACATTCATCTCGGCCTATCCGAATGCCGGCCTGCCGAACGAGTTCGGCAAATACGACCAGGACCCGGAGGAAATGGCGGCACTGGTGGCCGGCTTTGCCGATGAAGGCATCGTCAATGTCGTTGGCGGTTGCTGCGGTTCGACGCCGGAGCATATCCGGGCGATTTCGGAGGCGGTTGCCGGCAAAGCACCGCGGGTGCCTGCTGAGCACCGGCCGTTCATGTCGCTGTCGGGCCTCGAGCCCTTCGTGCTGACCAAGGACATTCCCTTCGTCAACGTCGGCGAGCGCACCAATGTCACCGGCTCGGCCAAGTTCCGCAAGCTGATCACCGCCGGCGACTATTCGGCGGCGCTTGTGGTTGCGCGAGACCAGGTCGAGAACGGCGCGCAGATCATCGATATCAACATGGATGAGGGCCTGATCGATTCGGAAAAGGCGATGGTTGAGTTTCTCAACGTGATCGCCGCCGAGCCCGATATCGCCCGCGTTCCCGTGATGATCGACAGTTCGAAATTCCAGATCATCGAAAGCGGCCTGAAATGCGTTCAGGGCAAGTCGGTGGTGAATTCGATTTCGCTGAAGGAAGGCGAGGAGAATTTCATCGCCCAGGGCCGGCTGATCCGCAATTATGGCGCTGCCGTCGTCGTCATGGCCTTCGACGAGCAGGGCCAGGCCGATACCTATGAACGCAAGGTTGAGATCTGCTCGCGGGCCTACAAGATCCTGACCGAAGAAGCAGGCTTTCCGCCGGAAGACATCATTTTCGACCCGAACATCTTTGCCGTGGCGACCGGCATCGAGGAGCACAACAATTACGGCGTCGACTTCATCGAGGCGACCCGCACCATCCGCGAACGTATGCCGCTCGTGCATATCTCGGGTGGCGTGTCGAACCTGTCGTTCTCGTTCCGCGGCAACGAGCCGGTGCGCGAAGCCATGCATGCGGTGTTCCTCTACCATGCCATCCAAGCGGGCATGGACATGGGCATTGTGAATGCCGGCCAGCTGGCGGTCTACGAGAGTATCGATGCCGATCTGCGCGAGGCCTGCGAGGACGTGGTGCTCAACCGTCGCAGTGACGGCACCGAGCGTTTGCTGGAGATCGCCGAGCGCTATCGCGGCACAGGCGAGAAACAGGCGCGCGTGCAGGATATGTCCTGGCGTGAACAGCCGGTGGAAAAGCGGCTCGAGCATGCGCTAGTCAACGGCATCACCGAATTCATCGATGCCGACACCGAAGAGGCGCGGCTGCGGGCCGCCCGACCGCTGCATGTCATCGAAGGGCCGCTGATGGCGGGCATGAACGTGGTTGGCGACCTTTTCGGCGCCGGCAAGATGTTCCTGCCGCAGGTAGTGAAATCCGCGCGCGTGATGAAGCAGGCGGTTGCCGTGCTGCTTCCTTACATGGAAGAGGAAAAACGGGCCAACGGCGGCACCGGCGAGCGCCAGGCTGCCGGTAAGGTATTGATGGCGACAGTAAAGGGCGATGTGCATGACATCGGCAAGAACATCGTCGGCGTGGTTCTCGCCTGCAACAACTACGAGATCATCGATCTCGGCGTGATGGTTCCGGCGACCAAAATCCTGCAGACAGCAATCGAGCAGAAGGTCGATATCATCGGGCTCTCAGGCCTGATTACGCCGTCGCTCGACGAGATGGTGCATATGGCTGCCGAAATGCAGCGGCAGGGGTTCAACATCCCGCTTCTCATCGGCGGCGCGACCACGAGCCGTGTGCATACGGCCGTCAAAATCCATCCGCAGTACCAGGCGGGGCAAGCAGTCTATGTCACCGATGCCAGCCGCGCGGTCGGCGTTGTATCGTCGCTTCTGTCCAATGAGACGCGCGACGGTACGATCGAGACGCTTCGCGGCGAATATGCCAAGGTGGCCGATGCGCATGCGCGCGCGGAGGCTGAAAAGCAGCGTCTGCCGCTGGCGCGTGCGCGCGCCAATGCCGTCAAGGTCGACTGGTCGCAGTACAAGCCGGTCAAGCCGAGCTTTACCGGCACCAAGATCTTCGAGGACTATGATCTTGCGGAATTGGCGAAATACATCGACTGGACGCCGTTCTTCCAGACCTGGGAGCTGAAGGGACGATATCCTGCCATTCTCGAAGACGAGAAGCAGGGGGAGGCGGCACGTGCGCTTTACGCCGATGCGCAGGCGATGCTGGACAAGATTATCGCGGAAAACTGGTTCCGCCCGCGCGCGGTTATCGGCTTCTGGCCGGCCAATGCGGTGGACGACGACATCCGGCTTTTTGTCGATGACAGCCGGACCGAGGAGCGGGCGACTTTCTTCACGCTCCGCCAGCAGTTGTCGAAGCGTGATGGGCGGCCGAATGTCGCGCTGTCGGATTTCGTCGCGCCGCTGGACACCGGTGTCGAGGATTATGTCGGCGGTTTTGTCGTCACAGCAGGCATCGAGGAAGTGGCGATTGCCGAGCGCTTCGAGCGAGCAAATGACGACTATTCCTCGATCCTGGTCAAGGCGCTGGCCGACAGGTTTGCCGAAGCCTTTGCCGAGCGCATGCATGAGCGGGTGCGTCGTGAATTCTGGGGTTACGCTGCGGATGAGGCGTTTACACCGGATCAGTTGGTTGCCGAGGACTATGGCGGAATTCGTCCGGCGCCCGGCTATCCGGCTCAGCCGGACCATACGGAGAAGGCGACGCTGTTCTCGCTGCTCGATGCAACGGAAGCGACTGGCGTGACGTTGACGGAAAGCTACGCGATGTGGCCGGGCTCATCGGTTTCTGGCATCTATATCGGCCATCCCGACAGCTATTATTTCGGTGTCGCCAAGGTCGAACGCGATCAGGTGGAAGACTATGCCGGCCGCAAGGGCATGGAGGTTCGCGAGGTCGAGCGCTGGCTTGGGCCGGTGCTCAATTATGTGCCGAAGGCGCCGGAGTGATAGAGTTTTTCTCGGGCCGCTGACGCTGACTTGCCCCTCACCCTGACGCTCCCCCCGCATGCGGGGAGAGGGAATGGAGACGTTGCGGACTTGCCTCCTTCTCCCCGTGTGCGGGGCGGTGCCGGCAGGCAAATGAGGGGCAATCGCCAAGCCGGTTGGATGGTGGCTGAGGCGGGGCGATGTCACTTCACGTTTAGAATCAGGGTGATCCGAAATTGATTCAATCCGCGCCCGCATCTCCTTGATGCGGCATCGAAAAAGACACTCAGGCGGTCAACCTCAACAGGATGGCGGTCGTGTCGTCCGATTGCTTGAAGCGGGGATATTGCAGACCGTCCGGATCCAGTTCGCGCTCGTAGTGGCGCAATTCGGCGACCAATGATCTCAGGCCGGTTGTTGCCGCGCGCCGAATCAGCGAGGCGGGATCATAGGTCTTGTAGAGGGCGACGAGGTCGGCCAATCCATCGGAGCACAAGATAGCCGTCGCACCGCCGCCGTGAATGGGCACGTCGCAGACGAACAGATGGTCGGCAGCCTCCGGTACCACGCCGAAGGTCCAGGTCGCGCCATTCGGGGTATTCTGCAGCGCGCGGCCCTTGCGCAGGTTTTCGAGCGTCGTCGGGTCGGTATTGGCGCTGCCGGATGCGCCGATGCCGCCAAGGCGGGCTATGTGTTCCGCGGCGCGGTGCTGTTCCCATTCATAGGCCCCGGGGATCGGGATGACAAAATCGCTCCGTCCGTCGTCATGCAGGATGTAGAGGGCGCTGTCGCCCAGGCCGAAATACTGAAAGCCGGTCGGCGTGGCGCGCAGACCTGTCAGGCTGCAGAGCGGCCACGCATAACGTGGCTGCTCGCCGGCGACGGCTTCGAAAGCCTGGCGTGCATCCTCGGAGATGGCACGCAGGATGGCTTTTGGATCGGATGTCGCATCCAACCGTTGCTCCAACTGCATAGCACCGAATTCTGCGATCCAAGCGGCATCGGAACCATAGTCCTGCATGAATTGCCTATCGCCCAGGCCGGTCGCGCCGTCGAAGACAAAGGCGGCATGTTGATTGTAGCCGAGCCGGTCCTCGTTTGGTCGTCCTTCCTTGCCTGGGTCGGACATGACCTCGATGATGGAAATTGTGGGCTTAGGGCTCATAGGGGCAGGTCCTGCAATTCATGGTGGCGACGCATCGGTCAGAGTGGCAGATTCGCAACCGTTTGTTTCCGCAAAGGTGAACGGTATCCGATTTTTATCATGCTGCCTTGAAGCGGCTCATGACGGCGGCTCGGTTCGGATCGGTGAGCACAACCGCGACTGCATATTCCAGCGCGCTCAAGCTGGCTTCGTCCGGATAGATGACCTTGCTGGAGACAATCTCCTCCGGCAAGAGCGCGAGCACGCGGCGGTCAGTGGTCGCTCCACCATTGGCGAGATGGTCAATGGCTGCGATTTTCGGATCCATCAGGTGATTCAGCAGGGAATAGGCGGCCGGTTTGTTCTCCGCTCCGGTCGGGATCGCATAATAGTCGGTCCAGATCTCGCCGCCATCCGATCCAAGACTGTAGTGGATCTCGTCCATGTCGCGGACCAATTGGGCAGCGTCATTGCTCCAGCACATGCAGAGCCAGGCGTCGCCGGCGCGCATGGCCGGTTGGTAGTCGCTGTCGATCGCCAGCAGATGCGGCTTGACCTGCATCAGCAGGTCTTCGGCCTTGGAAAGGGCGTCAGGCTCGATCGAATTGAAGGGATAGCCGAGGGCGACGAGCGCGCCACCGATCGTGGTCAACTGGTAGTCCTGAACGATCGTCCGGCCCGAAGCATCGCCCATGGCGGTGTCGAAGAAGCCGCGCCAACTCGCTACGGCATCAAGCCTGCGTCGGTTGTAGGCGATACCGGTCGTGCCGGTATTCTTGGGTAGCGCATGCAGCCCGCTGTGAAACATGGCCGGTGCAAGATAGCGTTCGGGATTGGCGGCCGGATCAAAATTCGGCAAGGCGGCCAGATCAAGCGGTTCGATCAAGCCCAGGTTTGCATAGGGGGCGAGGGCGTATTGTGTCGGTACGATGAGGTCCCAGGCCGCAGTCTGCGTCTGCATGCGTTGCATCATCACCTCGTTGGAGCCGATGATCTCGACCTCCACGGCGATGTCGTGCAACAGCGAGAATTGCTCGAATGTTGCCGGGTCGTGATAGTTCGGCCAGGTTGCGATGCTGACGCTTTTGCCGAGGGTGCCCGCATTGGCTGGACCCGATCCGGTTCCGCCAATGCCGAACAGGAGACTTGCGAAGCCGAGGCCTGTCACCTGCAGGAAGTGACGCCGCGAGACGGATCCCCGTTTCAGTCGCATCAATTGATCGATGAACCCGTCTGGGTTGATCGGCGGCCCCTGCCTCGGCATGCTCATAGCCCTTGTGATCCCCGTCATGGCCGCATTGTTGATCGTTCAAACTGTCTCCCGTTGCGTCAATTCATCATAAAAGCATTAACGGGGTTCAAAACGTCGGAAGGCTTTTACGGTATCGCCACCTGCTTTCGTCGAACGCCAAGACCGGGTGGGGGAGGCGGCCGGCGGGCTAAACGAAACGGTCGATGATGCTTATGCCGCTATCCTTGAACCTGTCCATTTCTGTCAGCGCCAGTGCTGCCTCATCGAGGCTAATGCGCCGGCCGATCAGCTTTTCCGGCGCAAGTTTGCCGGACAGGATCATTTCCAGCATGGCGTCGTAGCGCCAGGCCTGCATGCCGTGGCTACCGTAGATTTCGAGCTCATGACCGATGACGCGTGCCATTGGGATCGCTGGCGTCGCGTGCTCGCCGAGCATCAGGCCGACCTGGACATGGCGTCCGCGCCGTCTCAGGTTGCTGATCGAATGGAAGCAGGTCTGCGGATGTCCGAGCGCATCCACCGAGACATGGGCGCCGCCTCCGGTTGCCTCGCGCACCGCCTCTACCAGATCGGGCATCTCCCGGCTGTTGATCGCAACCGTGGCGCCGAGCTGGCGGGCGAGCGCCAGTTTGTCCTCGGCAATGTCGATCGCCACAACGTTGGCACCGAGCGCGTGGCCGATCATGATCGCCGACAGGCCGACGCCGCCGCAGCCATGCACTGCCAGCCATTCGCCGCCCTTGAGGCGCCCCTGGTCTACGACGGCACGGAAGGACGTGGCGAAGCGGCAACCGAGGCTGGCCGCCGTCTCATAGGTCATGCTGTCGGGCAAGTGCACGAGGTTCTGGTCGGCATAGTCGATCGCGACATATTCGGCGAAGGAGCCCCAATGGGTGAAGCCCGGCTGGAACTGCTCCTCGCAGACCTGCTGGTTGCCGGAGCGGCACTCGTGGCAATGACCGCAGCCGGAGACGAAGGGAACGGTGACCCGGTCGCCGATCCTGAAGCGACGGACATCGCGGCCGATCGCGGAAATGGTTCCTGCCAGTTCGTGGCCGGGTACATGCGGCAGGCGGATATCGGGATCGTGGCCCATCCAGCCATGCCAGTCACTGCGGCAAAGGCCGGTCGCCTTGACGGCGACGACGACACCGGACGGAGAAGGTGTCGGGTCGGGCAATGTGCTGACCTTCGGTGTTTCGCCGAAACGTTCGTAGAAAAGAGCGCGCATCGGTATTTCCTCTCTGCCTGAATGTGCTTCGGCGCGCATTGTGAATGCGCGCCGAAAAGTCCTTACCACCCGAAATATCGGGTGTTCTAGTCTGCGAGTACGATCAGGCCGGACGGGTCGATCTTCACGCCGACCAGATCGCCGATCACCGGCGGCTTGGTGCCGGGATCGTTGAACGTGTCGAAGGAGATCGTTTTGCCGGCGACTTCGACACGGGTGCGGATGACCGAGCCGAGGAACTGGCTGGATGTAACCTTGCCCCGGACGGTTGCTTCGCCATTGCCGGCCAGCGCCCCTGCTTCCGGGCGCATGGCGAGCTGGACTGTCGATCCGTTGACGGCCGGGATCGCATCCTTGATCGCTAGCGTAGCGTCGCCGATCCTAACGAGACCGGCGGATTGGTCGGTGACCGTTGCCTCCAGGACGTTCAGAGTGCCGACGAAGGACGCGACGAAACGGGTGGTCGGGCGGTTGTAGATCTCGAAGGGTGTGCCGATCTGGTCCGCCTTGCCGGCATTCATGACGACGATGCGGTCGGAGATCGACAGGGCTTCTTCCTGGTCATGGGTGACGAAGACGGTGGTGATACCGAGCTGCTGCTGGATATGGCGGATTTCTTCGCGCAGCGACACGCGGATCTTGGCGTCCAGTGCGGAGAGCGGCTCGTCGAGCAGCAGCACCTGTGGTTTGGGGGCCAGCGCGCGGGCAAGCGCCACGCGCTGCTGCTGGCCGCCGGACAACTGGTAAGGGTAACGCTCGGCCAGATGATCGAGGTGAATGAGGGCGAGCATTTCGCGGACGCGCGCCTCGATGGCAGCCTTCGGCATGCCGCCGATCTTCAAGCCGAAGGCGACATTGTCGAAGACGTTCATGTTGGGAAACAGCGCATAGGCCTGGAAGACCATGCCGATATTGCGCTGGTTCGGCTTCAGGTTTGTCTGATCCTTGTTCGCGATTTCGATCGTGCCGCCGCTTGGTGTTTCGAAGCCGGCGATCATGCGCAGGATCGTGGTCTTGCCGCAGCCCGACGGCCCAAGGAAGGAGATGAACTCCCCCTTGTCGATCGCCATGTTGAAGTCGTGAACGACCTTGGTCGGCCCGAAGGATTTCTGCAGTTTGGTGAGTGTGAGAAAGCTCATGAAGGTTCAGTCCTCAGGCCTGGCGAGGCGCGGTTTTCTGGAAACGGGAAACAAGCTGGATCAGTCCGAGGCAACCCCAGGTGATGCCGAAGGCGATGACCGCCAAGGCCGCAGGTTCATAGGCGCGATTGGCGCCGAGCAACTGCATGTAGGGGCCGAAGGCCGGCTTGTTGAGAAGGGCGGCCATGGTGAACTCGCCGATGACGATGGCGAAGGTCAGGAAGGCGCCCGAGAGGACGGCGACGAGCACATTGGGCAGGATGATGCGCGAAATGATGGTGAACCAGCTGGCGCCAAGGCTTTGGGCTGCCTCGGTCAGGGTTCCGACGTCAATGGTGCGCAAGCCCGTGTCGACGGCGCGGTACATATAGGGCAGAGCCAAGGTGGCATAGCCGAACATTAGAAGCACATCGGTGCCGAGGGAGGAACCGGTGAGCGGCAGCCAGCTCGATGTGTTGTAGAGGCGGATATAGCCAAAGACGATGACGATGGCCGGAATGACCAGCGGCAGAAGTGTCACGAATTCGATGTAGGGACGAAGGCCCGGCAACTTGAGACGAACCCAATAGGCGGTGGGCACGATCAGGAAAATGCCGAACAGGATGGTGACCAGCGCCATGGTGACGGAATAGGTGAATGTTTCCTGGAAGCGCGGATCGTTCAGCACTTTGACATAGGCGTCGAAAGAATATTCTCCGCGCCGCATCTTCAGCGAGAAGTTGGTCATGCCGATCAGCGGCAGGAAGAAATAGAGGAGGCCAAAAATGAGGGCTCCCCAAGCCCAGAGACGTTTCATTTCAGCCACCTTTCACTGCGGGCGCGAAGCCAAATGTAGAGCGCGTTCGCCACGCCGGTGACGACGATCATGCCGAAGGCCAGTGCATAGCCGAGATGCGGATCGCCAAGCACATCGCCGCGGATCTGGGCGAAGAGCAAGATCGGTACGATATTCAGCGAGGAACCGGTCAGTGCGATCGCGGTTGCGACAGCGCCGAATGCATTTGCGAACAGAAGCGCCATCGTGCCCAGGAAAGAGGGCAGCAGGATCGGAAAGGCGACCAGGCGCCAGTATTGCGCATTGGTCGCGCCGAGGATCGAGGCTGCTTCGCGCCATTCCTTCTTCAGGCCATCCAGGGCCGGCGTGATGATCAGGATCATCAGCGGGATCTGGAAGAAGAGATAAGTCAGCGTCAGGCCCCAGAAGGACAGGAGGTTGAAGCCGAGCATGCGCAGGTCAACGCCGAGCTGGGTCTTGAGGAAGACCGTTACCAGCCCAACCGGGCCAAGCGTTGCCAGAAAGGCGAAGGCGAGCGGTACGCCGGCGAAATTGGAGGCGACACCGGAGAAGGTCAGCAGAGGTCCTCGGATCCATTGCGGCAATCCGCCAAGCACGACGGCTGCGGCGACGGCGAAGCCGATCGCGCAGCCGAGAATGGCGGAGGCGAGACTGATCCGGATGGAGATCAGATATGCCGACATGATCGACGGGGTGTACAGGCCGCGGATATTGTCCAGCGTGAAGGTGCCGTCCGGGGTCTGGAAGGCGCCGATGACGATTTTCATCGTCGGCATGATCAGGAAAAGCACGGTGAAGGCGGCAAAGGGCAGAACGCCCAGCCAATGGAGGGGAAGGCGAAAGCGCGGCCCGGGCGGCGCACCTGAACTGACCTGTTGCGATGACATTGCTGTTGCCCCTTCGTCCGCGTGGTTCGCGGTCTCTATAAAATGCAAATGCCGCCCCGGTCGCAAGATCGGGGCGGCTTTTATACGCTATGCCTTACTGGACGTTGGCGCCAACGACGCTGTCCCAAGCGCCGGTGACGGCAGCCTTGTTGGCATCGACTTCCTCGAGAGTCGGGAAGTAGGCCTTCTCGTAGGAAGCGGCCGGCGGCAGCTTGTCGAGCAGGGCCTGCGGGATCTTGCCGGCCTTGGACATGGCGTTGAAGCGGGCCGGGTGGCAATAGCCTGCGAGCCATGCGGTCTGGCCTTCGTCGGAATAGAGGTATTCCATCCAAAGCTTGGCTGCGTTCGGGTGCGGTGCGAAGGCCGAGATGCCCTGAACGTAGACGCCGGCGAGAACGCCCGATGCCGGAACGACGACTTCAACCGGCGGGTTGCCGGCCAGCGTGTCCTTGGCGGCGAGCGCGTTGTAGTCCCACATGACGACGATCGGCGTTGCGCCCTGTGCGAGCGTGCCGGACTTGCCGATGACCGGGACGAAGTTGCCAGCCTTGTTCAGCTCGCCGAAATACTTCAGGCCAGCTTCGCCAGCGTCCTTGCCAGCCTTGGCGCCCGATGCGAGGCCGGCTGCCAGAACGCCGAGGATGGCCTGGTTGGAGGCGCGCGGGTCACCGGCAAGTGCGACCTGACCGGCATATTCCGGCTTCAAGAGGTCCGACCAGTCCTTCGGGGTGTTGGCCACGAGGTCCTTGTTCACCAGCAGCGACATGACGCCGTAGTAGTCGCCGTACCAGAAGCCGTCAGCATCCTTCACTTCAGCCGGGATTTCGTCCCAGGTGGAGACCTTGTAAGGCTGCAGCAGGCCTTCGGCCTTCATCTGCGGGCCGAAGGCAAGACCGACGTCAACAACGTCCGGCGCCTGCGGGCCCTTGTTGTCCTTGTTGGCCTTGATCGCTTCGACTTCGTCGGCCGAACCGGCATCCGGGTTCAGCTCATTGACGGTGATCTCCGGATACTTCTTCTTGAAGCCATCAATGACGGCGCCGTAGCCGCACCAGTCGTGTGGCAGCGCGATGGTGGTCAGCATGCCTTCCTTCTTGGCAGCTTCGATGAGTTCGGCGCTTGGCTCGGCATAGGCAATGGCCGAGCTGGCCATCACGAGAGCCGTCGTAAGGGACAGGGCTTTGCGGAAATTGGTAATCACTGGAATTCTCCTCTGAGTTGGCAGCGATGCGGTTCACTTAGGTGCGGTTTATTATCGTTGTGTGACGGTTGACGGCGGCAGACTGTCTTTCCCCAATTGCCGGCGTTCATCGGGTCTGGTCCTCCATGCTCGCGTTTATCCCCTTTCACGGGGCTTTCGAAACAGGCGTGCCTGTTCGAACAGCCCTTCAAGGGTATTCATACGTTCGCGCGTCTCATCCCAGGACGAGCTCTGCACGGCTTCGATCAACGCCTCCACGACAAACAGCGTCACCACGGAGGAATCCCAGGCCGATGGCGCTTCTATGTGGAGCTTGAAACAGTTGCGGGCGTGCTGGGCGACGGGCGACATCCACTGGTCGGTAAAGACGATGATCTCGACGCCATTGGCTCTCGCAACCTCGGCAAGGGTGGTCATGTCGGCTTCGTAGCGGCGGATGTCGAAGACGATCAGTACGTCGCCGGCCTGCATGTTGAGGACATGCTGCGGCCACGAGCTGGCATTCGACGACATCAGTGTCGTCTTCGGCCGGATGACCTGCATATGGGTGAAAAAATACTCGGCCAGCGCGCCGGTGATGCGGCCACCGACAAAATACAGACTGCGATTGCGGTCACCCAGCAGGCGTGCCGCCTCGTCGAAGGTCGAGGTTCTCAGTTCACCCAGCGACGCGCGCAGGTTGTTGATCACCGCTTCGGCGAAACGATTGAGGATGTGCCGGTTCGGTGCGTTGGCCGCCCAGCGGTCATGCTTGTTGATCGGATTGGAGATCGTCGCCTCGAGTTCCTGATGCAGATGCGCCTGAAACTCCGGATATCCCTTGTAGCCTAACTTCTGGACCATGCGGGCGACAGTGGGCGTCGATACGCCAGCGTTCTCGGCGACAGTGGTAATGCTGCCGAGGCCGGAGACGGGGTAATTTTCCAGCAGGCTCTCGGCCAGCTGTCGTTCGGCGCGTGTCAGCCCATCGAAATGAGCATGGATCACGTCCGACACTGTCTTGGACGCACTTAGCAAGGACCGATGGTCTCCCCTCAAGCCGATCTTTTGCCGGCTTTTGGCGAATTAAGCCTTTATGGCCGGAATGTGTCAATTGCTATTTTGAAGAGATTTCTTCAGATCCCATTGACAGCGGCGAAATCGTGAAGAATTCTCTTCGCAATAAAAGCAGCCGAACGGCGCAGGGGAAATCAGCATGCTCTCAAGGCCAGACATCCTGACCTCGGCAGACGGCGAAGCTGTTGCAGTGGAAAATTCCGCAGCTTCAGGCGCGGTGGTGCTGGTCTGCGAACACGCAAGCCGCGCCTTGCCTGTGCGGGCAGGGGATCTGGGGCTTCCGGCCGAAGCATTGGAAAGCCACATCGCCTGGGATCCGGGTGCCCTGGCCGTCTCGCGGTTGTTGTCGGAAAAGCTTGATGCCGTGCTGATCCATCAGCGGTTCTCGCGTTTGCTCTACGACTGCAACCGTCCGCCGGAATCGCCCGCCGCCATGCCGGACCGCAGCGAGATCTACGACATTCCAGGGAACCGGGATCTGGGTGTTGCCGAACGCTATGCGAGGACTGCAGCACTCTACGTGCCGTTTCACGACCGCATCAGTGCGACGCTTGCTGCCCGCCAGGCGGCAGGCCTCGAGAATGTCGTGGTCACCGTTCACAGTTTCACGCCGGTGTATTTCGGCAAGCCGCGGGCCGTTGAGATCGGCATCCTGCACGATACCGACAGCCGGTTGGCGGATGGCATGCTGAAGGCAGCCGAAGGCGGCCCGTTCCGCGTGGAGCGCAACGCGCCTTACGGCCCGGATGACGGTGTCACGCATAGCCTGAGACTTCATGCGCTGCCTTATGGGCATCTCAACGTCATGATCGAGGTTCGCAATGACCTTATCACAGAGAGTAACGGCCAAGGGGTTGTGGCCGATTATCTGGCAGTTCTGATCCAAACCGCGATCACCGGCTGCCTGAAACAATAAAAAGACCCCGAGGGGAGCGGCTCTGCTGCAACCTCCGCCCGTCAGTGGTGGAACTGAAAGACAGTCAATTGTCCGCAATTCCGCGGATAATCGTCAATTGGGGGACGTCATGTCAGACTACTCGGATTCGGATAAAAAGCAGGATCTTCATATCCTGCATTCCATGGGCTACGCCCAGGAACTCGAACGACGCATGAGTTCATTTTCGAACTTCGCCATATCCTTTTCAATCATTTGCATCCTTTCGGGCGGTATCAACTCTCTCGGTCAGGCCACGTCGGGCGCCGGCGGTGCCGCGATCGGCATCGGCTGGCCGCTTGGTTGCCTGATTTCGGGCCTGTTCGCCCTTGGTCTGGCACAGATCAGCTCGGCCTATCCGACCGCCGGTGGGCTTTACCATTGGGGTTCGATCCTGGGTAACCGCTTCACCGGTTGGTTGGCTGCCTGGCTCAACCTGCTCGGGCTTGTGACCGTGCTCGGTGCGATCAACGTCGGCACGTTCTACTTCTTCTTCGGATCATTCGGTGCCTATTTCGGCATCGAGGACACCCTGATGCATCGCGTCGTCTTCGTGGCGCTGATCACCGGTCTGCAAGCCGGCATCAACCATTTCGGCATCGGTCTGACGGCAAAGCTGACCGATTTCTCGGGTTATCTGATCTTCGTCACAGCCATCCTGCTGACCGCGGTTTGCTTGATTTCCGCGTCTAGCTTCGAGTTCGGTCGTCTCTTCACCTTCGCCAACTACACCGGCACCGAGGGTGCGTCGCTGGTCTGGCCGTTTGCCGTTTCCGGCAGCATGGCATTCCTTCTCGGCCTGCTCCTGCCGATCTACACGATCACCGGCTATGACGCTTCGGCGCATACGTCCGAGGAAACCGTCAAGGCCGCCGAATCTGTGCCGCGCGGGATGATATCCTCCGTGATCTGGTCTGCATTCTTCGGCTACATCATGCTGTGCTCGTTCGTGCTGATGCTGCCGAACATGGATGATGCCGCCAAGCAGGGCTGGAACGTGTTCTTCTGGGCGATGGATGCCCAGGTCAATCCGATGTTGAAGGAGATCCTCTATTTCCTCATCTTCATCTCGCAGTTCCTGTGTGGTCTCGCCACGGTCACTTCGCTGTCGCGGATGATCTTTGCCTTTTCGCGCGACAAGGGGCTGCCAGGTTCGTCCGCGCTCGCCAAGGTCAGCCCGAAGTTCCGCTCGCCGGTGGCTGCCATCTGGACTGGCTCGATCCTGTCTGTGCTGTTCGTCTGGTTCACCTCGGCGATTACCATCGCCGGTACGCCAGCCTACTCGATCGTCGTGTCGTGCACGGTCATCTTCCTGTTCCTGTCCTTCGCGCTTCCGATCGCCCTCGGGTTCGTGGCCATCGGTACGGCGAAATGGCCGGCGATGGGGCCCTGGAACATGGGTGCCGGCCTTTTCCGCATCGTCGCGGTTCTGGTCGTCATCGCCATGGCACTGATCTTCTACATCGGCATCCAGCCGCCGAACGACTGGGCTCTGCCGATCACGATCGGCTTCTTCGTCATCACTGCAATTGTGTGGTTCGTCTTTGAAAACAAACGTTTCAAGGGGCCGCCGATCGGTGAGGAAGTCGCCAAGCGCCAAGCCGAGATTGCTGCAGCTGAAAAGGCTGTGGGCGAGGGCGCCTGACCTTTGATCAAAACAGCAAGTCGGGGGCGTTTGGCCTCCGGCTTGCAGTCACCTTCGTTCGACCGGTGCCTCCGGCGCGGTTTCCTGTTCCTTTAGTCTACCCATTCGGATGGCGCACATGACCACCACTTACACATTTGAAGATCTGAAAAAGGACGTCGCTGACGGGCGCATCGACACGGTTCTGGCGTGTCAGGTGGACATGCAGGGCCGTTTGATGGGCAAGCGCTTCCAGGCGGAGTTTTTCGTCGAGAGCGCCTATAAGGAAACCCATAGCTGCAACTATCTGCTGGCGACCGACATGGAGATGGAAACCGTCTCCGGCTACAAGGCGACGAGTTGGGAAAAGGGCTACGGCGACTATACGATGAAGCCGGATCTTTCGACGCTGCGTCGGATTCCCTGGCTCGAGGGCACGGCGCTCGTTCTCTGCGACATGTATGACCATGCGACCCATGCAGAAGTTGCGCATTCTCCGCGCGCGATCCTGAAGAAGCAGGTCGCCCGGCTCGAGGCTATGGGCATGAAGGCCTTCATGGCGACCGAACTCGAATTCTTCCTTTTCGACCAGACCTATGATGCGGCGCGGCTTTCCGGCTATCGCGACCTCAAGCTGGTGTCGGGCTATAATGAGGACTACCACATCTTCCAGACGACCAAGGAAGAGGACGTGATGCGCGCGATCCGAAAGGGTCTGCAGGGTGCTGGCATCCCGGTCGAGAATTCCAAGGGTGAGGCATCTGCCGGCCAGGAAGAGATCAATGTGCGCTATGCCGACGTGCTAACCATGGCCGACCGGCACGTGATCATCAAGAACGGCTGCAAGGAAATCGCCTGGTCGAAGGGCAAGGCCATCACCTTCCTCGCCAAGTGGCACTACAATGCTGCCGGCTCGTCGTCGCATATCCACCAGTCGCTGTGGTCGGCCGACGGCAAGACACCGTTGTTCTACGACAAGGATGGCGGATACGGCATGTCGGAGGTGATGAAGCATTATATGGCCGGGCTTCTGGCGCATGCCGGCGAGTTCACCTATTTCCTCGCGCCCTATATCAATTCCTACAAGCGTTTCGTGGCCGGCACTTTCGCGCCGACCAAGGCGATCTGGTCGAAGGACAACCGCACCGCCGGCTACCGCTTGTGCGGCGAGGCGAGCAAGGGCATCCGCGTCGAGTGCCGCGTCGGCGGCTCCGACCTCAATCCCTATCTCGCCATGGCGGCACTGCTTGCGGCCGGGATCGACGGGATCGAGAAGAAGATGGCGCTGGAGCCCGAGTTTTCGGGCGACGCCTATGGCGCACAGGGCGCCCGCGAGATCCCGCGGACGCTGCGCGCAGCCGCGGAAACGCTTCGCGGCTCGGCCATGTTGCGGTCCGCTTTCGGCGATGACGTAGTGGATCACTATGTGCGCGCTGCCGAATGGGAGCAGGAGGAATATGATCGTCGCATCACCGACTGGGAGGTGGCGCGCGGATTCGAGCGGGCGTGACCAAAAGCGGTCTTGAGCCTGCCACGATCCCCGGCGTAAAGGTGGATACAAGGACAGCGGCTTTGGCCGCTGTCATCTCGTTCTAGAACAACAGGAAGACGATCATGACGATGATCCAATGCATTTCGCCGATCGATGGATCGGTTTACGCCGAGCGACCTGCCATGTCGCTTGAGGCTGCCACCGAAGCCGTTGGCCGCGCCCGCAAGGCGCAGAAGGCCTGGGCGCGCTGGCCGCTCGAAGAGCGTGTCCAGCTCGTGCTGAAGGGCGTGGCCCGCCTCAACGAGATGTCCGACGAAGTGGTGCCGGAACTGGCTCATATGATGGGTCGGCCGATCCGCTACGGCGGCGAGTACAAAGGTTTCAACGAGCGCTCCAATTATGTGGCCGCAATCGCTGCGGATGCGCTGGCGCCTCTGGTCGTGGAAGCCAGCAACAATTTCGAGCGCCGCATCGAGCGCGAGCCGCATGGCGTCGTCTTCGTTATCGCGCCGTGGAACTATCCCTATATGACCGCGATCAACACGATCGCCCCGGCGCTGATGGCCGGCAATACGGTCGTGATCAAGCATGCGACGCAGACGCTGCTGGTCGGCGAGCGCATGGTGCGCGCCTTTGTCGAGGCCGGTGTTCCTGATGACGTCTTCATCAACCTCTTCCTCGATCACGCCACGACCTCGGCGCTGATTGCGGCCGGCAATTTCAACTTCATCAACTTCACCGGTTCGGTCGAAGGCGGTCGTTCGATCGAGCGCGCCGCTGCCGGAACCTTTGCAGGTCTCGGCCTCGAGCTTGGCGGCAAGGATCCGGGCTATGTCATGGAAGACGCTGATCTCGACGCTGCCGTCGACACGCTGATGGACGGGGCGACCTACAATTCCGGCCAGTGCTGCTGCGGCATCGAGCGCATCTATGTGCATGAAAGCCTCTACGACGCCTTCGTCGAGAAGTCAGTCGCCTGGGTATCGAATTACAAGCTCGGCAATCCGCTTGATCCGGAAACGACGCTCGGGCCGATGGCCAACAAGCGCTTCGCCAAGGTGGTGCGCGAGCAGATCGCCGATGCTGTTGCCAAGGGCGCGAAGGCGCTGGTCGATCCGAAGCTGTTCCCGGCCGATGATGGCGGTGCCTATATCATGCCGCAGGTGCTGACAAACGTAGACCACTCCATGGCCTTCATGAAGGACGAGACATTTGGTCCTGCCGTCGGCATCATGAAGGTGAAGAGCGATGAAGAAGCGCTCGCCCTGATGAATGACAGCCCGTATGGTCTGACCGCCTCGTTGTGGACCCAGGATCCGGAGCGTGCTGCCCGCATCGGTCGCGAGGTCGAGACCGGTACCGTGTTTATGAACCGCGCCGACTATCTCGACCCGGCACTCTGCTGGACCGGCGTCAAGGAAACCGGCAAGGGCGGTTCGCTCTCCGTGCTCGGCTTCCAGAACCTGACCCGTCCGAAATCCTACCATCTGAAGAAAGTCACGAAATGAATATCGTTGCCAACTGGAGCTATCCGACCGCCATCAAGATGGGCCGCGGCCGGATCAAGGAACTGGCCGACGCCTGCAAGTCGCTGGGTATGAAGAAGCCGCTTTTGATCACCGACCGTGGTTTGGCGCCGATGCAGATTACCCAGGCAGCACTCGAGGTTCTGGAGGAAGCCGGTCTCGGCAGGGCGATCTTTGCCGATGTCGATCCAAATCCGAACGAGAAGAACCTTGAAGCGGGTATCAAGGCCTACAAGGATGGTGGCCATGATGGTGTCGTCGCGTTTGGCGGCGGCTCCGGCCTCGATCTCGGCAAATGCGTCGCCTTCATGGCTGGCCAGACGCGACCGGTCTGGGACTTCGAGGATATCGGCGACTGGTGGACACGGGCCAATTCCGACGGCATCGCGCCGATCGTCGCCGTGCCGACCACGGCCGGCACGGGTTCTGAAGTCGGTCGCGCCTCGGTGATCACGAATTCTGTGACCCATGTGAAGAAGATCATCTTCCATCCGAAGTTCCTGCCGGGCGTCGTCATCTGCGATCCCGAACTGACCGTCGGCATGCCGAAGATGATCACGGCCGGTACGGGCATGGACGCGTTTGCGCATTGCCTCGAAGCCTATTCCTCGCCGTTCTATCATCCGATGAGCCAGGGTATCGCGCTTGAAGGCATGCGGCTGGTCAAGGAATTCCTGCCGCGTGCCTATCACGACGGCACAGACCTTGAAGCCCGCACCAATATGATGTCAGCGGCTGCGATGGGGGCAACGGCGTTCCAGAAGGGGCTGGGTGCAATTCACGCGCTGTCGCATCCGATCGGCGCCGTCTACAATACCCACCACGGCATGACCAATGCGGTGGTGATGCCGCCGGTATTGCGCTTCAATCGCGAGGCGATCGAGGACAAGATCGAACGGGCCGCTGCCTATCTCGGCATTTCCGGCGGCTTTGACGGGTTCTACGATTATGTCCTGTCGCTGCGTGCCGAACTTCACGTTCCGGAAAACCTGACGGCCATGGGCATTGCCAATGACCGGATCGACGAGTTGTCGGCCATGGCGATCGAAGATCCGAGTGCCGGTGGCAATCCGGTCAAGCTGACGCTGGAGAATACCAAGCAGCTTTTTGCCGACTGCTTCTAAGATCTTGCATTTCCAACATTTTAGCCCGGCATCTGAAGGTGCCGGGCTTTTTTGTGCGATGTGTCTGGAATAAAGTTGCCGAGTCGACCTGCTACAATGGCAGGTGGTGTTGAGGGGAATCCATGTTCAGACATCGTTTCTATTTTTCCGCGCTACTTGCGTCGCTTTGCCTGCTTGCCGCAGGCACGGCCTCGGCCGAGAGTTATAAGGGCCTTTTGAAGAAGGGCTACTCGGTCGGAACCATGAGCCAGGGCAAGTCGGGTTCTCTGGGGTGGGTGCTCAGCGGCAAGGACGGGAAGTGGTTCTGCAAGGGCAAGTTCAGCCTTGCCGTCGTCGATTCCAAGACATTGGTCAGCGTCCTTGCGAGCGGCAAGATGATCAAGGTCGATCGCGCGGTTTTCGAAGACAGCATCGGCGGTCCGGATCCGTCACTGCCGAATCTCGCTGATCTGAAGGCTGGACGGGTTGAGCCGCGGCATGTCGGTTCATGCACGCCGTTGCGGGGCTGATTGTCGTTTTGGCAACAAATGTGTCCGTTCTTGCCTTTTGAAATCATTGAGCTTTGCTGGCCG
This sequence comes from Rhizobium sp. PDO1-076, assembly GCF_000247475.1. Classification (GTDB taxonomy): domain Bacteria; phylum Pseudomonadota; class Alphaproteobacteria; order Rhizobiales; family Rhizobiaceae; genus Allorhizobium. Next base: position 9,843 of record NZ_AHZC01000366.1, on the reverse strand, counting down.
CCCTCCCTCTTTTAGGGGAGGGCGTTTCTGCTTCGTATTTTCTGTTTGTTAACCATAATTAGAAAGAATGCAGGTAGCGGGCGCCAATGATCAGGGCTGCTCCAGAGCGATGAAGCGCTCGGACAAGACCCTTGAGGACAGAGAATGCCAGTTATCTCATTTGCCAATGCCAAAGGTGGGGCCGGCAAGACCACTGCGGCGCTTCTGCTTGCTACCGAACTGGCGCATCAGGGTTATCGGGTCGCGATCTTGGATGCCGATCCGCAGCGTTGGATTACCCAGTGGTTTGATGCCTCCGGTCCGCAACACAATATCGAAGTCGTTTCGGAAGTGTCCGTGGCCTCCGTGCAGGGGCATATCCGTGAACTCTCGCGCACCAATGATTACATCGTCATGGATCTCGCCGGCGCGCGCGATGCCATGGTGACCACGGCTGTCGGCCTGTCCGATCACGTGATGATCCCGATCCAGGGCTGCGCCATGGATGCCAAGGGCGGCGCGCAGATCCTCGATCTGATCAAGATGATGGAAGAGGCCGGTCGCATGGTCATTCCGCATTCGGTGGTTCTGACGCGTGTGACCTCCATGGTCACCACACGTGCGCTGCTGACGATCAAGGGGCTGCTGGCGGCCCGTGGCGTCAATGTGATCGACACACCGATTGTCGAGCGCAGCGCCTATCGCGAGATCTTCGACTGTGGTGGCACGCTGTATTCGATGGATGCAGCGAAGGTCAGCAATCTCGACAAGGCGCGGGAAAATGCCCAGGCTTTCGCGGGCGAAGTGATGCGTCTTCTGCCGGTCAAGGTGATCCGCACGACTCAGCCACGCCGACTTTTCCGCCTGGTGCGCAACGCGGCTTGAGCCAAATTTCAGTTGGTGAATTCGAAGCCGTCTGACCTTCTCGGTCAGGCGGCTTTATCGTTTCCGCGATGGCGGTCGGCAGATGTGGAAAGGCCTCCGGACATCTCCGGAGGCCTGACATTTCGCAGTGAAATTTGCAGGACTATTCGACGAACTCGACCGTCACGCCGGCGCTGACCATCTTGGCCAGTTCGGTTGCGTCCCAATTGGTCAGGCGGATACAGCCATGGCTCTGGGTGCGGCCGATCTTGGATGGCTCCGGCGTGCCGTGAATGCCGTAAGTCGGCTTGGATAGGGCCAGCCAGACCGTGCCGACGGGCCCATTAGGGCCAGGCGGAATGGCGAGAACCTTGTTGTTCTCTCCCTGCTGGAAGTTGATCTTGGGATTGTAGGTGTAGCCCGGATTGAGTGCGATGCGCTCGATCGTCACCGTACCCGACGGGGAGGGCGTATCGGACGAGCCGATGCTGGCCGGATAGGCGGCGACAAGGCCACCATCCTCGCCATAGGCAAAGACCTGCTTCAATCCCTTGTTGGCAACGATGCGCGCGACCTTGCCGACCTTCGCCGGCCCCGGATCGACCACCTTGATGATCGTGCCGGGAATGGTGAAGTCGACGCCGGGATTGATCGCCTTCAGATAGGCCTCATCCATATGGAATTTTTCGGCCAGCATTTCGGTCGTCGAAGTGAAGGACAGTGCCGGAAGCATCGCCTTGTGGCTGTAGTCTTCCGGGATCGACGCGATATAGGGGCCGGCAGCGTCGCCTGGCGTGATGGTGTAGCTGGTGATCGCCAGGCCGCCAGACAGACGCAGGCGCTCAAGCACATCCTCGGCATTGTTGGGGTCGATGGTCTCGCCGGTCATCTGCTGCCAGGCGACCAGCGCCTTGTTGACGTTCTGGCCCATCTTGCCGTCGATTACGCCGGGTGACACACCTTCGCGGTCAAGGAAGACCTGCAGGGCGGTCATTTCCAGTTGCGACAGATTGCTCTTCACCGGGATGTCCGGCGTAACGATGCGCGGCGTCGAGGTTTCGGTCGGTGGAGGCTGGTCGGGACCACCATAGGGCATGTCTTCCGGCAAAGCATCCAGCGCCTGCCGGTCGATCGGACCATCCTGCGGTACCGAACCGGTGACGACATTGTCGTCCCAGGCAGGAGCCTCGTTGCGCGGATTACCATAGGGGTCGTAGACGCCCGGCAGGTTGGGATTGGAGGCGTGCTGGCTCGGCGGGAAATAGCTTTCTGCCGGGATCTCCGTCGCCACGATATTGCCGTAGCGATCGATCAGCACCGTGCGTCCCATCTGGTCGCGACTGATGACCACCTCTCCGCTCTCCGGCACATAGTCGAGGATCTCGCCTTCCGGCGAGACAAGCAAAGTCTGCGGCTGGCGGTATCCATAGGCGGATTGCGCGGTGGCAGATCCGGCACCGAACAGGGGTGCGGCGGTGAGTGCTGCCAGAAGCAGGCCTGATTTCTTGATGTCGAACACGATGCAGAATCCTCGTCTATGCAGCCGACAAACCCGTGAAATTTGACACTAATGTGGAAAAGGTGAATTCATAGTGAATTATTGGTTAACTATTTGCGGTGGCATGGAAGATTTGCTGCGCATGTAACCGTTGAGTTGACCTGGGGCCATCGTGGGGGGAGCGATGCACGACAGTTTCAGCATGGAGTCTTTTCTTCCGTATCGATTGATCCGGGCGACCGAGCGATTGGATACGGTGTTTATGCGATTCTGTGGACCAGAGGATGAACTTTCCTGGTCTGAATGGCAGGTTTTGTGGTCCCTGGGAGAGGCGGCCAACACAACAGCCAAGGCGATCTGCGGTCAATCGGGACTGTCGAAGACCAAGATCAGCCGTGCGGTCAAAGTGTTGGAGGAGCGGGGTTATCTGGAGCGCAAGCGCGATGCACATGATCGACGCTTCGAACTTCTGTCGCTTTCGCCGGCCGGTCGGGCGCGTTTTTCCACCTTCAAGCAGAAGGCCATCGAGTTTCAGCATCGGCTTGAGACAATCATCGATTTGCCCTATCTGTCGGCACTCGATACCGGCCTGGGCGGTCTTGAAGACCTCATGGCGGCTGGACATTTTCGGCATGTACCCGCGATTGCGGAGGGAAGTCTCGCATGATTGCATTCCAAGGCCCGAAAGGACCGCAGCTCTTACTCGATGAGGGTTCGGTTTTCGATATCGGCGCCTGCGTTGTCGATGGGATTGATCTGGCACCGGGTCGGGCTATCCCCGATGATGGCGATCCCCGCATCGACCATTCGCTCGAAGGCTTTCTGTTTACTTGTGGACCCGACCATATCCGCCATCCGCAAGCAATGCCGGGCGGTGAGGGATTGTTCCCGCTGCATGGATCCTTTTCATCGCATCCGGCCGAAGCGGTTCAGGTCTCCACTGAAAACGGGGATCTTGTCGCTCGCGCGACGGTGCCGGTCGAGCTTGCGGACGGGGGACGGGCGCGTCTCGATCGGACCTGGCGGCTGAAGGCCGACAGTGGTGAGGTGCAACTGAACGATGTCGTTACCAACACCGGCGGCGCGCCGTTTCCAGTGTTCCTGATGTACCACATGAACCTCGGCGCCAAGCACTTCAACGATGGCGTGCGGCTGGAAGGCGCGATGCTCGATGACGGCGGCTTTCCATGGACGTTCGGTGAGAAGGATGGTGGCATTTTCTGCGTCCCGGCGGGAAAGGGCGGCTGGGCCGAGCTTCGCCTCGGGCCGATCGCCGCGATTGGCGGCAAGCGGCTGAAAGTGCGCTTCCGCACGGACACTTTGCCTTACCTGCAGGTTTGGCGGAACCAGAAGGCACCGGCACATGTGTTGGGCATTGAGCCGGTCTCACATCGTTGGGAGAGCCGGGATGCGCTGGAGGCACGTGGCGAGTTCGTCATGCTGGCGCCCGGCGAGAGCCGTGAATACGGGCTGGCGTTTTCCTTCGTCTGATGCGGCGTACCGAAGGACGGCTGTCTGTGATTGACGCCTCGGTAAGCCCGTCGTAGATGTTTCGGCCAAAGTTTGAGAGAGGTGCGCCGATGAATATCAGGCAGATCAACGAGGAATATTCCGTTAGCGGCCAGATCACGGTCGAGGATGTGGACACGGTCAAGGAACTCGGTTTCAAATCGATCGTCTGCCATCGTCCGGATGGCGAGGAATTCGGTCAGCCGGAATTTGCCGCGGTGGCAGCGCGGGCTGAACAGCTCGGCATCAAGATCAAGCACGTCCCGGTCGGCCCCATGGGTGTGACACCGGAAGCGGTAGTCGGCATGGTCGATGCGCTGGAGGATTTCGAGCGTCCGATGCTTGGCTACTGCCGTTCGGGCGCCCGTTCCACGGCAACCTACGAGCATGCGCTGCGTCAGCGCGGTTGAAGCCTTTTCAAATTTTCCCTGACGACGCCGGGCATAGCGCGGCGTCGTTGTTCCGTTTCAACATCCGATAGGAGAATTCCATGACCATCAAGCGTATCGAACCGGGCAAGCGTATGAGCGGCGCCGTCGTGCACGGCAACACTGTCTATCTCGCCGGCCAGGTTGGCGAAGGCACCACGGTCACCGAACAGTCGAAATCGGCGCTGGCCGAAGTGGACCGCCTGCTGGCGGCTGCCGGCTCCGACAAGTCGAAGATCCTGCAGACGATCATCTATCTGTCCGACATGTCGACCTTCGCCGAAATGAACGCCGTCTGGGAAGGTTGGATCGACCCGGCAAACCCGCCGGCCCGCGCCACCAGCGGTGCTCCGCTGGCGACCCCGGACTACAAGGTCGAGTTCATCGTGACGGCTGCAATCTAAATTCCGTTGTGTGACTTCATGAGAAAGGCCGGGAGCGATCCCGGCCTTTTTCCGTTGTATTGCAGCGTCTTGTCAGGACTTTTCGCGAATTTGAGTCAAGGTCCTGGTGGGTGTGATCGCTTCCGGGTCCAGCTTGATCTCGATGATTGCCGGCTTGCCGGATGCGCGAGCGCGCTCGAAGGCCGGGGCAAAGTCTTCCGTGGTTTCGACCGTCTCGCCGTGGCCGCCATAGGCGCGGGCAAGGGCTGCAAAATCGGGATTGGTCAGATCCGTCGCGCTGACGCGGCCCGGATATTCGCGTTCCTGATGCATGCGGATCGTGCCGTACATGCTGTTGTTGATCACCAGCGTGATGATAGGCAGATTGTAGCGGATCGCGGTGGCGAATTCCTGGCCATGCATCATGAAACAGCCATCTCCGGCAAAACATATCACTTCCCGCTCGGGGAAGAGCTGCTTGGCGGCAACGGCTGCCGGCAGGCCGTAGCCCATCGAGCCGGAGGCCGGGGCTGCCTGGGTATTGAACGCCTGGAAACGGTGGAAGCGATGCAGCCATGTGGCATAGTTGCCGGCGCCATTGGTGAAGACTGTGTTCGTTGCAGTGTTGGCTTCGATCCAATCCATTATTGCGCCCATCTGAACTTTGCCGGGGCTGACCTTCGGCGCCGTCGACCAGCTGAGATAGGCCTGATGCATGCTCTCCGTGCGGGCGGCCCAGACAGGGTTGGCCGGCGCTTCAAGGCTGGAAAGTGCATCGACGAATTCTGCAGGCGCCGCACAGATGGCGAGATCGGCGCGGTAGACCCGGCCAAGCTCGGACGGGTCGGGATAGACATGGACCAGGGTCTGGGTCGGGTAGGGTATGTCGATCAGGCTGTAGCCGGAAGACGGCATTTCGGAGAAACGGCCGCCAAGCATGATGATCAGGTCGGCTTCCCGGACCTCCTTGGCGAGCGCCGGGTTGATACCTATGCCGACATCGCCGGCATAGGAGGGATGGGTGTGGTCAAACAGCATCTGGCGGCGGAAGGAGCAGCCGACGGGAAGCTTGAAGCGTGCCGCGAAATCCTGGAAGGCGGCGACCGAGGTTTCGTTCCAGCGGGTGCCGCCGAGGATGACCAGGGGCTTTTTTGCTTCTGCGAGCAGTTCGCCGAGCTTTGCGACCTGGGCTGGGCCGGGATGGGCCTCCACCGGCATGAAAGGCTTTGCTTCAGGGGCCTCGACCTCGTCGACCAGCATGTCTTCCGGCAAGGTCAGCACGACCGGACCCGGACGGCCCGAGGTTGCGATGGCAAAGGCGCGGGTGACGAATTCAGGGATTCGGCGCGCGTCGTCAATCTCGCCGACCCATTTGGCGAATTCGGTAAAGGCGCGGCGATATTCGACTTCCTGGAAGGCCTCGCGCTCGCGGGCGTCGCGCTGGACCTGGCCGATGAAGAGGATCATCGGGATCGAATCCTGGCGTGCGACGTGCAGTCCGGCCGATGCGTTGGTGGCGCCAGGGCCTCTCGTGACCATGCAGATGCCGGGCTTGCCGGTCAGGCGGCCCCAGGCATCGGCCATCATCGCGGCTCCACCTTCCTGGCGGCAGACCAGCGTTTCGATGCCGCTGTCCTTCAGGGCGTCGAGAACAGCCAGATAGCTCTCGCCGGGCACGCAGGACACACGTTCGACGCCATTGGCCTTCAGGGCCTCAACGATCAGTTCGCCGCCGGTTCTTTTCATCGGGCTGCCTTTCCTTCGATCTCGACCAGTTCGGTCAGAATGTCTTTGCTGTGTTCTCCGATGCGCGGGCTTGGACGCTCATAGCGCAACGGCGTTTCGGAGAGGATGATGGGGGTGCGGACGCTGGGGATAATCGTGCCCTTGTCGTCTTCGAGCTCGATCTTCAGGCCGCGCGCCTTGATCTGTGGGTCGGCGAACATTTCCTCGATCGAGTTGATCGGCCCGGCCGGAACGGCGTTGGCCTCACACGCGTTCAGCAGGTCGCGCCTGGTCCATTTCGCCGTCTCGGTGATGACAATACGGCGGACCTCGACCTTATTGGTGACGCGGGCCTTGTTGGTGGCGAAGCGTTCATCATCTGCGACAGGAGCTATGCCCAAAATGGCGCAAAGGCGCTTGAACTGGCCGTCATTGCCGACGGCAAGGATCAGGTGTCCATCGGCGGTCGGGACGACTTCGTAGGGACTGATGTTAGGATGGGCATTGCCGAGCCTCGTCGGCGCCTTGCCTGAGACGAGATAATTCATGTTCTGGTTAGCCAAAACCGCCGACATGACGTCGAGCAGAGCCATGTCGATGAACTGGCCCTGGCCTGTCTTCATCACATGGATGAGGGCTGCCTGGATCGCGGTCACGGCATAGATGCCGGTGAAGATGTCGGCAATGGCAACGCCTGCCTTCATCGGCTCACCACTCGTCTCGCCGGTGATCGACATGAAGCCGGACATGCCTTGGACAATATAGTCGTAGCCGGCAAATTCGGCATAAGGGCCGTTCTGGCCAAAGCCGGTGATCGAGCAGTAGATCAGCCTGGGATTTGCGGCTTTCAGGCTGTCGTAGTCGAGGCCGTATTTCTTCAGGCCACCGAGTTTGAAGTTTTCGATCACCACGTCGGCAGTGGCGCAGAGGCGGCGGACGGTGTCCTGGCCTTCTTCGGTCTTCAGATCGACGGCGATCGAACGCTTGTTGCGATTGGTCGAATGATAATAGGCGGCCGACAGGTTCTCGCCATCGGCTCCTTGGACGAAGGGCGGTCCCCATGCGCGCGTGTCGTCGCCACCGTCCGGATTTTCGACCTTGATCACATCGGCGCCGAGATCCGCCAGCATCTGGCCGGCCCAGGGACCGGCGAGCACGCGGGCAAGCTCGATGACGCGGATGCCGGCAAGCGGCGGTCCTGCGGTTGGGCTATCGGTGGCGCTGGCATGTGGTGTGGTGGTCATGGCGCTTCCTGTGCTGATCGGCATGACGGCTCAAAGCTGTCTTGATCTGCAGCCTGTCATGAGCATTTCTGCTGACTGACCTCCTATAACCCCGGATTAGTCCCCCGGCACTTGATTTTCTCTCATGGGATCATTCCGTTTCGGCAAGCCGCCCCAATGGTGATGGGCGCGCTAAGGATGTGGCTGCTGGTGCCCGCTTGAGATCGGCGAGTACGTGCTCACACCAGGCAAGGAAATCGGCAATCGGTGCTTCTCGACCGACCTCGTTCAATGTCTCATGGCGCATCGTGTCATAGATGCGTGTCGTCACGTTGCGCATGCCTGAACCGGACAGGCGTGTTGCCAGCCAGCGGATTTCCCGTCCCTTGTTGGTGGCCGGGTCTTCACCTCCGCCAACCAGATAGACTGGCGTGGATTTGTGCAGACGCGCCAGTTGACGGTCGCTGGTGCCGCGAAAGGTAAGCGTGAACAGGTCCTGCCAGAGCGAGACGCTGGCATCGAAGCCGCAGAGGGGATCGGCGATATAGGCGTCGACCTCGGCTGCGTCATGGGACAGCCAGTCGAAGGCGGTTCGATGGTTCGGGATCGCCTTGCCCCAGGCGCCGAAGGTCGCCAGCGGCAGGATGAGGCTCGGAACGTCGGAGCCCTTGTAGATCCTCTCCAGCTTCAACACCAACTGGGCAATGCGTCCAGCAATGCCTGGGTTGAAATTGGAATTCCAGATCGACACCGCCTGGAAGGCATCCGGATGATCCGTTACCGCATTGAGGGAAATCAGGCCGCCCATCGAATGGCCAAACAGGATGACCGGTAGGCCGGGGTGACGGCTGACGGCGAAATCGCGCATGGCGCGGACATCGGCTACCACCTTGGCGGCACCCTCGCTTGTCGCATACCTGCCGATCGGCGCGTCCGGCGCGGTTGTCTCGCCGTGGCCGCGGTGGTCATGGGCGTAGACATGCAGGCCCGCTGCCGAAAGCGCCGAAGCAAAGTCGCCGTAGCGGCGCGAATGTTCGGCGAGGCCGTGGCAAATGACGATGATGGCGCGCGGCATTCCTTCGGCGGGCAGGTGATGATAGGCAAGGCGTGCGCCGCTTGGGGCATCGTGAAAGTGCAGTTCGTTGAACATTTATTCCTCCGTCGGCGCCAATGAAATGGCATTTTACGTGCACGTGCTATCGAGGAGATCGTTTTATCCTCAAGGCATAATTGCTGGCGGCCCCGTCGACTATTTGGCCGTTCGCCGTTGCTCCAGCGCTTCAATTCGCCTACATAGCGGCAACTTCCCATTCTGCCCGGAGCAATTTTACGATGGCACGCCAGTTCATCTATCACATGTCGGGACTGAACAAGTCCTACGGCGCCAAGAAGATCCTTGAGAACGTCAACCTGTCCTTCTACCCGGACGCCAAGATCGGTATCCTCGGTCCGAACGGCGCAGGTAAGTCGACCGTGCTGCGCATCATCGCCGGACAGGACAAGGAATTCACCGGTGAAGCCTGGCTCGCCGAAGGTGCGACCGTCGGCTATCTCGAACAGGAGCCACATCTGGATCCGTCGAAGACTGCCTTCGAGAACGTCATGGTCGGCGTTGCAGACAAGACCGCCGTGCTCGAGCGTTACAACGAACTGATGATGAACTATTCCGACGAGACCGCCGACGAAGGCGCGAAGCTCCAGGACATCATCGACAGCCAGAACCTCTGGGACCTCGAGCAGCAGGTCGAGATGGCAATGGAAGCCCTACGCTGCCCGCCGAAGGATTCGGACGTCACGCTGCTGTCGGGTGGTGAACGCCGCCGTATCGCGCTCTGCCGCCTGCTGCTGTCGCAGCCGGACCTGCTGCTGCTCGACGAACCGACCAACCACCTTGACGCCGAGACCATCGCCTGGCTGGAAAAGCACCTGCGTGCCTATCCCGGCGCCGTGATGATGATCACCCACGATCGCTACTTCCTCGACAACGTTACCGGCTGGATTCTTGAACTCGATCGTGGCCGCGGCATTCCTTACGAAGGCAACTACTCGGCCTACCTGACGGCCAAGGCAAAGCGCATGCAGCAGGAAGCCCGCGAAGATGCCGGCCGCCAGAAGGCGATTTCGCGCGAACAGGAGTGGATCGCTTCCAGCCCGAAGGCGCGTCAGTCCAAGTCGAAGGCCCGTATCAAGTCCTACCAGCAGCTGGTGGATGCCGCCGAAGGCATCCGTCCCGG
>NZ_AHZC01000367.1 GCF_000247475.1 Rhizobium sp. PDO1-076 | reverse complement strand
CATCTCCTCCGGTCACCATCGCGAACTGCGCACTGCGCACTGCGCACTGCGCACTGCGGCGATGAGCCTGTGGGCGAAAATTGCAAGAGCATGACAGATATCTCCGGATGGCGCCTTTCGCTGGCATTTCCTCCGTTAAGTTTACGATGCCTGGTGGACTTCTCGCTGCCTGCTGAACGCGTCATCCGTAGCCTCAACCAGATAATCGAATGGCGCGGCAAACCGTTCGTAATTCGTGTTGATAATGGGCCGGAATACGTCAGTGGCAAACTGATGGAATGGGCTGCCAACCAGGGCATCGCCCTGACCCACATCCAGCCCGGAAAGCCGCAACAGAATGCCTATGTCGAGCGCTACAACCGCACGGTCCGGCATGAATGGCTCGACCAATATATCATTGAAAACATCGAGGAGGCACAGGAATTCGCCACACAATGGCTCTGGACGTATAACAACGAACGGCCCAACATGGGCATCGGCGGCATAACGCCCGCACAGAAACTGAAAATGGCCGCGTGAATTCTACTGCGGAGCCCCGTTCAAAACGGGGGGATTA
>NZ_AHZC01000368.1 GCF_000247475.1 Rhizobium sp. PDO1-076 | reverse complement strand
CACAGTGATCGTATTACTCTCACCATTGCTGAAGATGCCATCGGCGTCGTCGCCAGCAGTGGAAACCTCACCACCGCTGACCTCGACGGTGTTGCCGGAGCCGCTAAACACCTCCATGCCATGGGTGCCATTGCCTGTCGCAGAAATTTCACCGCCGCTGAGCGTGACATGATTGTCGAAGGCAACAAAAAGACTGACAACACGGCCCCCCTCAGCCGAAACCAGGCCGCCGTTGATGGTCACCGTGTTTCGAGCTCCAATTATGCTAACGGTAGGACCAGCATAACTTGAGATCGATGCATCGGCATTGATCGTGATTTGGCTGTCTTCCCCGGATACCACCAGTGCCCTGCCGATCGTGTCGGGAATGATATCACCGTTGCCATCCACCTCGCCCAAGCCGTCACCGAACGTGATCGTGACATTGTTGGCGTCGGACAGTGTTACGATCGGGTCGTCCAGCTCGACATCATTGCACACGACCGTGGCGCCCGTTTGCGGAGCCTGAACCGACCCGGCCCCCGTGATGCTGCATGCCGCCTGTGCATCCGGCA
>NZ_AHZC01000369.1 GCF_000247475.1 Rhizobium sp. PDO1-076 | reverse complement strand
TCCGTGATCGCATATTCGGCTTCGTGCAGTTCTGAATGACTCCGGATTATTCAGCTTGTTCTTCAGAACATCCTTGAAATCCTTATCCTCTGAAGTGTTGGGATAGGTGTAGGAACCTTTGGCTTCATCATCGCGGGCCAAGCGAAACCTCATGCAAAAAGGCCGCCTGAGATGTCAGACGGCCAAAACCATCTCCAGGTAACGATCAATCTCGCTTAAAGCGGGCCAGCATCTCTTGGCGCATTTCCTCGGAAGTGATGTCTCCCGCCACGTAGCGGGCCTTTGCTTCTTCCAGAACCGGGTCGCCGGTGTAACCCTGCCGCATATTCGCGGCGCGTGCCTGATCTGAGGCCTTGTTCCGTGCTCCAACAGCTTCCGGAGAGCGATCGGGGCGAGGGGCATGAACGTTCATTGGCAAAGCCTCCAGTTATTGCGCCAATTTAGCATGAAACGGGCCGAATATCCAGCGAAGGCGGGGAAATCCGGCTCTTTCATGCGCGGAGTGTCGACATCGCACCGCTCTTGGCGGGTGCCGGTGTCTTCGGGCT
>NZ_AHZC01000370.1 GCF_000247475.1 Rhizobium sp. PDO1-076 | reverse complement strand
CGGTTCTTCGTCATCGTGCGCAGCCGCACGTAAAACATCCGCTCGCGTAGCGCGACACGAAGATCTCGCGATTTCTCGCTGGGGGTCCAGGCTTCTGGCACCAAGTCGGCTCGGAGCAGATGCGCCAGCACAGTCGCGTCAATCTTGTCCGTCTTGATCTTGGCATCGGCGATTGCCCTGACCTTCAAGGGATGAGCGAGAACGACATCGTCACATATGTCGTCGAGCCAATCGTACATCACCATCCAGTTGCGCGTCGCCTCGACAACGGCATGCGAGTTCTCGCTGTATCGATCCAAAAAGCCACTGATTGACTGGCGATCGTTCTTCACCCGGCCAGAGCGCAGCGTCTTGCCACTACTGTCCTGCACGCCCAGGTGGCTGTAGGATTTGTGGTAATCGACACCGATGTGATAATCATAAGAGGCAGTCATGCTTCCAACTCCCTTGTTGAGATCTGCGAAACCCCAACAGGATAAGCCGAAAGGCTCGAAGCGTGACTGTCCCTCGATCATCACTTGCATCTCAGTGATTCGTTCTCTCG
>NZ_AHZC01000371.1 GCF_000247475.1 Rhizobium sp. PDO1-076 | reverse complement strand
GGAGATCGGTGGACGCCGTGCTGGACGGCCTCCTTGCGGGGGGCAATTCACCACGTCCTGCTGCGGGTCGTGCGGTTGGTGTCTGCAGCCATTTCTCGCTGCTCGCGGTGTCGGTCTTGCGAGCGAACGGCCGTGCGGCCAGGTCGCGGTGCGGTTTCGGCACTTATTTTGCTCCCGACAAGGCGATCGACCACTGGGTGGTGGAGGTCTGGTATGGTGATCGCTGGCGGATGGTCGATTTTCAGATCGATGACTTTCAGCGTGCAGAACTGGGGCTGGTCTTCGACACACTCGACTTGCCGTCGGGTGAGTTCCTGCTGGCCGCCCAGGCCTGGCAACTCTGCCGGCGTGGCGAGGACGACCCTAATCGCTTTGGCATCTTCGATGAAGGCGGCTTCTGGTTCATCGCCTCAAATATGATCCGTGACCTCGCCAACCTGAACAAGGTCGAGATGCTGCCGTGGGACGACTGGGGTGCGATGCCATCCCCAGACGCGGAGATCAGCACCGAGGAACTGCGACGCTTCGATCATTTGGCGGAGG
>NZ_AHZC01000372.1 GCF_000247475.1 Rhizobium sp. PDO1-076 | reverse complement strand
GCAATGGATTTGGGAAGAGTTCCGCGTTTCTGTGAGCGAGCAAACACTGAGCCGCGAGGTCCGAGCCATGGGTTATCGCAAGCTTGCTGCAAGGCCCAAACATCACGCGCAAGACCCTCAAGCCATCGAGGATTTTAAAAAAGTTTCCCCGCCGCAGTGGCAGAAATCGCCGCCGGAGCAGCGCAAGGAAAACGGGTAGAGATTTGGTTCGAAGACGAGGCCCGTATCGGGCAGAAGAACAAGATCACGCGCCGCTGGGCCAGGCGGGGAACGCGGCCTTCCGCGCCGCATGATCAACGCACAAGATCGGCCTATATCTTCGGTGCCATCTGCCCGAAGCTTGGCAAGGCGGCAGCTCTCGTCATGCCGTGGTGCGACACCCACGCGATGACGCAGCACCTGGCGGAAATCGCCCGCCATGTTGACGAGGATGCGCACGCCATCCTCATCATGGATCAGGCAGGCTGGCACATGTCCAATCATCTCGTCGTGCCTGAAAACATCACCATCCTACCACTCCCGCCGAAATCGCCGGAGCTA
>NZ_AHZC01000373.1 GCF_000247475.1 Rhizobium sp. PDO1-076 | reverse complement strand
ATGCCTGGTGGCTGCATAATCGAGGCGGAAATCCACTTAGCGAAACGCCCGAAATTGTTCAGACAAACCGAGCCACCTCTGAACTGTTGATGCCCCAAATCGCGAATTGTCGACCGTACAACGCAGTTAATTGACTCCGGTACCGTCGGAACGGTTGGAAATCAACAATGCAGACACCAAGAGTCCGAAATTGGCTCCTAGGAAAGCTCCTATAAGAAAAGTTCCCAAATAATCCATTGCCTCTTCCGTTCTGTTTCTCAGGAATGAACATTCATCAATCTAGTTTACGGTAGACAAAATCGATGTTCTCTGTTGAATGAACAACAACAAACGGTAAGCAATGCACGCAGGGCCAGCTAATTGGCACCACAACACAAGCATACTGACGAATCACAGAACACATACTCCCTCCTACCGAAATCGGCCGGGTATATCCCCGCGGCCAGTAATTACCACGGCCCTGAACTCAGGTTAACGGGGATTTCGGAACTGTCACGAGTCTGATTCAAGAATGTTGGTGATCTGGAGGCCGGG
>NZ_AHZC01000374.1 GCF_000247475.1 Rhizobium sp. PDO1-076 | reverse complement strand
ACCGTATGGCGGGCCTCAATCTGCTCGCCGCCATTATCATCTATTGGAACACGCTGCATCTTGGCCAAGCCGTCGCAAAGCGCCAGAAGGCAGGCCTGGACACGCCGCCGGAACTACTCGCCCACATCTCGCCGCTCGGCTGGGCGCACATCCTGCTGACCGGCGAATACAGGTGGCCCAAAAGCAGCGGCAAACCGCTTACTTCGGGGACGTGAACAACATCTGGAAAAACTCCTCCGCCCGTTTCAGACCCTCATCTGTCAGCACGACAGATTTCGCCTTGCTGACCGGATCGGCAATCAGTCCCTTGCGATGGAGACGATCCAGCGCATCCCAGTCATGACCCTTCCACGCTCGCTGCCCGTTATGCAGCGTCAGCCAAAGCAGGGCCAAAACAGCATCGTCAATCTTGTCGGCATCACCGTCCATGCCGCTAAGACTACTACAAACTGACCAAATCGTCGGCTACCGATCCAAATTCAAAACTCAAGCCCTTAACGTAGGATTCCGCCCTCAGCCGGAACCGACCCC
>NZ_AHZC01000375.1 GCF_000247475.1 Rhizobium sp. PDO1-076 | reverse complement strand
TCCTCAATGGCTTGAGGGTCCTGCGCATGATGCTTGGGGCGGGCAGCGAGCTTGCGGTAACCCATGGCACGTACCTCCCGGCTCAGCGTCTGTTCGCTCACCGAGACGCGAAACTCTTCCCAAATCCATTGCGCCAGATCGCACAGACGCCAGCGCACGACACCATCGAGATAGGGTGTCGGCCCCCGCTCAATGGCCTTTGCCAGGACCACACGCTGCTGATCGTTCAGCAGTGACTTTGGGCCCGGAGCCTTACCATCGATCAGCCCTTCAGGACCACGTTCGTTGAACCGCATGACCCAGTCGCGGACGATCTGAAGAGTGACATTGCCCAGCTGCGCAGCATCCGAGCGCGAGCCTCCGTCATAGATCAGGGCGAGTGCCAGCAGCCGACGAGCCTGAGCCGCATGCTTGCTCTGACGCGCAAGACGCCGAAGACCTTCCGCGTCAAAATCTTCACGTAACGAAATCCCCGGTCGCATCGTAAACCTCCAGTTTGCCCCAGAGATTCAGATTCA
>NZ_AHZC01000376.1 GCF_000247475.1 Rhizobium sp. PDO1-076 | reverse complement strand
ATCCGCGCGCATCTCGGTGACGTCAGGGCCTGCACCAGGATGCCGCCGATCCGACCGTCGGGGTCGCGCATCGGCTGATAGGCAAGATCGATAACGCGGTTCTGCTTTTCGCCGTCGGGTCCGCGATTGAGCTCGATTTCCACGTTCTTGGCCACATAGGGCTCGCCGGTCCGATAGACGCCGTCAAGGATGTCGATATAGCCTTGGCGCACGACCTCCGAGACGGCGTCCGCCACCGGCTTGCCGATAATGTCGCGGTTGCCGATCATCGCGTAGTATTGCTCATTGGCATAGTCGAAGACGTGGTTCCTGCCCGACAGCATGGCAATGCCGCCCTGACTCAGTTCGAAGACCTGCATGAACCGTTCGCGTATGGTCTGCTGCTCGCGGCGCATCAGCACTTCCGCGGTGATCTCCGAACAGGCGCAGAACATGCCGAGCACGGTCCCCCATGGGTCGCGCACGGGGGTGTAGGAAAACGAGAAATGGGTCTCTTCGGGGTAGCCCTT
>NZ_AHZC01000377.1 GCF_000247475.1 Rhizobium sp. PDO1-076 | reverse complement strand
CGGCGGCATAGGTGTCCATCTCGTTCCCGGTCCAGGTCTGGGTGGAGCGACCATGGCCTCGGCGGTCGTGGGCGATGACGCGGTAGCCCTTTTCCAGGAAATACATCATCTGTCCGTCCCAGTCGTCTGAGCTGAGCGGCCAGCCATGGTGGAAGACGATCGGCTGCGCGTCCTTTGGACCCCAGTCCTTGTAGTAGATTTCCGTGCCGTCCTGTGTTTTGACGAATGACATGATCTCGTTCCCCGATTGGTTGGCAGAAGGTTGGGTAGCGGCCGCGCCCTGTCTTGGAAGCGCCATGGCGGCGACCGCTATACCGCTGGACAGAATGATATCACGCCGGGTGATCCCAAAGGCGGGTGCTGTCGAGCGTTCGTTCATGGTATCCTCCATTGTCGGCCTTCGACGATGTGAATTTGCCCGAGTTGCTTTGGATTGGCGAGTAAAGCGTCGTAAATCGATGCAAATGCCTGTTTCGGAGGGATACGTATCAGGCGACGTGGTTGCGGCGTTCATTGACGATCGCCAGGAGTGCATGTGCCGCCGTGATGGGCGCGTTGTCGGAATCGCCGAAAATCAGCAGGCCATCGCCCGCACCGTGAGGGGTAATCTCGACAGCGTTGCCGGGGATGACGGCTACGGGTTTGCCGGTCTCCAGAAGCGTCGTAAGTATGGTGGCCACACTGTTGTTGTGGTTTCCCCAGAGAGCGCCTGAAAATCCGAGGCAAAGGGCTGCGTCGAAATCTTCGGCGACGATCTGGTCTGCGGCTAGTGTGTCCGCGAGGTCGTCCCTGGCCGCTCTGTCGAGGAAAAAGCGGCGAAGGCTCTTTTCGTGCGGTTCGGTTTCTCTAAAATCAGGAAGACGGGGATATCCCCCCGTCAACGTGGCAAGGACAACCTCCGCACCATGGTCTTTGAACAGATAATAGGGTGGCGCAATTCGACCGAGTGTAACTGCGCTAGCCGATACATCGCCACTTTCGTCTGTTGAAAGAATGACCAGAAAACGGACCGGCTGGTTGCCTTCCATGGCGCTCTCCTCTTCGGCGCCACCATGCCGTGCCTAAAAGGGGGAGGCGAGTTTAGAGTTGTAAATCCGTGTAAACCGGTACCTGTTCAGTGCCATCACGGCGCGAGATTAAGCCATGTCACGTTCGACAAGCCGAGCCAATGCGACGGCCCCGGCGGCGCTCGCCGTGCGTCCCGCGATGTCGAGGCTCCGTTTCGCGTTGGCCATATCCGCCATTTCAAACTGAATGTTCGCCTTCGCACGGTGGAGCTCTGGAAGATACCACGCCTCTCCGGAGGCCGTGCTTTTTTGCAAGGATGCATCAAGTACCGCCACTGCTTCTGAATTTCGGCCAAGTCCGGATAGCGCCCGTGCCTCAGTTGTCACGAACATCGTCTCGAACAAGACAAAGCCCGCTTTACGGAGTGACTGCAGGCCTTGCCGAAGCTGACGCAGGGATGCCTGATTGTCCCCGGCTCTTCGCACAAGCTCGGCCTCGAAGCATTCGGCGTATGTGCGCCATACGTCGAGCATAGTCGCCTTCGTATGTCCTCTGAGCATGCTGATGTAGCGGGCTGCCAGTTCGTCGTCGCCGGACATAAGAGCAAGCGGGCAGGCTGCTTCTGCGAGAGCATTGGTCAGGGACGCATAGTGGCCGATGCTCTCTGCGTATTCGAGCGTGGCCGCTACATCGGCCATGGCCTCCTGCTCGCGTCCCAGGAACCACTTGCATCGTGAAAGGACGATCCGGGCGGTTACCTTCTGGTCAAACTGAAATCGGATCGCATGCCCGGCCGACGGCAGACCCTCGTACTCGGCCAGCATGGCGCTGAGGCAATCGGCAGCGTCGGCGTGGCGACCCAGCCAATGAAGGGTAGCGCCCTTCATGCGATGGCCGATCACAATGTCGGCAGGGTCGGGCGAGACGGCTGCCATTTCTGCGAACTGTAGCGTCAAACCAAGCGCGGTGTTCGGCTCCGCCTTGTTTATGGCGTCTACCCAAAGTCCCCATATGGATCGTAGCTGATGATCGACATCTCCCAGCTTCTCGGCGATGCGGGCGGATGCCGTCCATGCTTCAATACCTCGTCCTGGGGCATCGGCGGCGATCATCTGCGGCCATCCCAGTGCCGTGTAAAGTTTCATTCTGCTCGCTTCGTCGACGTCGGGGTTGGCATCGAGGTAGCCGATCGACGAGGTGACTGCGGCGATGCATTCGTCGAACAGCGACAGTTTGAAAAAAAGCGGCAAGGCCGCGACGGTGATCCTCGCACCGAGGATCCTTTCGCCACTGCCGAGAAGTGCCCAGTCCAGACACGCTCGGAGGCTCGGTATGAGAGAGCCGAAGTCACGCCCTACTTCGTCGGTGGTATGTGTGTGCATCACCGATGTGGATGCCTCGAACAATTCCAACAGGTAGTTGCCGAACTTGATCATGATACGATCGTATTCGCCTGATTCCACAAGCTTTGCGGAGGCGTATATGCGTGTTGTGTCGAGCAGACGGTATGACTGATCGCCTGCGGACGCCTCCACGACCACCAGCGATTTGGCCACCAGCGCGGCCAGAAGGTCGTAGGTGTCGTCGGTGAGCACGGCCTCGGCGGCACTCATGGAAAAACGGCCCCTGAAGACCGAGAGTTCGACCAGCGCACGCTGTTCCGTAGGGTTCAGCAACATGTAACTCCAATCCAGAGCCGCGCGGAGCGTCTGGTGTCTGGGCAAGGCCGTCCGCCGCCCGCGGCTGAGAACCTTGAAGCAGTCGTTGAGGGACTTGGCGAGTGATGCGACCCCCATGGATTCGAGACGGCCAGCAGCAAGTTCGATGGCCAGCGCGATCCCGTCCAACCGCGTGCAGATATCGATGACGATGGGTGCGTCTTCCTCGGTGAGTTCGTAACCGCCAAGGCACGCGTCGGCCCGCTCCACAAACAATTCGATGGCCGGGAACCTGAGCGCCTCCTCGGGGCTCACGTCAGCAGCGGGCGTATCGAGAGGAAAGAGACGGTGGACACGCTCGCCGCTTCCCCTGAGCGGTTCACGGCTTGTGGCGAGGAACCTGGCCGACGTCGTTCTTTGCAGGACGGCTTCGACGAATTTAGTCGCGTCCTCGATCAAATGCTCGCATCCGTCGAGAACGATCAGGGTAGGTGTTGCTTCCAGCGTCATGCATATCGTATCCAGCATGTCGTCGGCGCGCGATTTAATCCCGAGAGCGGATGCGACAACCGTCAGCACGAGATCGCCTGACGCCACGTCGGACAGTTCTACGCTGACTACCTCAAGCCTCCCGGCCAATCGCCCAGCGACAGCTCTCGCAACGGTGGACTTTCCGATCCCTCCAGCGCCCGTGACTGTGACCAGTCGGCCTTTTCCCAACTGGTATAGGATCGTCTCAATGCTGTGATCGCGGCCAATTATCCGCAGCGAATCCGCGTCGCGTGGGATGCGAGTGGAGGCGGGCTCGATCGGCAAGACCTGCGATCGGCGCTCCACGCGCGCGATGAAGGTATAGCCTCGCCCCGGAACATTTGCGACGAAGTTGGGTTCGGCCTTGGTGTCGCCCAGGACTTTCCTCAATGCCGATACATGGACGCGCAGGTTGGCATCGTCCACGAACGTATCTGGCCATACGTGCTTTACGATCTCCTGGTTTGTCTTGAGTTCTCCGGGATGTGCGACCAGAAGCAGGAGGATATCCGTGGCTCGGCTTCCCAAGGGAACGACCGCTCCGCTCCGCATCAGGCTTCGCCTGGCGGGCACTATAGAGAACGGCGCAAAATACAGTTCCTCTTCCAAACTCGCCACTCCAGCGACATCACTCAAAATGGTCGTTGCTCACGTCGTATCGCGACACGGCGCTAATAAAGTTCAAAATTCTTATACTTCAGGTTACAATGCACTTAGCTAACACTATTACAATTGTTGGAACAAGGTGACCAACGAACGAAGCGGTTCCGCTCGTATTCCGGACACCCCGATTTGCGATTTTTCTGCGCGCCGGGCCACTTCAGACGACCTGTCGCAGCAATCAACATTGCCGCAAACGTCGGACACGTCTTGTCTGGCCGTGCCGAGGTTTTTACCTTGTGTGCTGTTCCCTTGATTTTCGGTCGAACGCGACCGTACAACATTGCGAGGAAGACCAGGCGCGGGCGGCTGCAATGACATCTCTTTACGATCACGGGGCTCAGAAATTTCCCGATGCAGGATTGCTTGCTTCTTCTCTGGGCAGAGGCTGGGGCGGTTTGGCCGCCGAACTGCGGACGCATCCCGCATGCGACATCCCGGATATCTGCTCGAGGCAGACGGAAATAACATTTGCAGTTCGCGGGACGGGCGGCGGAATGGTCGAGCGGCGAGGTAACGGACGATTTCAAGCGACGCCCAGCCGATCTGGAGCGCTCTGGCTGTGTCCCAAGGGCGTCAACGAGGACCAGATCCGGCTAACCGAGGCTATACCGGAAGTCTTGCATGTCTACATTCCCGACGACCAGATCGACGCGCTTTCTGGGTTAGCATCTCGCCCCGTGGCTTTCGATGAAAACATCTATCGAGCTGGGCTTGAAGACGAATTCGTCCGACAGATTTGCGTCCGCATACTTGGCGAGTTGAGGGAAGAGACTGCAGGCGGTTCGCTCTTGATGGAACATCTCGCGAGCGTCCTGGTAACGCACATCAGCGGCAGTTACACGGATCACTGCATCGAGAAGCGTGGTGGGGGAATAGTCGGTGCTTTGGATCAAAGGCGGCTCAAGCGTGTCCAGGATTACATCGAGGACAATCTCGAAACCGATCTGACCGTCGCCGAGATTGCGTCGGTTGCTTGTCTGAGCAGGTATCACTTCGCGAGGGCGTTCCGGACGGCCGTGGGCGAAAGCCCGAACAGTTACATTGGGAGCCGGAGGATCAATCGCGCCCTGTCTCTGCTGTCTTCATCAGAAATGTCTCTCGTCGAGATCGCTTTCGTCTGCCGCTTTTCTTCACAGGCCGCGTTCGCCAGAGCCTTCAGACGACAGTTGGGCAAAACGCCGGGCGAGTACCGACGGAGTCGGTGAATTCTACTAGCACAGACAGCAGGCGATCCTCGGGGTTGCCATAGTCGAGATTTGTCGGATTTATCACCATGCCGTTGATGGTCATCGAGATGATTTGCTTGCCCGGACCATCCTTTTAGGTCCGTCATGCGTTACGCCGCCCCGCAAAGATCGGAAAAGCCCCAGGCTGGATTTCCTCGCTGTAGTGGCGCCTTCTTGAGCCCATTGGAATCATCTCGCCAAGAGAGGCCGAACAACGATGCTATGCCATGCTGGGCGCGCCAGCCATGGCCACATAACTTGAAGCAAATGGTTTCCGGCAAAGCTGGGGCGGCTCAGTCCGCCGGACGCGATCTTCGCAGACCTGAGATGACCGTGGCTTAGGTTAGGTGCAAAGCAATGAGCAAAAAATCGCTCCGGGCTCTCCGGGAGCGGCGGGGAACCACTACGCTGGTGCCCGTCGCATATGCTATACATTCTGGATCCGGAATACACGTGAGCCGTAGGAGTGGCGGATGCTCGAAAGTCGGGTCAACAAACTACGACAACCGGCGAAACCTTCACGTCGCAAGGCACGCCCCTTCGAACATGGGGGCGAGCGGCGGATCGTAACCGCCCTCTGTTTCGATCTCGTCGGGTCTACTAGACTTCTCCAGCTCCTCGACATAGAAGACTATCAGGAATTGATTGCCGCATTTCAGAATGCAGCGAAACAGTCGATAACATCTCATTCCGGCGTCATGTTGCTTGAGGCCGGCGACGGCGGTGTGGCACTCTTCCCGAATGACCTGGGTGCAAAGGATGCGGCATCGCTCGCCATTCGCGCCGGTCTCGGGATCGTCGAAGGCTGCGCGCGCGTTGGTCGGGAAGCCTTGCGTGACGACTTGCACGTCCGCGTCGGGATCGCGACATCCGTCGCGCTTGTTCAGGAGACGCAGGACGAGCCGGTTGCCGCCGCGGCACTGGCAATAGCCACCCGTCTACAAGAGATTGCCGCACCGGATGCCGTTTTTGTTTCGGAAGAGACGCGTGACCTGGCTGGCAGGTCGCATGCTTTCGTGTTCGAAGGCGACAAGGTGCTCAAGGGATTCGCCGTGCCGGAAAAGGTGTGGCGTGCACTCGGACACAAGATCGAGGTCAACCGGTTTTACGCGTTCGGTCGTCTTGGTGGCCCCTTCATTGGTCGTGAACGGGAGTTGAGCGCGATTGCCGCCTGTTGGGAAAGGATCCCCGCGAAGGGTGGGGAAATGATCCTGCTCGAGGGAGATGCAGGCATTGGAAAGTCGCGCCTTTTGCGGGAAGCCCGAAAGATCACTCGCGACCAGCGATCAGGGCTGTTTTTCTTTCAGTGCCTGCCCGGGGGACACCGCGCGACGTTACACCCTTTGTTGAACACCTTTACCGGCGCAGCATCTGGACCAGCCGACCAGCCGACCAGCCGGGTCTGTCGGCTTCGGCTGTGGCTGCCGCTTTCGAACGAAACGGCATTCGCGAAGCGGAAACGATTGATACATTTGCGCATTTGCTCGGTGCCGTGGGACGAAATCAACAGCTCGCCGATGTCGATCCCAAAGCCATTCGGGAAAAAGCGCGTCGCGCCGTGTTTCGTGTGCTCGCAGCGTTGTGCGCGAATGGCCCCATCGTCCTGGCGGTCGAAGACATCCACTGGATCGATCCTAGCTCGAAGGATTTGCTGGTAGAGGCCGCTCGGGTTGCGCGCCAACTTCCGATTCTCCTCGTCGCGACGTCCCGTCTCGGGTTTGGGACGGATTGGCTGGATGCGGCCAAACCCACGCGTCTGATCCTGCTCCCGCTTGATCGTGGCGAAACTCGACAGGCAATAGAGGCGCGATGGCCGGAGCAGCGGCAGGCCATGCTTCCTGGGCTCGTTGACGTCATAGAAAGGATCTCCGGCGGTGTTCCGCTCTTCATCGAACAAATCGGCCAATGGGTCTCGGAGAACGTTGATGCGGACACGATGAGCTTGTCGGAGAACGTTACACCCAGCCATGTGTCCGCATTCGAGGAAATATTGAATGCGCGTCTTAACGACCTGGGCATGGCCAGAGACGTGGCGCGAGCGGGAGCAGTTGCGGGCAACCGGTTCACGCTGTCGCTACTTCGCGCGCTTTTGCCAGGATTGGGCAAGGCGTCGTTGGCCAAAGCCGCCGATACATTGAGCGATGCGGGGTTCCTGATGAGGATCAGGACACGAGGGCACATCGCCTACGGTTTCCGGCACGCTTTGGTCCAGGAGACCATCTACAAAACGCTCTTGCGCAAGCAGCAGCAGACATTGCATAGGCGCCTGTTCGCGGCAGTCAGCCAAAATCGCCAAATGGCAGCCTGGATCGATACCGGAACGCTGGCCGAACATGCGGAGCGTGCCGGACTCCTCGAAAACGCCATCGATCTGTATACGGCGGCAGGGAGAGAAAATTCGAGCCGATCGGCGATGATAGAGGCGCGCAACTATCTGGAGCACGCCTTGTCGCTTTGCCAGCGCCTGGGCGAGAAACATGCGATCGAACCTCTACAACTGTCCGCGCTGACGTCACTCGGGCCTATCCTGACCGGCCTTGTCGGGCAGAATTCGCCGCCCGCCCGCAAGCTCTATGAAGATGGCATAGCCATTGCCCGCCGTCAGCCGATGGAGGACCAGTCCCGGTGGTTTCCAATCTATTGGGGGTGGTGGCTCACCGGATCGGATTTTCGCATCATGCACGATCGTGCCCTGCAGGTGCAGGCAATGCTGGCCGGGGTGGAAGATCCGGAAATCAGGCTGCAGGTCAACCATTGCATCTGGGCCATCGATTTCAACCTCGGAAACCATCGCGAAACCCAGGATGCGATCAAGGCGGGACTGGCGCTTTATGACGAGCAATCCGCTAGGACCAGCCGCACGTTGTTTGGCGGCCATGACGCGAAAGTGTGCGGCCTCGGGCAACTCGCTCTTTCGCTGTGGCTGACGGGGCAATCGAAAGCCTCGGACACATCTCTTTCGAAAATGGTCGCTTTCGCAGACCGGATAGCGCATGCGCCAAGCAAGGCGCATTCGTTGGATACGGAAGCAGTGTCTGCGTTTTACCGGGACGATTATGGGCGTCTCACCGACGTTTCCAGTAGAATGGCCGATTTTGCGAAGTTGCATGATATGCAGTCTCTGTCCGGCCTGTCGCTGCTCTTTGCCGGGTGGGCGCATGCGCATGGCGAAAGCCTTGACAGCGGGCATGCGATGTTCGGCGAGGGGCTGTCGCTTCTGAGAAGCCTTGGTGCCGTCGCAGATCTGCCGATCTATCTTTACATGCACGCCACTCTGCTCGGGCTTGCTGGCAAATTTGAGCTCGCGGTCGAGGTCACGAATGACGCGATCGAAAAGGCTAGGGAAACCGGACATGCCTATTGGCTCGCCGAGCTTTACCGTCGCCGCGCGGTGCTTTGCGCGCGGGTCAATACCAGCAGGGATCCAATTGTTGCCGACCTTCGCTCCGCCATGGAAATTGCCGAGCGCCAAGGCGCCAAGGCGCTTCTAAGGCGGGCGAGACGTTCCATTCAGGAGCTAGGCGTTGCCGGTCAATGTTGATCTCAAGCACCCGAAAGCGAACGATCCGTCAGATCGTGACGGCAGGCTCGCGCGCCTTCACTGTGCTGTGGTTTCAAACCTTCATAACCTCCTGTCGCCACCCTCAGATCTCGACGAGACCACTCAATGCTTGCACAAGATACTGCCACTATGTCGTCGCGCGCGAATAACTCGGCTGGGGGATCTGACCGGACTTGACCGGATCGGCCTGCCGGTTGTCCAAGCCGTTCGACCCGCGGCCTTATCCGAGGTCACGTCACTCGGGCGGGGCTTTTGGATGGCGGGCGCGGCAGTGGGGGCAATTATGGAATCGCTTGAACGGTTCTACGCGGAAGCCATTCCCCCGGAGCTTGTATTTCGGGCGACAGCGGATGAAATCAAAATCGCTGACGGCCTGTTTGAAAATTTGCTGGCACCCGATCGCCGGGGCAATTGGCGGGCAAGGACGATACCTTGGGTCACCGGCATCGATATTGCGGCAGGTCTTCCACAACCGGTCCCGCAGGAACTCGTTCACACCTGCTACACGGATCCACCACTCGACCAGGATGGTCTCTTTATACGGACGACCACGGGTCTCGCCTGTCACATGACTGTCCTCGATGCGTTTCTGCATGGTCTGTTCGAATGTATCGAGCGCGACGCGATCGCTCGCGCCTTTGCTACCCACGGCTTCTTTGATCGAATGCGCATTTCTCCGCACGGATTGGGGGACGAAGTTGATCACATACTGTCTGTTGTGGGCGAGCACCCTATTTCCTTCGGTCTTTGGCTCGTTCCGTCGCCTGCAAAGGTCCCGGTTGTCTGGTGCCAGACGATCGAGACAGGTCCAGGCGAACCTATCCTTGCGCTTCCGACCGAGGGATATGCGGCGGCTCCAAGCATCGCTGCCGCCGCAGCGAGCGCGATGCTCGAGGCGCTGTCGGCCCGCGCCGGGGCGATATCGGGTGCGCGCGACGATCAAACCCGGGCGCACTACAGGCGCAGTACCGACGCGATCGTCGCCAAGGCCCGCCAGCTTATTGTCCGGGACACGACCGGATTGCCACGCCCGGCTGTTGAAGTGCGCGCCGTTGCGGATCTTGGCTCGCTCATCGATCGGGTGCTATCCGCCGGCTTGGGGCCGATATTGGCGGTCCCGGTGGGAGCGGACGCCGAAACAGGCGTCCAGTGCGTGAGAACCATTCTGCCCGGTGGCAGTCCCTTTTCAATCCTGCGGTGAGTGTTCACATGGTCGATGCGAGCGAGGAAGGTCCGATCGTGGTGTTTCTCGGCCCGACGCTTCGCCTGGCAGAAGCGGAGCGGGTTCTCGACGCCATCTATGTGCATCCGGCTGCGCAAGGCGACATTCTGCTTGCCGCTCACGCCTACCGGCCGCGGGCCATGGTCCTGATCGACGGGCAGTTCGAAGACAGGCCGGCTGTCCGACACAAGGAAATCCTCTGGGCGATGGCGCAGGGCATCGTTGTGATTGGCGCGGCAAGCATGGGCGCGCTGAGGGCGGCGGAATTCAGTGAATTCGGCATGATCGGTGTCGGCCTGGTCTACCGGTGGTATCGGCGCTGGCGACTGGCGCCCGACGATGCAGTCGCAGTCCTTTCAGGCCCAGCGGAACTCGGCTTTCCGCCTTTGACGCATGCAATGGTCGATCTTCAGCGAACATTCGCCAAACTGTCACGTGAGAAACTTGTGACCGCTGAAGAGCGCGACATATTCACAAATATTGCGCGAAACACGAACTTTCGAGAGCGCCGGTTTGAGGCGATCATCCGGGACACGGGGTGCGACAAGGAGCGGTTGAAAGCCTTGCGCAATGAAGTGGTGGGACAGAAACGACAAGACGCGCTCCTGGCGCTGCGAAACGCGAGGGCCCTTGCAACACAACACAGCGCTGGGCCTGCAAGCAATGCGTGGGTTGCGACGAACACCTTTGTCCGGGATCTTGAAGCTGGCGGCATTGACTCAAGATTAGTAAACACTTATAAATTGAATCTCTAGCTGCGAGTTTTCAATCGAGGGGGCATATGCACGATGCGCCTGCTTCGGGACGATTCCTTCGACTCTGGAAATGCGCGTGTCGGCACGCGCTTCTGGATTTATCCCCAACCGCCATTCATTCCCGGATACGAACAGCCCGATCGTGTGTGGTTGTCGATACAGCGCGATGAAATCGGCGAGGGCCCCAGCGACCTCTCCATGTATGTCGCAGATCCGCTCTATGAAAAACAACCCTATGGCTTCGCCAACCTGCCGCCTTTCGTCGGGACAAAGCGTGCGCCGGTGAGGCCGGGGCCAGACCGTCACTTCGACAATATCGATCCGACCTCGCGTCCTTTCCTTGCCGTTCACGCCTATGCCTGCGTCCGTTTTGTTCTCGACATCTGGCAAAGTTATCTGGGGCGGCCGGTCCGCTGGTTTTTCGATCAGACCTTTCCGAGGCTTGAAATTGTCCCGTTTGTCGACTGGGACAATGCCCAAGCAGGCTACGGCTTTCTCGAACTGGGGTGTTCCGACGTCGATGGCATTTTGCGACCCTACGCGTTGAATTTCGATACGATCGCACACGAGGTCGGGCACCTGATCATGCTGTCGGAGACCGGCGTGCCAGCCGCCACATCGCCGGGGGGCGACTTCTTTTCCTACTCCGAAGCCTTTTCGGATTGCGTTTCGTTGATCTCGCTCCTGCATTTCGATTCCGCGATTGACCGGCTTCTGCGCAGAACGAGAGGCAATCTGCTTCTCTATAACGAGTTGAACCGCTTTGCGGAAACGAGCCCCGAGACGCAGATCCGCCTCGCAACCAATTTTCGGACAATGTCTGCAGTGACGCGCGAGGTGCATGACCGCGCATTGCCATTCATCGGTGCGATCTTCGACACCATCGTAGCACTTTATCATCGCGATCTGGTCGCGAAAGGCTGCGCTGACAAGCGGCTTCTGGACGTCGATCTGCGGGACCTGGCATGGGACGAATTTGACACATTTCGTCAAGCGACGGAGCAGGCATTCAGTGCAAGGCCTTTGTCTTTCAAGCAAGCGCTGGTAGGCGCACGTGACGCGGTGGCCACGGCTTTGGCGGCTTCGCTGAAAACACTGGATCCGAGCACATTGCGACTGGATCAGGCGGCAAGTGCTGTCATTGCCGCCGCGGACGGGCCGGCGGCCGAACTGCTGGCAGAGAATTTTGCGTGGCGTGAAATCATAGGATCGAGGTAAAAGTCAAAGGAGAGTGCGATGAGCGACTGCAGCAGCCATCCCGGTGTGGGACCGATTGTGGAAGATTTGTCAGAGCCGGATTATCGATCTTACAATCCGAGCGAAGTGCGACTCTACGGCAGGCCTGCGATATATCGGCCAATTTTCAAGCTTTCAGATGAGGCTATCAACAGGAAGGTATCTGAAAAACTGCAAGGGCTTACGGCCGATTCTGACGAAATGCAGAGATTGGTTGAAGCCGTCAAAGAATTGGCGGTCCTCAAAATCACCAGCGATGAAATCTTCGGCATAGTCAATCAGCAGATCGTTTTGGCTATTGTCGATCACAATCACAAGCTCCAGCAACTTCCCGTCGATATCGGTGTTCCATCAAAAAATTACAGGGGTGATGACGGGCGCTATATCAAGAGCATCGGCGTGATCTACGGCTATGCCTATGAGGGGCATTGCTACACATTGCCAAAACCCCAGATCATGTATCTGCCCGAGGAGGCGCATATGATCAAAGGCGGCGATTGCGGATGCGACTGCGGCTATGTTCCCGAACTCGGCTATGTCGTGTGGCAGATCGACAAGCTTGAACGCGTCGTCGCACTCGACGTCCGGTCCGACGATCTGAAGACGCTGGTATTGGACGAAAACATGCCAGGCAACCGCTCGCCACTCGCCTATGCGCAGACGATGGCCCTGGCTCCCCAAAGACACCGGGACTGATGTGGGGGATCACCGAAGCGTTCGACATAGGCATGCCGCGGCAACTTCCCCGGTTGGATGTCGTTCAGGGCGCTTGCCTGTGTGACTTCTCATCAAGAGCTGCCAGTTCGCGGCGATCAGCACCAGATCGAAACAGGAGAGCTGGTGAGACGTGAAGTCACGATTCTCGGCACCTTGGCAATTCAAGAGTTTAAACTGTCGTTCGTCCAGTCGTCCCTTGGTCGCCTCGCAGATATCGTGGGTTGCGGGACCATTGAGTGTATTCGCTCTGGGATATGCTTCGTTTTTGACGATTGACAAGAATTGTCGAAAATACGCAACAATGGTGCGC
This sequence comes from Rhizobium sp. PDO1-076, assembly GCF_000247475.1. Taxonomy (GTDB): domain Bacteria; phylum Pseudomonadota; class Alphaproteobacteria; order Rhizobiales; family Rhizobiaceae; genus Allorhizobium. The sequence goes on along the minus strand of NZ_AHZC01000377.1, from coordinate 19,780 downwards.
TCCCATCAGAATATTCACATATCGTAAACAGCTTGCCCCGACAATTCACACCATCAAATCTGAGGAGGCACCCGAAACGTTTCGTGCGCATCCCAGGTTGTCTCATCACTCACTAGGGGGAACATATGTTGGGTTTTGGTGCCGGTTCAGATGCAAAGGGTGTACTCGAAGCGATGAGCAAGTCTCAAGCGATCATCGAGTTCAAGCTTGACGGAACGATCATCACGGCGAACGAGAATTTCTGTCGGGCGCTGGGTTATCAACTCTCGGAAATCGTCGGGAAGCACCACAGTGTTTTTGTGGATCCCGCCGAGGTCGCAACAGCAGATTATCGGGATTTTTGGAGCAAGCTCGGGCGCGGTGAATATGACCGCCGCCAGTATAAGCGCATTGCTAAAGATGGCCACGAAGTCTGGATCGAGGCGTCGTATAATCCAGTGCTTCGCGGGGGCAAACCCTACAAGGTGGTCAAGTTCGCTACCGATATCACCGAACAGAAGCTGAAGGCCGCCGAAGATAGTGGCAAGCTCGATGCGATCTCCCGTGCACAGGCCGTGATCGAGTTCACGCCAAAGGGTGACATTCTCACCGCCAACGAGAATTTCCTCTCAACGCTTGGATACCAGCTGTCGGAAATCCAGGGCAAGCACCACTCGATGTTCTGCGAGCCGAGTTACACCAACAGCGAAGAGTACCGTCTCTTCTGGACGAAACTGGAAAACGGAGAATTTGTCTCCGACGAGTTCATGCGCCTCGGGAAGGGCGGCAGAAGGGCATTTATCCAAGCGTCCTATAACCCGATCTTCGATATGAACGGCAAAGTGTTCAAGGTCGTGAAGTTCGCAACCGATGTCACCACGCGTGTCGGCAATGTCGACCAACTGGCTGCTGCGCTTAAGGCCTTGTCCGAAGGCGATTTGACGCAGATGGTGAGCAATCCCTTCCTGCCTGCGCTCGAAAAGCTCCGCGTCGACTTCAACGGAGCTTCGGCAAAACTACGGGGCACCCTGCAGACAATTTCTCAGAATGCCGGTGCGATCGCCGCGGCATCTCAGCAGATTCAGTCGGCGTCGAATGATCTGTCGAGGCGCACAGAGCAGCAAGCTGCGTCAGTCGAAGAGACCGCAGCGGCGCTGGAAGAAATTACCACGACCGTCGCTGACTCCAGCCATCGCGCGGAGGAGGCCGGTCAACTGGTACGCAAGACCAAGGAGAACGCAGAGCATTCTGGCAATGTCGTGGGGCAGGCCGTTGAAGCTATGGGCAAGATCGAGAAATCGGCGTCGGAAATCTCAAACATCATCGGTGTGATTGACGAAATCGCGTTCCAGACAAACCTTCTGGCGTTGAACGCCGGTGTTGAAGCGGCTCGCGCCGGAGATGCCGGTAAGGGCTTCGCTGTTGTGGCCCAGGAGGTTCGCGAACTCGCCCAACGGTCGGCCAAGGCGGCAAAAGAGATCAAGGAATTGATCAACACGTCGAATGAACAGGTCAAGAACGGGGTAACCTTGGTAGGCAATACCGGCAAAGCTCTGGTGGAGATCGTCTCTCAGGTCGTCCAGGTCAACGGAAATGTTGGTGCCATTGTCGAGGCATCGAAAGAACAGGCAACGGGCCTGAAGGAAATCAACACTGCCGTCAACACGATGGATCAGGGTACCCAACAGAACGCGGCGATGGTCGAGGAAACTACGGCTGCGGCCCACAGTCTGGCACGCGAAGCAGAGCAACTGTTCGAACTTCTAGGTCAGTTCAACATCGGGACAGCGGCCGCACCATCTCGGGTTGCACCGGTTGCCGCGAACCATCGTTCTCGACCGGTCGCGTCCCCGGCGCGCCAAATATCGGCAAAAGTTGCCCACGCATTCAACGGCAACGCTGCGCTGAAAGGGGGAGACAGTTGGGAGGAGTTTTGATGTCGCGCTGGGCCTCACTGGTCGGTTCGCCTGCGGTCGATTGATGAAACCTCTGGAATGCGCATTAGTTCCTGAACGAAGACATCCATGAAACCCAACCTCAAAGCACGAATGGCAAATCCGGAGGATCACGAAGGACGGAACATCACCTACAAAGCAGCTTCATGACATGATAAGCCCGCCATCGATATTGATGGTCTGGCCGGTGATATAGGCGGCGTCCTTGGATGCGAGAAATGCAACAAGGGCGCCGACCTCTGCGGGCGTACCGGCGCGGCCCATCGGTATGCCTTCGACCCATTCGGCCATCAGTTCGCCTGGGCCGTATTCGCCCAGCATCTGGCCCCAGACGCGGTCGTTGTAGTCCCACATTTCGGTGTGGATGATACCTGGGCAGATCGCATTTGCCGTGATGCCTTCGCGGGCCAGCTCCTTCGCAAGGCTCTGGGTCAGGCCGACAACCCCGAACTTGGAAGCGGCATAATGCGGCGTGTAGATGAAACCCTGCCGCGCCTGGCCGGACGCGGTGTTGATCAGGCGCCCTTTGATGCCGCTCGCACGGAAGCGGCGGATCGCCTCCTGGCAGCACAGGAATACTCCTTTCGTGTTGACGTCGAGATTGAGATCCCACTCCCGTTCGGTCAGGTTCTCGACTTTGGCGATCGTGATGACGCCGGCGTTCTGTACCGACACGGAGAGAGGGCCAAGCTTGTCTTCCGCCTCTTCGTAGGCTGCTTTCACAGCCGTGGCGTCGGTCACGTTCAGAACGATGCCGATGACCTGCGCGCCGGTTTCTTTCGCGAGTGCTGCCGCCGCTTCGGGCGTGTCCTTGTCGATCGCAGCGATGGCGACCTTCGCGCCTTCCTCGGCAAAACGTCTGGCGATCCCACCACCGATGCCCTTGTTGCCGCCCGTGATGAACACGGCCTGATCTGCAAAACGTCTCATGGTTCTTCACTCCCAATTGCGCAGCAGATCAGCCAGTCCGTCTCGGATGAGATCAGGCCGTCAGTCTGGCTGCCGTGAACTTGTCTGTAACAAACACGTCGATGACGCCCAGTTTCAAGGCGCCGGCGATCGCCTGCGTCTTGGATTCTCCGCCGGCCAGCGCCATGACGCGGTCGGTCCGTTTCAAGTCTTCCGCGAAATCCCGATGACCCGCTCGTTGAGCGGCGTCTCCTCGGGTTTTCCGTCCTTGTCGTAGAAACGATAGGAAATCTCGCCCACTGCGCCTGCGTCATGCAGCATGGCCATTTCCTGGCGGGAAAAGACATTGCCGTTGCCAACATTTACTACAACCAGCCTATGCTCGGCATTATCGAGGCCGAGTTCCAGCATCAGCCGATCACCGGCATGGTGCCAACGGCGACACAACTGGGCTACGCGCTGGGGCTCTTCCTGCTCTTGCCGCTGGGTGACCTTGTCAATCGCCGGCGTATGATCATCGGCCAGTTCGTGGTTCTGGCCGCAGCCTTGGTTCTGGCTGCACTGGCACCGACTGCCTGGATGCTACTTGCAGCCTCTGTCATTGTCGGGGCCTGTTCGACCGTTGCTCAGCAGATCGTTCCCTTCGCCGCATCGCTGGCACCGCCGGAAAAACGCGGCGCCACGATCGGCACAGTCATGGCAGGCGTGCTGTCGGGTATCCTGTTCAGCCGCACCCTGTCGGGTTTCGTCGGCGAACATGCCGGCTGGCGGGAGATGTTCTGGATCGGCGTGCCGCTTGCCCTTCTGGCCGCGGGTCTGATGTTCGCGGTCCTGCCGCATCACCGGCCGACATCAACGCTGCGCTATCATCAGGCTCTCCGTTCTCTCGGTCAGCTCTGGAAGCTGCATCCGGCACTCAGGGCTGCGACCGTCATTCAGGCATTCCTGTTCGCTTCCTTCACGGCCTTCTGGACAATCCTGGCGCTTTATCTCGCAGGACCGAACTTCCAGCTGGGGGCGGATGTCGCCGGCCTGTTCGGGATTGTCGGTGCGGTCGGCATATTCGCAGCACCGCTCGCCGGCCGGGTCGCGGATAAAAGAGGACCGCATTTCGTCGTCTGGTTCGGGGCGGCACTGACCATCGTCGCCTGGCTGATCTTCGGCGCATGTGCATCCATCGTCACTCTGGTCGTCGGCGTCATCGTGCTGGATTTCGGCATCCAGAGTGCGCTGATCTCCAACCAGCACATCATCTATGCGCTCGACGCCGATGCGCGCAGCCGCCTCAATACGATTTTCATGACGGGTATGTTCCTCGGCGGTGCGGCAGGTTCGGCGATGGCGACATTGGCATGGGGCGAGGGCGGCTGGCTTATGGTGAGTGCGCTGGGTGCGGCCCTTGGCATCGCAGCCTTCGCAGTCAAGTTCGCGCATCATCGGCAGCACAAGCCCGCTGTGGCTGGGCAGTGAGGAGCGACAGATGGAAAAGCTCCGTATCAGGATCGTCGGTGGGTCGCTCGCCGGTCTCTTTGCCGGCATCCTGCTACAAAATGCCGGCCATGATGTCCGCGTCTACGAGCGCTCAGTGAGTGGTCTTGCCGGCCGGGGCGCAGGCCTGGTCGGCCAGAGCGACCTGCTGCGCATTCTTCGACTGATAGGATGCGAGCAAGTAGCCCATGTCGGCGTGGTCGCCAAGGAGCGCATCTATCTCAACCATGACGGCAGCATCGCCCAGACCGTTCACATGCCGCAAACCCAGATCTCCTGGGACATCCTGTTTGATACCCTCGCCTGGCGTATCGCCCCTGGAAGCTATGTCCTTGGTCGGCAGGTCGTGGACGTCGTAGATGGAGCGGGCGGCGCCGAGTTGATCTTCGACGATGGCACGCGAGAGACTGCGGATCTCGTCATCGGCGCGGACGGTCTCGGCTCTGTCGTGCGCCGGGCGGTCAATCCGGAAGATCATCAGAACCACTATAGCGGCTATGTCGCCTGGCGCGGATTGATCCCGGAGACGAGCCTTCCCTTGGATGCGGGGCTGCTGCTGGATCGCTTCGCCTTCCATGTCCAGCCCGGCGTGCATGTGCTTGGTTACCTGGTGCCGGGCTCGAAGGGGGAAAGGCAAAACGGCAGCCGTCGTTACAACTGGGTCTGGTACCGCAAGGTGCTGCAGAGTGAACTTGCCGGGACATTCACGGATATGGACAACCGCAGGCACGCATTTTCTCTGCCGCGTGGTGGCCTGTCCCGCGATCGTCTGGAGGCCTTGCGCGACGATGCCCGACAGATTCTGCCGCACCAGTTTGCGCTGGCGGTCGCAGCCGAGCCGAGCCCATCGATCCAGGGTATTTTCGACTATGAGGCGCCGCGCATGATCGGCCGGTCGATCGCGCTGATCGGCGATGCTGCCTTCGTCGCACGGCCGCACACGGCCATGGGTGTGTCGAAGGCAGCAGGCGATGTCATGGCCTTGAGCAACTGTCTCGCGCGGGAGCGTGATCTCACTACAGCCTTGCAACGCTATGAAGCGGATCGCATCGTCGTCGGTCGAGACATCGTCGCCTATGGTCTGCAACTGGGCGCATCGGCGCTCTGACTACGAGGCGGATGCCTTGCGTAGAATGAAAAACGACCCGTCTGCCTTGCCGACGGGTCGCGCGCATTTGGGGAGGGCGATGCATTTAAAGAGGGGTGCTTGTGGAGTACTCCTGCTGTTCCGATTTGGTTAGTAAAATCAGTAAGTTATATTGAGGAAATGGAAGGGGGTATGGCTCTGGTGCCTGCGGTAACTGACTGGCAGTGATTATCTCGCACGATCATGTCCAAGCATCCCGAGCCTGGCAGGGTCATCATTGATCATCATTTTCTGCGGGTCAATACGCTGCTTAGGAGCCATTAGGGTCGAACAATCGCGAGATGGATTCGACTACTAGGAAAGGTGACTGGAGGTGAATTGAGGCGTGGAGGCGCTGATGCTTCACAGCTCGTGCCGGGAAATCGCGGTTTCAGCGCGCGTCACACACTTAGAGCACGTCCATTGAACGCGGAATCGCGTTGAGGATTCCCCCGGTGGCCAAATTCTGATTCCATGGCTCCGACTGGTGATTTGGTCGGAGGCAATATGACCCGAGCTTTCAGTGATGATCTGCGTAACCGCGTTCTGGCTGCGTCACGGGATGGCATGTCGGCACGCTCAGCAGCGGCCCGATTTGGAATCGGCATTTCAACGGCCATCGCGTGGATCGCCAGCGCACGGGCGGGTCGGTTGACGCCTGCGAAGCAGGGCCGACGCGGCGGCTCGCGCCTGGATGCTCACGAGGACTTCATCATCGGCATGATCGAAGATGAAAAGGACATCACGCTTAACGAGATGGTTCTGCGATTGCATGAGGACAGAGCCGTATCGATCGACCGCAGTGCGCTTGACGTCTGGCTGCGAAAGCGCGGCTGGACTTTCAAAAAAAGACCGCACATGCACTGGAGCAGGACCGTCCTGACCTGCTGAAACGTCGCCAGGACTGGTTCGACGGCCAACTCGACCTCGATCCGGCGCGCCTCGTCTTCATCGATGAAACCGGCCTGAGCACGAAAATGTCTCGGCTTCGCGGACGGGCCAATTGCGGAGATCGCTGCCGCTCACCGATCCCGCACGGGCACTGGAAGACAACGACATTTACCGGCGCGCTCAGGCTATCCGGCATGACCGCGCCCATGGTCCTCGACGGTGCGATGAACGGCGTCGCGTTCCAAGCCTATGTCGAACAGGTTCTCATTCCAACCTTGGTGCCGGGCGACATCGTCATCATGGACAACCTGCCGGCACATAAGGCGGAGGGCGTGCGTCTCGCAATCGAAGGCGCGGGGTGCCGGTTGCTCTACCTTCCTCCCTACAGTCCAGACTTCAACCCCATCGAGAAGGCCTTCGCGAAGCTCAAGGCCGTCTTGCGCGCCAAAGCTGAGCGAACGGTCGAGGGCTTATGGAATACCGTCGGCCAGATCGTCACGCTGTTCGAACCACAAGAATGCGCCAACTACTTCAAATCGTGCGGATATGACCCCGAGTAAAGCGGACGCGCTCTAGATATGGGAGTGAAAATGCACGCGAGCCGTGCCGAGGGCCGTTCCCATGAAATATGCGGCTGGCTTAGGCGGCTTAGTCGCTGACACCAATATCATGCGCATTGTTGCAGGCCACCATGTGCTTTCGGTCCCATTCCTCCAAGGCCAGCCTTGAATAAAGCACGGCTTTTCCGATCTTGAGGAACGGGGTCCCCACCCGCATAGCACGCCAGTTCCGCAACGTGCCTACGCTTATGGCTTCGCGATAGCGCTCAGCGACCTCTTCCGCAGTCAGGTACATGGGCTCGTCCATCACGGCGACTCCGGTAAAACCGTGGCATTCATCGCCACCGGTACCAACCATGACGACGCGGTTGGCATCGCCAAAGAGTTGAAGCAAAGAAGTGCTTATGGGAATGCGAATTTCCAGGCATTTTCGAGACATGAGGGCAAAACTGCCCATTCAAAACGGTGTTCTCGAACTATGGCGTAGTATCACGGTCGAGTGTTGCGCCCGCCGCCTGAGCTCGCTTCCGATTCTGCCTGCTGGAAGCACCTGTCAAAAGTTCAGCGGCGCATTGTCGACCACTTCCTTCATCACGAAAAAAGTGCGGGTCTGACGCACGCCGGGCAGGGCGATCAGCTGTGTGCCATGGATGCGGTTGAAATCCGCCATGTCGCGGACGCGGATCTTCAGGAAGTAATCGAAATCGCCCGCGACCAGATTGCAATCCAGCACAAAAGTCAGCTTGGCCACAGCCTTTTCAAAGGTGCCGAAGCTTTCCGGTGTCGAGCGATCCAACACCACGCCGACCATGACCAGCGCACCGCGGTCGACCTTCTGCGGCTCGACCATGGCTCTGACCGACTTGATATAGCCCTCTTCGAAAAGCCGCTGGGTGCGGCGATGACAGGTCGCGGCGCTGACATCGACCATTTGCGCCAAATCGGCATTGCTGAGCCGCCCGTTGTTTTGCAACAGCCGGAGCATTTTCAGGTCGATGCGGTCCAGTTCCGTGGCCATGAAAGAATCTTCCGAAAATACGAGAATGACGGAATATATGCAATTCCTATCTGGATTTTGAATAGATTTCACGAAATATCAAGTTCAACTTAGAGAGCACCTTTCATCCGAGCAATGGTAGCGTTTCCTCTGTGTCATAACAAGCAGAAGGGGATCCCATGCTGGAAAAATTCGAGCGCTATCCGCTCACATTCGGACAGACCCATATCGAGAAGCTGGAAAGGCTCTCGGAGCATCTCGGCGGCAAGGTCGAGCTCTATGCCAAGCGCGAGGACTGCAATTCGGGTCTGGCCTTCGGTGGCAACAAGCTGCGCAAGCTCGAATACATCATTCCCGATGCGATCGCCTCCAATGCCGACACGCTGGTCTCGATCGGCGGCGTGCAGTCTAACCATACGCGGATGATTGCCGCCGTTGCCGCCAAGATCGGCTTCAAGTGCCGGTTGGTGCAGGAGAGCTGGGTGCCGCACGAAGATGCCGTCTACGACCGGGTCGGCAATATTCTGCTGAGCCGGATCATGGGCGCGGATGTGCAGATGGTGGATGAGGGCTTCGATATCGGCATCCGCCAGAGTTGGGAAGATGCCATCGAGGACGTCAAGGCCAAGGGCGGCAAGCCCTATCCCATTCCGGCCGGGGCTTCGGTGCACAAATACGGTGGTCTCGGCTATGTCGGCTTTGCCGAGGAGGTGCGCGCCCAGGAGGCCGAGCTCGGCTTCAAGTTCGACTATATCGTCGTCTGCACGGTGACCGGTTCCACCCATGCCGGCATGACGGTCGGCTTTGCCATGGATGGCCGCGAGCGCAATGTCATCGGTATCGACGCTTCGTTCACGCCGACCCAGACCAAGGCTCAGGTCTTGGAGATCGCACAACGCACCGCCGAACTCGTCGAGCTTGGCCGTGACCTGACATTGGACGACATCATCCTGATCGAGGATTATGCCTATCCGGTCTACGGCGTGCCGTCCGACGAGACCAAGGAGGCCATCCGGCTCTGCGCCCGCCTCGAAGGCATGATCACCGACCCGGTCTATGAAGGCAAGTCGATGCAGGGCATGATCGACCTGGTCAAGAAGGGTTACTTCCCAGAAGGCTCGAAGGTGCTTTACGCCCATCTCGGCGGTGCCCCGGCCATCAATGGCTATGCCTATACGTTTCGCAACGGCTGACGCCTTGCTAGGGCCACCCGGCCGGATGATCATCCGGCCGGGTGTTGCAGACATGGGAACGGGATCCGGCCAGAGCAAGGCGAAAAGCCGCCGGCGGATCCTCATCAGGCGTGAACGCGTGACTGGGAGACGGTCGTGACAAGCACCGATATCGCAATTCTGAAATCCATCGAGAAGCAGGTGCTGTGGCTTGCCTGCTGGATGATCCACAATGCCAATCACTTGCGCGAAAAGGGTGAGGTCAAGGTCGGCGGCCATCAGGCCTCCTCGGCCTCGATGGCCTCCATCCTGACGGCGCTCTATTGCCATGTGCTGGGCCCGGAGGATCGCATCGCGGTCAAGCCGCATGCTTCGCCGGTGTTTCATGCCATCCAGTATCTGATGGGCAACCAGACCCGCGACAAGCTCGAGAATTTTGTGGTTTCGGCGGTGCGCAGTCCTATCCGAGCCGCACCAAGGATATCGACGATGTCGATTTCTCCACCGGTTCGGTCGGCCTCGGCGTCGGCGTGACGGCCTTTGCGTCGATGGTACAGGATTACATCGCCGCCAGACCCTGGGCGCAGAAGCGTCCGCTCGGGCGGATGATTGCCCTGGTCGGTGATGCCGAGCTGGATGAAGGCAATGTCTACGAGTGCTTGCAGGAAGGCTGGAAGCATGACCTGCGCAATACCTGGTGGGTCATCGACTACAATCGCCAGAGCCTTGACGGCGTGGTGCGCGAAGGTCTGTGGCAGCGTATCGAGGCTATTTTCAAGGCCTTCGGCTGGGATGTCGTGATCATCAAATACGGCGCGCTGCAGAACGCGGCGTTCGCCGAGCCGGGTGGAGCGCGCCTGTAGGACTGGATCGACGCCTGCCCGAACCAGCTTTATGCCGCACTGACCTTCCAGGGCGGGGCCGCCTGGCGGCGCCGACTGCTCGACGAGATCGGCGACCAGGGCGGCGTGGCGGCGCTGATCGAGCGGCGTTCCGATGCCGAACTGGCTGACCTCATGAACAATCTCGGCGGCCATTGCCTGACGGCGCTGACCGATGCGTTCGACAGCATTGACCACGACAGGCCGACGGTCTTCCTGGCCTATACGATCAAGGGCTGGGGCACGCCGCTTGCCGGTCACAAGGACAATCATGCCGGCCTGATGACAACAAGCCAAATGGCCGATTTCCAGGCGGCGATGCAGGTTGCACCCGGCGCGGAGTGGGACCCGTTTTCGACAATGGTCGACAGCGCCGATGCAAAGGCTTTCCTCGCCCGTGTACCATTCTTTGAGCCGGGGCCTCGACGCTTCAAGGCGGAGCGCATTGCGACAGCGGGGCCGGTCCTGCTGGAGGATCGCGTTCTGTCGACGCAGGCCGGCTTCGGCAAGATCCTCGATGCATTGGCAAAGACCGACACGGCATTGGCCGCCCGGATCGTGACGACGGCCCCGGATGTCACTGTCTCGACCAATCTCGGCCCCTGGGTCAACCGGCGTGGCCTGTTTGCCCGCGATGCGCGGGCCGATACGTTTCGCGACGAACGGGTGCCGTCCGCGCAGAAATGGCATTTCTCGCCGGAGGGGCAACATATCGAACTCGGCATTGCCGAGATGAACCTCTTCCTGCTGCTGGCTGCCGCCGGTCTCTCCCATTCGCTGTTCGGCGAGCGCCTGCTGCCGATCGGCACGGTTTATGATCCCTTCATCTGCCGCGGTCTCGATGCGCTGAACTATGCCTGCTACCAGGATGCCCGCTTCATGATCGTCGGCACGCCGTCCGGCATCACGCTGGCGCCGGAGGGCGGCGCACACCAGTCGATCGCCACGCCGCTGATCGGTATCAGCCAGGATGGGCTGGCGAGTTTCGAGCCGGCCTTCCTCGACGAACTGGCCATCATCATGGACTGGTCTTTCGATTATATGCAGCGCGATGGCGACGGTCAGCCGGACGAACGCACCTGGTTGCGCGACGAGACGGGCGGCTCCGTCTATCTGCGGCTGACGACGCGGCCGCTCGAACAGCCGGCGCCGCGCAGCGACCCGCACTTCCGCCAGGGCGTCATCGATGGTGGCTATTGGCTGAAGCCTCCCGGTCCGAATGCCGATGTCGTGCTGGTCTATCAGGGCTCTATCGCGCCGGAAGTGATTGCGGCGGCCGGGCTGCTCGGCGAGAGCCGACGGGATATCGGCGTGCTGGCCGTCACCTCCGCGGATCGCCTGAACGCCGGCTGGACCGCGGCCCAGCGGGCACGGCGGCGCGGCGTCAGCCGGGCATCCGGTCATGTCGAGACCCTGCTCGCCGACCTTCCGCCCCATTGCACCCTTGTTACCGTCACCGACGGGCATCCCGCAGGCCTTGCCTGGCTTGGTGCCGTTCACGGCCACCGGACGATACCGCTCGGGGTCGAGCATTTTGGTCAGACCGGCACGGTACAGGATCTCTATCGCCACTACGGCATCGACAAGGCGGGCATCGTCAGGACGATATCCGGTCTGACGATGGGGGCTGCGGTGTCAGAGCTTCTGCTATTTCCATGATGTTCGGCGACGCGGCTGCCCGAAATCGGCGGCAGGTCTCACGAGGCTTGCCGGCCAGAGGCCTCCCGCTCTCCGCTCATCGATTGGCGGTATTCCTCATAGATACTGCCCTGGACGCGGATATGGTCGCGCATCACGGAATCGGCACGCGCCGCGTCGCCCGCTTCAAGGGCCAGCAGGATTTCGCGGTGCTCCATCATCGACTGCGACAGGCGGTCGCCGAAGGAGAGCTGCGCCTGCCGGAAGGGCTTGAGGCGCCTGTGCAGATTGCCGGCTTCTTCGGCCAGGAAGCCGTTGCCGGACGCCTCGTAGATCATCGTGTGAAACGTGGCGTTTTCGACATAGTAGCGCTTGTAGTCCTGCGCCTGAAGGGCTGCTTCGCAGGCAGAGGCGGCTTTGCGCAGAAGCAGCAGCTGCGCCTTGGTGATGCGGCCGGCCGCCAGCCGCGCACACCAGGCTTCGACCTCCGCCATCACTTCGAACATTTCCACAAGTCGGGTGAAGTCCGGCTGGCGCACGAAGGCGCCGCGATTGGGGATGAGTTCGATGAGGCCCGTCGCCGACAGAAGACGCAACGCCTCGCGCAAAGGGGTGCGCGATACGCCGAAATCCCGGGCAAGGCGCACTTCGTCGAGGCGCTCGCCATCCTTGACCTGTCCTTCGGCAATCATCGTCTCAATGCGCTCATAGAGCACGTCGGCCGTTGGCGTTTTTGATGCGGCTAAGTTCATGGCGGTCCTCCACGCATATTGTCGTGTGATCTGGGGAATTTGACAAGCGGCGTATGCAATTATCCAAACATGTGCGCAATAGAAGAATATTGTATACAAACATAGAAAAGTGAGTACGATAAATCCATAAACCGCAAAGGCCTATAAAATAGGCAAAAATAAGGGGAATGAGAATGAAATTGACAAAGACTACGGCCGCCGCCGCCGCCGCCGCCGCTCTTCTGCCCGCATTCCTGTTTGCAAGTTCCGCCTGGGCCGGTAAGGCGGACGACACCGTCTCCATCGCGTTTGCGAAGGAACTCGAGCATGTCGATCCCTATTTCAACACGGCGCGCGAGGGCATCCTGCTCGGAAACGCCGTCTGGGATGGGCTTCTCTATCGCGACCCGGCGACCGGAGAGTATGTCGGCAATCTGGCGACCAGCTGGACCTGGGTGGATTCCACCACGCTGGAGCTGACGCTGCGCGAAGGCGTCAAGTTCCACAATGGCGAAGCCTTTGATGCCGATGATGTCGTCTTTACGCTGAACTTCACGGTTGATCCGAAGAACGGCGCCAAGAACAAGGTGGCGACGGGATGGATCAAGCAGGCCGAAAAGATCGACCAGTTCAAGGTGCGCATCCTCACCAACGGGCCATTTCCCGCCGCTCTCGAATACCTGGCCGGCCCGGTCATCATCCATCCCGATGAATATTACAAAGCCGTCGGCCCGGCCGGCGTTGCCACCAAGCCGATCGGAACGGGTCCTTATAAATTCGAGACCGTCGAACCGGGCAAACATTTCGTGCTGAAGCGCAACGAGGGCTATTTTGCCGCTGCCAAGCCGAAAGCCAAGGTCGGCACCATCGATATTCGCACCATCCCGGACATCAACACGCAGATGGCCGAGCTTTTCAACGGCACGATCGATCTGGTCTGGCAGGTTCCGTCCGACCAGGCCGACAAGATGACTGGCCGCGACAGCTTCCAGGTGATCAATGCCCCGACCATGCGCGTCGGCTATCTCTCACTCGACGCGGCCGGCCGCTCGGGCGACAAGAACCCGATGACGAACCTCAAGGTCCGCCAGGCGATCTATCACGCGATCAACCGCGACGGTATCGTCGCGGCGTTGATGAAGGGCACGACGGAAGTAATTAACAGCGCCTGCTCGCCTAGCCAGTTCGGCTGCGACAAGGACGTTGCGACCTATGCCTACGATCCGGCAAAGGCCAAGGCGCTGCTGGCGGAAGCCGGCTATCCCGACGGCATCGAGGTTGAATTCTATGCCTATCGCGACCGGCCGCTGGCCGAAGCGATGATCGGCATGCTGGCCGAAATCGGCATCAAGGCCAATCTCAACTACATGCAATATGCGGCACTGCGCGAAAAGCGCATCAAGGAAGGTGCGCCACTTTCCTTCATGACCTGGGGCTCCAACTCGATTGCCGATGTCTCGGCCATTACCAGCGAGTTCTTCACCATGGGCGGCGAAGATGACGCACGCGACAAGAGCCTGTCCGATCTGCTGGAAAAGGCCGATTCCTCGATCGATTCGGTCGAACGTAAAGCGCTCTACACACAGGCCCTCTCGGTGATCGCCGACAAGGCCTATTGGGTGCCGTTGTGGAACTATTCCACCAACTACGTCATGAGCGGCGACATCTCCTTCACGCCGACCCCGGACGAACTGGTGCGTTTCTATGAGATCGGCTGGAAGTGACATCTGCACCGCTGGGCCGGGACGCCGCCTTCCGGCGACCCGGTCCGGATTTGAGCTTCCTGTTTGAGAGGCATGTCGAGATCGCAAAGCCGCGAGACCGCCTGCTTGAGGGTTTCAGATGCTGAAATTTGTCCTGACCAAGATCGGCATGGCGGCGCTGGTTGCGCTGACGGTGTCCTTCATCAGCTTCATTCTTCTGTTCATGGCCGGCGATCCGGCGATTGCCATTGCCGGTGAGGGCGCTTCAGGAGAGGTGATCGCCGCGGTTCGCAGCCAATACGGTTTCGACCGACCGTTGCTCGTTCAGTATGTCGACTGGCTGATGCGTGCGCTCTCCGGCGATTTCGGCATGAGCTATTACTTCAAGACTCCAGTCTCGGGCATGATCGCCGAACGGCTGCCGGTGACGATGACCATCGGTTTTCTCGGCATGAGCTTCGCCCTGCTGCTGGCTATTCCCATGGGCGTTCTGGCCGCCGCCTTTCCCAATACGCTGATCGACCGGCTGGCGCTCGGCATTGCCGTCGTCGGGCAGGCGATCCCGAGCTTCTGGTTCGGCCTCATCCTGATCGTGGTCTTCTCGGTCAATCTCGGATGGGTGCCGGCCTCCGGAACCCGGCAATGGACCGGCTACATCCTGCCGATGATCGTGCTCGGCTATTACGCGACGCCGGCCATCATGCGGCTGACACGAGCCGGCATGCTGGACGTGCTATCGGCCGACTATATCCGCACAGCAAGAGCCAAGGGGATCAAGCCTCGGCGGGTTTTGTTCAAGCATGCCCTGCGCAACGCCATCATCCCGGTCGTCAGCCTGGCGGCGGTGCAGCTTGGCTTCATGTTCGGCGGTTCGGTCGTGGTGGAAACCATCTTCGCGCTGCATGGAGCGGGTTACCTGGCTTGGGAATCGATCTCCCGCAACGATCTGCCGACCATGCAGGCGCTCATCCTGATCTTCGCGATGTTCTACATCACCTTCACTTTCCTCGCCGATGTCTTGAACGCATGGCTCGATCCCCGCTTGAGGACTGCCTGACATGAGCCACACCTCTCAAACCATCAGCCCCAGTCTTCCCGCGGCATCGCCGGCGCCATCCCGTCTGCTGGCCCGCAAGGCCCTGAAGCATCGCGGCTTCATGGTCGGTTTCTCGATCCTGCTGTTTGTCGGCCTTACGGCGCTTTTCGCGCCGCTGATCGCCCCTTATGATCCCTACAAGCAGGATCTGCTGGCACGACTTGCTCCACCGGTCTTTCTGGGCGGCGACTGGAAACATCTGCTCGGCACCGATGCGCTGGGCCGGGACTACCTGTCGCGACTGATCTATGGCGCTCGCGTCTCCCTGCTGATCGGTTTTACCGCGGCTCTGATCTCCGCTGTGATCGGCACGACGCTCGGTGTTCTGGGCGGCTATTTCGGCGGCAAGGTCGATGCGGTGGTGATGTTCATCGTCTCGGTACGGCTGGCTTTGCCGGCAACGCTTGTGGCGCTGGCGGTGGTTGCGCTGTTCGGCGGATCGTTGACCGTTGTCGTGTCCGTGCTCGGCATGCTGCTCTGGGATCGTTTCGCGGTGGTGCTGCGCAGCGCCACGATGCAGGTGCGTCAGATGGACTATATCGCGGCGGCCGAAGTTTTGGGCGCCAGCCTGCCGCGCATCCTCTTCAAGGACGTGCTGCCGAATGTGATGAACCAGCTGATCGTCGTCGTCACGCTCGAAATGGCCCACGCCATCATCCTGGAAGCAGCACTGTCCTTCCTTGGGCTCGGCGTGCAGCCGCCAACACCGTCCTGGGGCCTGATGATTTCCGAGGGCAAGGAAATGCTGCTGTTTGAAAGCTGGCTGATCACCATTCCCGGCATCGCTCTGTTCATCCTTGTGTTTTCCATCAACATGCTGGGCGACGGCATTCGCGACGTGACCGCGCCGGAGGGCAGGAACTGATGACCCACGCAGCCACACCCGTCCTGTCGATCCGCAACCTGACCATAGACCTGCCAAAGGGCGGCGATCGGCCTCATGCCGTCAGCAACCTGTCGCTCGACATCCACGAGAACGAAATCCTCTGCATCGTCGGGGAATCCGGCTCAGGAAAATCGATCACCTCCTTTGCCGCCATGGGTCTCCTGCCAAAAGTCCTGAAACCGTCGGCGGGCGAAATCCTCTTTGAAGGCCGCGATGTGCTGAAGCTGTCCGAGGCCGAGCATGCCGGCCTGCGCGGCAGCCGAATGGGCATGATCTTCCAGGAGCCGATGAGCGCGCTCAACCCGTGCTATACGGTCGGCAACCAGATCGAGGAAGTCTTCGAGGCGCATGCGCAAATGTCCAAGACCGAGCGCCGGGCGCGGACAATGGAGCTTCTGAAGGAGGTGCGTCTTCCCGACCCCGAACGCCTCTATCATGCCTATCCGCATCAATTGTCGGGCGGTCAGCGCCAGCGCATCGTCATTGCCATTGCGCTCGCCATGGGGCCGCGGCTGCTGATTGCCGACGAACCGACCACGGCGCTCGACGTGACGACGCAGGCGCAGATCCTCGACATGTTCAAGGCATTGAAGGAAAGCCGCAAGGCCGGCATCCTTTTCGTCACCCATGATTTCGACGTGGTGGCTGAACTCGCCGATCGGGTCTTGGTCATGCAGAAAGGCGTGGTCGTCGAGCAGGGCACCGCCGAGCAGGTGCTCAACAGCCCGAGTCATCCCTATACGCGCATGCTGATCGATGCCGTGCCGAAGCGTCACGGTATCAAGGGCAATCCTGATACGTCTGCACCGATCGCGCTTCGGGTCGCCGGCATCGAAAAGACCTATTCGACCGCCCGGACGATGTTCAAGCCGGCCCGCAAGGTGCATGCCGTCAAGCCGACGGACTTTACCGTTCTGGAAGGCCAGACGCTTGGTATCGTCGGGGAATCCGGGTCCGGCAAGACGACCCTGGTGCGCTGCCTGATGGGGCTTGTGGAGCCTGACGAAGGGTCCGTCTGGATCGGCAATTCGAGGCTGGAAACGACCACCGCGGCTGGACGGCGCGAGTTCAGGAAACATATCCAGATCGTCTTTCAGGATCCCTATGGATCGCTCAATCCGCGCCGCAAGATTGGCGACCTGCTGGTCGAGGGGCCGGTCAATTTCGGCGTGCCGCGCAAAGAGGCCATGGAAAAGGCCCGAGCGCTTTTGAAGATCGTCCGGCTGGAGGAGGACGCGCTCGATCGCTATCCGGCGCAGTTTTCCGGCGGCCAGCGCCAGCGCATCTCGATTGCCCGCGCCCTGATGGTCGAGCCGAAAATCCTGATCGCCGATGAAGCCGTGTCGGCGCTCGACGTTTCCGTACAGAAGGACGTGCTGAAGCTGCTCGACGACATTCGCAAGGCCGTTGGCCTGACGGTGATTTTCATCACCCACGATCTGCGGGTGGCAGCCGAAATTTCCGACCATATCCTCGTCATGTCGAAAGGCGAGGTGGTGGAATATGGCACGGTCGATGACGTTTTCGGCAATCCGCAACATTCCTATACGCGCCAACTGCTCGCTGCCATGCCCGGCCGCGGCTGGGAAGCGCCAGATATGGCAGCCCTTGGGCCTGCCGACGCAGCGAGGTAAGTGCATTCCATGGACAGAACACAACTGATCGAAGCCGCCACCCATTATGTCGATGGCGGAGGGCTGGTCGCAGATCTGGCCGCGCTCGTGGCGCGCCGCTCCGTCAGCCAGTCGGAAGGGCGGCGGGAGGATCTCTACGCCTATCTGCAGGAAGATATGCAGCCCCTGCTGTCGGCCATGGGCTTTGCCGTCGAGACTTTCGACAATCCGCGCGAGGGCGGGGCTCCGCTGCTGATCGCCAGCCGCATCGAGGACGAAAGCCTGCCGACGGTTCTGGTCTATGGCCATGGCGATGTCTGCAACGGAGAGGCCCATCGCTGGCGGGACGGTCTCGAGCCCTTCACCCTGGTAAGAGAAGGCGACAAGCTTTATGGCCGCGGCACGGCCGACAACAAGATCCAGCATCTGATCAACATCAAGGCGCTGGAACTGCTGATCCGCGAAAAGGGCCGGCTCGGTTTCAATGCCAGGATCATTCTTGAAATGGCCGAGGAGACCGGCTCCTTCGGGCTACGCGAATTCTTCACGGCCAACCGGGAACGGCTGGCGGCCGATGTGCTGATCGCCTCGGACGGCCCGCGTCTGGCGGTCGACACGCCGACCATGTTCATGGGGTCTCGCGGCGGCATGTCGATCAATCTGATGGTCAATCTGCGGGACGGCGACCATCATTCCGGCAATTTTGGCGGATTGCTGGCCGATCCCGCCATCATCCTGGCCCAGGCGATCGCGACGATCACCGACGCCCGCGGCCAGATCCGAATTCCCGAATGGCGCCCGACCAGCCTGACGCCCGATATCCGCGCCACGCTCAGCGATCTGCCGCCACGCCGTCACGATGCCGAATGGGGCGAGAGCGATCTGACCCCGAGCGAGCGCGTCTTCGGCTGGAATTCCTTTGCCGTGCTCGCCATGTCGTCCGGCAATATCGATGCGCCGCAAAATGCCATTTCCGGCTCGGCGCGGGCTACCTGCCAGCTACGCTTCGTCGTCGGCACAGACATGGACGACATCATCCCCGCGTTGCGCCGCCATCTCGATGCCCATGGCTTTCCCATGGTCGAAGTTCGTGCCGCCCGCGGCGAGGCGTTCCGGGCGACCCGGTTTTCGCCGGATCATCCATGGGTGCGTTTTGTCGAGAATTCGCTCACGCGCTCAGCAGGAAAGCCGCCGCACGTGCTGCCCAATCTGGCCGGTTCGCTGCCCAACGATGCCTTTACCGACATCCTCGGGCTGCCGACCATCTGGATTCCGCACTCCCATGCCGAATGCGGCCAGCACGGCCCCAACGAGCATGCGCTGGTGCCGATTGCCCGTGAAGGCATGCAGGTCATGACGGCGCTGTTCCTCGATATCGCCGAAAATGCCGCAAGCCTGAAACAGATTGCCTGATCGATGGATTTTGTTCTGCTCTTTATCTTCCTGGCCGCCACCGGTGCCGTATCCGGCCTGATTGCTGGCATGCTCGGGATTGGCGGCGGTGTCGTGCTGGTGCCGGTGCTCTATTATGTCTTCGAGTTCCTCGGCTATGAGAGCGACCGCCTGATGCAGGTCTGTGTCGCCACCTCCGGCGGCACCATCATCTTCAACTCGGCACGCTCGGTGCTGATGCATCATCGGCGCGGCGCGGTCGACTGGTCCGTGCTGAAGCGCTGGGGACCGGCCATTTCTCTCGGCGCGCTGGCCGGGGTGGTCGGTGCCGCTTCGCTGCGTTCGGCCAATCTGTCGGTGATCTTCGGGGTGATCGGCATGCTGCTCGGGTTCTACATGTTGATCAGCCGGCCCCTTTGGAAACTGTCGGACACCCTGCCGGGCCGGGCGCTGGCCAGTGTCTATGGTCTGGTCATCGGCTTTTTCTCGGCGATGATGGGCATCGGTGGCGGCTCCTTCGGCGTGCCGGCGATGACGCTCTATGGCATGCCTGTGCAGAAGGCAGTGGCGACGTCCTCGGGCTTCGGGCTGCTGATCTCCGTGCCATCATTTATCGGATTTCTGATTGCCGGCTGGGGCCTTCCCGGTCTCCCGCCCTATACGATCGGCTTCGTCAACCTGCCGGCTCTGGTCGTCATCGTCGCCATCTCGATGACCACGGTGTCGCTCGGGGTAAGGCTGGCGCATTACCTGCCGGCTGCCG
>NZ_AHZC01000378.1 GCF_000247475.1 Rhizobium sp. PDO1-076 | reverse complement strand
CCTTCCTATGTCTAAATCGCAGTCTCGCACGAGCTGCAACAGCCGTTAACGGAATGATCCGACCCACGTCCGAAGCAGGGACGCTCAGTGCCTCAAATCAAGTTTGATGCGCGGAGGGAGGGAGGCTGACGCTTTCTTTATTCGGTAGCGCCGGCCAATGCGTTGAACACTTCTCCTGTCTTGAGCATGCTATGCATGATGACTGCAAGTTTTCGGGCGACAGCCATCGCAGCGCGCTTGAAGCCCAACCGCTCACGCAGCTTAAGTCCCCAGCTCTTGAGACGGGTCTCCTTCCCGGCACTGGTTCTCGTGAGAATCACCGTCGCCGCTTCGTAAAGCAGTCCGCGCAGATGGTTGTCGCCTCGTCGCGAGATATGGCCGTCGTAATCGACCGCGCCTGATTGGTAGCGCCGCGTTGTCAGCCCGAGCCAGGCGCCGACTGAGCGCGAGGTTTTGAAGTTTTCTGGATCTTCGACCGCTGCAACGTAAGAAACGGCGGT
>NZ_AHZC01000379.1 GCF_000247475.1 Rhizobium sp. PDO1-076 | reverse complement strand
ATCCTTGCGGATTGCCTCAAGAAGACCGTCGAGCGTGAGCGTAGGCGGGGTCGCGGAGTCGGGCGTGAGCTTGGTTGCGGAGGGGTTGGGCGCGTCCTCCCGCACCTCGTCGCTCGTCATAAACCCTTCAAGGTCAAAACCCGATGACCGGTCTGGGTTTGCTGGATCCAGTTGCATATTGATATCAGGCACATTGCCTGCCCCACGGGCCGCAATAATCAATTTTGGTCTATCGCCGGACGGATTGATGTTCGCGTTGTCACTCGCCGCTGCTGTCGAGGAGCGACGACCTGCAAAAGTGCCGGGTTGGGGTTGCGCGTTGTCCGCCTCCGCCGCCACGTTGAGCTGGTCGTTCCTCGCACCTTCGGCTCGAGGCAATTTATGAGCTCCAACGACGGCCATGTATTTTATCCTATCTCAGTTATGGCACGCCACAATGGGCGTCCACCGACCACGCGCGCTGCGAGGCGCCGCAATATGCCCGGACCAGCAGTGATCAG
>NZ_AHZC01000380.1 GCF_000247475.1 Rhizobium sp. PDO1-076 | reverse complement strand
ACGACACCCGCACCCTCCAGATCCTTGTAGCCGCCGGCATTGACCGTCGTTGACGACATGAAGGGAACCGCATGCGAGATATCCTCCGCCTGGGCGAGCGCCAGCGCCGCGTTCTGATCGATCAGCACGATATCGCTGGCAATGCCCATCAGCGCCAGGGCATAACCTGCCGAACTGCCGACCATGCCGGCACCCACGATCCCGACTTTCATGCACTCGTCCTCCTCTGGTTGCCGAAAGACAACCTGAAGACTATCTCACCGACCGGCTGATGCATTCAATCGCATTCCGCAAACTGGCCATGAAAAATGCCATCAGAGAAACAGAGTGACGGCATCACCCCGTGTCTGCTTATATGACCGCCACGAAGACTTTTGGCACGGCAAGAGACAGGAACGATCATGCGAAAATTGCCGGCGCTTTCGGCCATGAAAGTGTTCGAGGTGGTCGGACAGACCCGCAGCTTTACCCGCGCTGCAGACCGGTTGAACCTGACCCAGAGTGCCGTCAGCCGCCAGGTCCGCAATCTCGAGGAGCAGCTCGGCGAAACCCTGGTGATCCGCAAGCATCATCACCTTGAACTGACACCGTCTGGCGTCGAGCTTCTGGCGACCCTGCAGCAGGCCTTCCACAATGTCGAACTGGCCGTGCGCGGCATCATGGAAAAAAGCAACCAGCGTCGTTTGCGCATCAATGTGCCGCCGACATTTGCCAAGCGCTGGCTGATGCCGAGACTGGCCAGCTTGCGGGCTTTCATGCCCGATATCGAAATCAGCATCACCACCGAACTGCAAGACAGCCTCGCCGAACGCAGCATTCTCGATTGCGCCATCCGCTTCGGAGACGGCGAATGGCCGATGCTGAAATCGCAACTGCTGATGACGGAGCGCCATATCGCCGTCTGTGCGCCGCATCTGTTGCGCGCAAGAAAGGATGGCCAGCCGACCGATCTCTCCGACCTGACATTTCTGCATGTTCTGGCGTCCGCCGACCAGCGCTACCTGACCTGGCAGCGCTGGCTGGATGCAGCCGATCTCAGTCATACCAACACCCGCGGTGGACTGGAATTCGACCTGCTCGACATGGCGGTGGAGGCAGCATGCAACGGTCTTGGCGTGGCCGTCGCAGACCGTTTCATGGTGGCGTCCCTGATCCGGGCTGGTCAGCTGACGCAGGTCATGGATGTCGAGGTGGAGGGTCACGAATCCTACTGGCTGGTTACCCGCGCCGAGCAACCCGAAAGCGCAAATGCCTCGGCATTTCGCCAATGGCTGACGACAGAGCTGGGCACGGATTGAAACATTCCTTTTTGGAATGATCAGCCCGAAAATAACTCGCTTGCGAAGCCGGCATCTGCGGCCCCTACTTGGCGATAGTTTCGCTGCAGGAGATGGCCATGACCGAGTATCGCAATTTCATTGGCGGCCGTTTCGTCGAGCTGGAAAGCCGCCCCGTAATCGAAGTTCGCAACCCTGCAGACGGCGACGTTTTTGCGTCGGTTCCCGCCGCCACGGAAGCGGATGTCGTCGCAGCCGTTGCCCATGCCGCCGAGGCGCAGAAAAGCTGGGGCAAACTGCCGGCGATCGAGCGCGGCAACGCCATGCGTCGTCTGGCAGACGCAATAGAGCGCAATGCCGGCAGGATTGGCGAGGCGCTTGCCCGCGAGAGCGGCAAGAGCCTGGCGGATGCCACCGCCGAAGCCATCTACGGCGTCGAGCTGATGCGCTATCATGCCGAATGGGCCCGCCGGATCGAAGGCGAAGTGATCGAGAGCGACACGCCGGACGAGACGCTGATGCTGAAGCGTGCGCCGATCGGCGTGGTCGCCTGTCTCATCCCGTTCAACTTCCCGATCTACACACTTGTGCGCAAGATTGCCCCGGCCCTGATCACCGGCAATGCGGTGGTCGTGCGACCGAGCAACAACACGCCGACCTCCGCCTTCGTTTTTGCCGAGGCTCTGCTCGAAGCCGAATTGCCGACCGGGCTCGTCAACATCATGACCATGAGCCATGACGTTGCAGAAGTGATGTGCACACGGCCACAGGTCGGCATGATCACGCTGACGGGCAGCGTCGTCGCCGGCCAAACCGTGTTGAAATATTGCAAGACCAATATCGCCAAGCCATCCTTGGAACTCGGCGGCAAGACACCTGTCATCGTCGAGCCCGACGCCGATCTGGATGCGGTGACCCGCATGGTGCTTTCGGCCAAGACCGCCCATTGCGGCCAGGTCTGCACCTCCGTCGAACGTCTGTATGTGCATCAGTCGGTGCACGAGGATCTGCTTGTCAGATTGCGCATCGCATTCCATGAGCGCCGGTACGGCGATCGCGGCAAAAGCCCGGATGCGATGGGACCGCTGGCCAATGCGGCTGCCCGCCTGCGCGTCCATCACATGGTCGAGCGGGCAAGGGCAGACGGCGCGATCATCGAGACGGGCGGCTTCGTGCCCGCCGGCGACGGCTATTTCTATCCGCCGACTTTGCTCTCCCATTGCCGCCACGACATGGAAATCGTCCGCGAAGAGGTCTTCGGTCCGGTTCTCGCCGTCATCCCTTACGACGAATTCGACGACGCGCTTGCCATGGCCAGCGACCACCAGTTCGGCCTCGCCTCGGTGCTGTTTTCCGATAACTATCGCAAGGTGATGAAGGCCGCGAACGAGATCGAGGCCGGCGAGCTCTACATCAACCGCTTCCCCGCCGATCCCTACCAGGGCTACCACGCCGGCTGGAAACGATCGGGCCTCGGCGGCGACGATGGCAAGCACGGCATGCTGGAATTCACCCAGACACGGCTCGTGATCCTGAAACACTAGGCGAGCCCCACAAGCACAGACCCTTCAACCACCGCACACTGCCAACATCCGGAACCCAGGGAACATCCATGAAGATCGCGTCGCTGAACACCTATGTCGTCGCCGTCCCGCCACCGCATGTCGGCGGCATGTACTGGATCTTCGTCGAACTGGAGACGGCCTGTGGCATCAAGGGCATCGGCGAGATCTACGCGACGTCCTTCCATCCCGCCGCCCTGGTGCCGCTGATCGACGACGTCTTCCAGCGTTATCTGGAAGGCCATGACCCGCACCGGATCGAGCGCTTCTGGCGCGCCGCCTATTCGAGCGGCTTCACTCAGCGGCCAGATCCGACGATGATGGGCATCGTGTCCGGCCTCGAAATCGCCTGCTGGGACATTATCGGCAAGGCGGCTGGTCGCCCGGTTGCCGATCTGCTCGGCGGCACCGTGCACGAAAAGCTGCGCGCCTATACCTATCTCTACCCGAAGAATGCGGCCGGCGACTACGACTACAATGACATCGACCTGGCGGCCGAAGAGGCTGTCTGCATGGTCGATATGGGATTTACCGCGCTGAAGTTCGATCCCGCCGGTCCATACACCAACTATTCCGGTCACCAGCTGTCGCTCGGCGTCATGGATCGCTGCGAGGAATTCTGTGCCCGGATCCGGCAAGCCGTCGGCAGCCGTGCCGACATCCTGTTTGGCACCCATGGCCAGATGGTGCCGTCTTCGGCGATCCGATTGGCAAAGCGGCTGGAAAAATACGATCCGATGTGGTTCGAGGAACCGGTACCACCGGGCCAGGAAGCCGCCATGGCGGAAGTGGCCCGGGCGACCTCGATCCCGGTCTCGACCGGTGAACGGCTGACGACCAAGTACGAATTCCAGCGTGTGCTGCAACTGGGCGCCGCCTCCATCCTGCAGATGAATGTCGCCCGCGTCGGCGGCCTGCTGGAAGCCAAGAAGATCGCCGGAATGGCCGAGACCTTCTATGCCCAGGTCGCACCGCATCTCTACAATGGCCCGGTGGGTGCAGCCGCCAGTATCCAGCTCTCGGCGGCAACCCCGAACTTCCTCATCCACGAAGCCATCATCGATTTCGGCGGCTTCCATGCCGAGGTGCTGAAGTCGAAGCTCGCATTTGAAGACGGCTATCTGATCCCGTCGCGCGAACCGGGTCTCGGCATCGAACTTGATCTGGACGTGGTCAAACGGCATTCGCCCTATACCGGCGATCGCCTGCATCTGCAGATGGCGGCAGAACCCGCCGACGTCAAAGCCTTCGCTCCGGCAAAGGGCTGAACGACACCCATGATCTACGACTTTGTCATTGTCGGCGCCGGCTCGGCCGGCTGCATTCTGGCCAGCCGCCTGAGCGAGAGCGGACGCTATAGCGTTCTTCTCATCGAGGCCGGTGGCAAGGATGACAGCTTCTGGTTCAAGATCCCGGTGGGTTACGCCAAGAGCTACTACAATCCCAAGGTCAACTGGATGTACTCGACCGAACCGGAACCGGCGCTCGCGGATCGGCGGATCTATGTGCCGCGCGGCAAGGTCCAGGGCGGCTCCGGCTCGATCAACGCCATGGTCTATGTCCGCGGCGCCTCGAGCGATTTCGACGACTGGGCAGCGGCCGGCAATCCCGGCTGGGCAGCGACCGACGTGCTGCCCTATTTCAAGGCGCTGGAGACCCATCGCAATGGCGCATCCGAGTATCATGGCGGCAAGGGGCCCATCCATGTAACCCCGATGCGCGGCAGCACGCATGCCGTCAGCGATGCGTTTCTCAAAGCCTGCCAGGAGCTTGGCCTGCCCGCCAATGACGATTTCAACGGCCGCGATATCGAAGGGGCCGGGGTCTATGACATCAATACCCGCAATGGCCAGAGATCGCATTCCAGCGCCGAATATCTGCGGCCTGCCCTGAAGCGGCCCAACCTGGCGATCGAACGACACGCCGTCGTCCAGCGGCTGGTCCTGTCAGAGGACGGGCGTGCGCAAGCCGTCGAAGTGCTCCAGCATGGCACTATCCGGCTTTTCGAGGCGCGGCGCGAAGTGATCCTCGCGGCCGGCGCGGTCGATACGCCGAAGCTGATGCAGCTCTCGGGTCTTGGCGACGGAGCCTTGCTCTTTTCCCATGGCATCACGACACGCCGGCATCTGCCGGCAGTCGGTCAAAACCTGCAGGACCATCTCTGCGCCAGCTTCTACTATCGTGCCAATTGTCCGACATTGAACGGCACTTTTGCCAGCCTGTTCGGCAAGGCCGCACTCGGCCTGCAATATCTGCTCACTCGCAGCGGACCCTTTGCCATGAGCGTCAACCAGGCGGGCGGCTTCTTTCGCGGCAAACCGGATGAAACCCGGCCCAATATCCAGCTGTATTTCAACCCGCTGTCTTACCGGATTCCCGCCAATCCGCGGGCAGGACTGACGCCGGAGCCCTATCCGGGTTTCCTGATCGCCTTCAATTCCTGTAGGCCCACCAGCCGGGGCACGATCACCATCGGATCGAATGCGCCGGACGCGGCACCGCTGATCCGGCCCAACTACCTTTCCACCGACAGAGATATTGCCGAAGTGATCCAGGGCAGCCGGCTGGTACGGCGCATCGCCTCCGCCCCATCACTTGCTGCGCTGATCGAAGCGGAAGTCTCGCCGTCGCAGTCAGCCGACAGCGATGAAAGACTGCTCGACTATTTTCGCCAGAACAGCGGCTCGATCTACCATCTCTGCGGCAGCTGCGCGATGGGACCGGACGCGCAAACGTCGGTCGTCGACGCGCGGCTGCGGGTGCACGGCATACCTGGCCTCAGGATCGTCGATGCCTCGATTTTCCCCAATGTCACCGCCGGAAATATCAACGCCCCGACGATGATGGTTGCGGAAAAGGGTTCCGCGATGATCCTCGAGGACGCGCGGTAACATCCCGGATGTGGGCAAAGAAAAAGCCGAGTGTCAGGCGACGCTCGGCTTTTCGGATCTTATGTCTTGGCAGCGGGTCTGGAGGGCCTCGATTCGCCCTCGGCCTCTGCCTTTCAGGCGGCGACCAGGATACCGTTCAGGTTGGTCAACTCGCCGAGATAGTGCTCGAGACGGCTGCGATGTTCGTGATGGTCAACCGAATCCAGCTCCTTGCGGGCTTCATCGATACGCTTGCTCAGCGTGTCCGGCGTGACTTCTGAGAGCGGCACGGCCGATTCGGCCAAAAGCGTGCAGCCTGTCGGCAAGACGTCGGCAAAACCGCCGAAAACCACATACTTGGTCACCTGGCCCGACGCGAGCTTCACGCTAACGACGCCCGGCTTGATCGTGGTCATTGTCGGCGCATGGTTGGCCATGACGGTCATTTCGCCTTCAGTAGCCGGGATCACCACTTCGCTGACCATCTCGGACAACAAGAGGCGCTCGGGCGAAACGAGTTCAAAACTGAAATTGTCGGCCATGGTCGTTCACTTCTCTGATGGAAAGAGGCACGGCACGCGGGATGAGCCCGCGCGCCGTCGATCCTAACTTAGGCAGCTTCAGCAGCCAGCTTCTTGGCCTTCTCGATGGCTTCTTCCATCGAGCCGACCATGTAGAAGGCAGCTTCCGGCAGGTGGTCGTAGTCACCGTTGACCAGGCCCTTGAAGCCCTTGATCGTGTCTTCGAGCGCAACCAGCTTGCCCGGCGAACCGGTGAAGACTTCGGCGACGAAGAACGGCTGCGACAGGAAGCGCTCGATCTTGCGGGCGCGGGCAACAGCCAGACGGTCTTCTTCCGACAGTTCATCCATGCCAAGGATGGCGATGATGTCCTGGAGAGCCTTGTAGCGCTGCAGGGTCGACTGAACCTTACGAGCCACTTCGTAGTGCTCTTCGCCGACGATCATCGGGTCGAGCATGCGCGAGGTCGAGTCGAGCGGGTCAACGGCCGGGTAGATACCCTTTTCGGCGATCGAGCGCGACAGAACGGTCGTTGCGTCCAGGTGGGCGAACGAGGTTGCAGGCGCCGGGTCGGTCAAGTCGTCGGCGGGAACGTAGATGGCCTGAACCGAGGTGATCGAACCCTTGGTCGTGGTGGTGATGCGTTCCTGCATCTGGCCCATGTCGGTCGCCAGCGTCGGCTGATAACCAACGGCCGACGGGATACGGCCGAGCAGAGCCGACACTTCGGAGCCTGCCTGGGTAAAGCGGAAGATGTTGTCGACGAAGAACAGAACGTCCTGGCCCTTGTCGCGGAAGTCTTCAGCGATCGTCAGACCGGTGAGAGCGACGCGAGCGCGGGCGCCCGGCGGTTCGTTCATCTGACCGTAAACGAGGGCAGCCTTGGAGCCTTCGCCGCCGCCGAGCTTGTTCACGCCCGACTCGATCATTTCGTGATAGAGGTCGTTGCCTTCGCGGGTCCGTTCGCCAACACCGGCGAAGACCGAGTAGCCACCGTGCGCCTTGGCGACGTTGTTGATCAGTTCCATGATCAGAACGGTCTTGCCAACGCCGGCGCCGCCGAACAGGCCGATCTTGCCGCCCTTGGCGTAAGGCGCCAGAAGGTCGACGACCTTGATGCCGGTGACGAGGATCTGCGCGTCGGTCGACTGCTCGACATAGGACGGCGCTTCCTGGTGGATGGCGCGCTTGCCGGACGTGACCAGCGGACCGGCTTCGTCAACCGGCTCGCCGATGACGTTCATGATACGGCCGAGCGTTTCCGGACCAACCGGAACGGTGATCGGAGCACCGGTATCGGAAACCGGCTGACCGCGAACCAGACCTTCGGTCGAGTCCATGGCAATCGTGCGAACCTGGTTTTCACCGAGGTGCTGAGCCACTTCCAGAACCAGGCGGTTGCCGCCATTGGTGGTTTCCAGCGCGTTCAGGATCGAGGGCAGTTCACCTTCGAACGATACGTCGACGACAGCGCCGATGACCTGCGTCACCTTGCCAGCTGCGGTAGATTTGGGGGTAGCTGCCTTAGCCATAATTCTTACCCTCTTTCCTTAACCTCAGAGCGCTTCCGCGCCCGCAATGATTTCGATGAGCTCGGTGGTGATCTGAGCCTGGCGCTGGCGGTTGTAGCTCAGCGTCAGCTTGTTGATCATTTCACCGGCGTTGCGTGTCGCATTGTCCATGGCGCTCATCTTGGCGCCCATTTCACCAGCGACATTTTCGAGCAGGGCCCGGAAGACCTGAACCGAGATGTTGCGCGGGATGAGATCCGTGAGGATCGCAGCCGCATCCGGCTCGTATTCATACAACGCCGAAGCACCGTCTTGTGCATCAACGTCAGGTGCGGCAGCCGGAATGAGCTGCATCGCAGTCGGGATCTGGCTGATGACCGACTTGAATTCGGAATAGAACAGCGTGCAGACGTCGAATTCGCCGCGCTCGAACATGCCGATGATCTTGCGACCGATGGCATCCGCATCGGCAAAGCCGATACGCTTGACTTCGCGCAGATCCGTACGTTCGACGATGATCGAACCGAATTCGCGGCGAAGGCTGTCAAAGCCCTTCTTGCCGACGCAGAAGATCTTGACCGTCTTGCCGGCGGCCAAAAGCTTGCGCGCATGGTCACGGGCGAAACGGGCGATCTGCGAATTGAAACCGCCGCAAAGGCCACGCTCGGCAGTGCAGACGACGAGCAGATGCACATCGTCCTTGCCGGTGCCGGCCATCAGACGCGGCACGCTATCGTCCGTGCCGACCGCCTGGGCGATATTGGCAAGAACGATACCCATGCGCTGCGAATACGGCCGGGCAGCCTCGGCCGCCTCCTGCGCACGACGCAGTTTCGCCGCGGCGACCATTTTCATCGCCTTGGTGATTTTCTGCGTCGCCTTGACGGAGGCGATCCGGTTTTTCAGATCCTTAAGTGAAGGCATCCGTTATCCGTCCTTGGCTTGAGCCCTGATCAGGCGAAGTTCTTGGCGAACGTGTCGAGAGCCGCCTTGAGCTTGCCCTTGGTGTCGTCGCTGATCGCCTTCTCGGTGCGGATGGCATCAAGGATAGCCTTGCCTTCCGAACGCAGGTAGGAGAGCAGGCCCTGTTCGAACTTGCCGACCTGGTTGACAGCAACCTTGTCGAGATAGCCATTCACACCAGCGAAGATCACCGCGACCTGTTCTTCCGTCTTCAGCGGCGAGAACTGCGGCTGCTTCAGGAGTTCGGTCAGGCGTGCACCACGGTTCAGCAGGCGCTGCGTAGAGGCATCGAGGTCGGAGCCGAACTGGGCGAAGGCGGCCATTTCACGATACTGGGCGAGTTCGCCCTTGATCGAGCCGGCAACCTGCTTCATCGCCTTGACCTGAGCGGCCGAACCAACGCGTGAAACCGACAGACCGACGTTAACGGCCGGACGAATGCCCTGGTAGAACAGGTCGGTTTCAAGGAAGATCTGGCCGTCGGTGATCGAGATCACGTTGGTCGGGATGAACGCCGAAACGTCGTTACCCTGCGTTTCGATGACCGGCAGAGCGGTCAGCGAGCCGGCACCGGCAGCATCGCCCATCTTGGCGGCGCGCTCGAGCAGACGCGAATGCAGATAGAAGACGTCGCCCGGATAAGCTTCGCGGCCCGGCGGACGGCGCAGCAGAAGCGACATCTGGCGGTAAGCGACAGCCTGCTTGGACAGGTCGTCATAGGCGATCAGGGCATGCATGCCGTTGTCGCGGAAATATTCGCCCATGGCGCAACCGGCGAACGGTGCCAGGTACTGCATCGGAGCCGGATCGGAAGCCGTCGCAGCAATGATGATCGAGTACTGCAGGGCGCCACGTTCTTCGAGAACCTTGACGAACTGGGCAACGGTCGAACGCTTCTGGCCGATGGCGACGTAGACGCAGTAAAGCTTTTCAGCTTCCGGACCGTTGTCGTGAATGGCCTTCTGGTTCAGGATCGAGTCCAGAATGATCGCGGTCTTGCCGGTCTGACGGTCGCCGATGACCAGCTCGCGCTGGCCGCGGCCAACCGGGATCAGGGCGTCGATGGCCTTGAGGCCGGTCGACATCGGCTCATGAACCGACTTGCGCGGGATGATGCCCGGAGCCTTGACGTCAACGCGCGAACGACGCGTTGCATTGATCGGGCCCTTGCCGTCGATCGGGTTGCCCAGTGCGTCGACGACGCGGCCGAGCAGTTCCGGACCAACAGGAACGTCAACGATGGCGCCGGTCCGCTTGACGGTGTCGCCTTCCTTGATGCTACGGTCGGAACCGAAGATAACCACGCCGACATTGTCGGCTTCAAGGTTCAGGGCCATGCCGCGAATGCCGCCCGGGAACTCGACCATTTCACCAGCCTGGACATTGTCCAGACCGTAAACGCGGGCAATACCGTCACCGACGGAAAGCACCTGGCCAACTTCGGAGACTTCTGCCTCTTTGCCGAAGTTTTTGATTTGATCTTTAAGAATTGCGGAAATTTCCGCGGCGCGGATATCCATCAGCCAACCTCTTTCAGTGCAAGCTTAAGGGTGGAAAGTTTGGTGCGAAGAGACGTATCGATCTGGCGGGAACCGATCTTGACGATCAGGCCGCCGAGAAGGGAAGCATCGACCGTAGCGTTGATCGAGACTTCCTTGCCGGTAACGCTCTTCAGCGCCGCCTTCAGTTCTTTTTCCTGCTCTGCCGTCAGGGCATGCGCAGAGGTCACGTCAGCCGTGATCTCGCCCTTGTGCTGGGCGGCGATCTGACGATAGGCAACCACCATGCCGGATACGGCAAACAGGCGGCGATTGCCGGCAACGACCTTCAGAAAATTCAGTACCAGCGCGCCGAGCTCAGCCTTCTGGGCAATTGCGGTAATCGCATTGACCTGATCTTCGGCTGTAAACACGGGCGACAGCACCAGGCGCTTCAGATCGGCACTCTCGTCGATCATGGCCTGGAAACGGTTGAGATCGGCAGCAACGGCATCCACAGCGCCAACTTCGAGCGCAAGCTCGAAAAGCGACGATGCGTAACGCTCTGCTACGCCAGAAATCACTTGGGATGTGTCTGCCACGGGCAAAAAATTCCCTGATCTTGATCCAGGCTCTCCCGCATCCCCCACATGGTTCAGCAAGATCCTGATATCGTTTTGTTTTCCCCCGAAAACACAAGCGTTCTGCACTTGCGTTTTCCGAATTTCGCGGTTCGTCTAGCATAGCAGGTCTAGACTCGCAACACGCGTATTAACGGTTTACTCCTTTAGAGCAAGGCCCCGCGCCGAAATTTGTCCGAATCTGCGTCGAATTGACGGC
The DNA here is from genome assembly GCF_000247475.1 of Rhizobium sp. PDO1-076. Classification (GTDB taxonomy): domain Bacteria; phylum Pseudomonadota; class Alphaproteobacteria; order Rhizobiales; family Rhizobiaceae; genus Allorhizobium. The sequence goes on along the minus strand of NZ_AHZC01000380.1, from coordinate 21,417 downwards.
GCCCGTGCCCGGGAAGGGGTTTTGCACGCTCAGATCAGACCGAAGACATAGGCGAGCGGGAGAGCAGCGAGCACCGCCTCCACAACCAGAAATAGCACGCCGCGCCAGGTGCCGCCCCGATCGGACATGAGCGACAGCACGCGCCCGAAGGCAGCCAGCCCCAGCGCCGAGCCGAAGGCCAGGTAGACGATCGGCTGGGCAAGCAGGATGGCGGTTGCCGAAAACCCGATGATCAGGCCGCCGACGGAGCGCGCCGCTCCCAACCCCTCGGGGCGTTCGTCACGACGCACCAGACCGAGGATATTGAGTGTGATGCCCGGTGCAAACAGAATGAAACAGCCGATCAGCGACATTGTGGCCGCAGAGAGAAAGGCCAATTGCTCGCCGAGTTCGGTCGGAAAATAGAATTCCATGAGTGCGTCCCGCCTGGAAGATGTTCGCCGCGGCTTATGCCACAATCGCTGGCGTTTCGGTATCGCGTTCGCCAATAATTCTTCGGCATCCGCGACACCGCCGATGGCTAGAGAAAGCTCTGCGGATCGACATCCACCTGCACCTGGATCGATTTTCGTTCCTTCGGGCCACGTGCCAGCATGGTTTTGACAAACGACTGCATGTCGCTGCTGCGTTTCCCATGGATAAGCAGGCGGAACCGATGCCGGCCACGGATCAGCGCCAGCGGCGCCTCGGCCGGCCCCAGAATGGCGATGCCCGGTTCATGGGGCGCCGATTGTCGCAGCGCCCTTGCGTGCCCTTCGGCCTCCGCTCGGCTATCTGCGGATACGATGATCGACACCAGCCGTCCGTAAGGCGGCAATTGCGCACGCTCACGCTCGGTGATTTCCCGATCATAGAACGCAGTCGCATCCCCGGAGACCAGCGCCTGCATCACCGGATGCTGCGGCTGGAACGTCTGCAGCAGGCCGAGGCTCTTGCGGCCTGTGCGGCCCGCACGCCCGGTGACCTGTGACAAGAGCTGGAAGGTGCGCTCGGCCGCGCGCGGATCGCCGTTCGACAGGCCGATATCCGCATCGATGATGCCGACCAGCGTCATCAGCGGAAAATTGTGGCCCTTGGCCACCAGCTGCGTGCCGATGACGATATCGGCCTCGCCATTGGCAATTGCCTCCAGTTCCAGGCGCAGGCGCTTGACCCCGCCAAGGTCCGAAGACAGCACCAGCGTGCGTGCATCGGGGAAATGTTTCTCGACCTCTTCGGCAATCCGTTCCACACCCGGGCCACAGGCAACCAGATGGTCGAGCGTGCCGCATTCCGGGCAGGCGTTCGGCGTCGGCTCGTGATAGCCGCATTGATGGCACTGGATCTGGCCGCGGAAGCGGTGCTCGACCAGCCAGCTCGAGCATTGCGGGCACTGGAAGCGATGGCCGCAGACGCGGCACAGCGTCAGCGGCGCATAGCCCCGACGATTGAGGAAGAGCAGCGCCTGCTCGCCGCGCTCGACGGCCTTGCCGACGGATCGCAGCAACAAGGGCGACAGGAACCCGCCGCGTTCCGGCGGATGCCGACGCATATCGATCAGATGCAGGTCGGGCATGGCCGCATCGGCAAAGCGCGTCGGCAGGTGGATGCGCTTGTAGCGACCGGCGATACAATTGACCTGGCTTTCTACCGAAGGCGTTGCCGAGACCAGAACGACCGGAAAGCCGGCGATTCGAGCGCGCACGACCGCCATATCGCGCGCGTTGTAGAAGACGCGGTCTTCCTGCTTGAAGGCCGGGTCATGCTCTTCGTCGACAATGATCAGGCCGAGATTTTCGAACGGCAGGAAAAGCGCCGAGCGAGCACCGGCCACGACGCGGATTTCGCCGGTCGCCGCCTGACGCCAGACCTTTTCGCGCGTGCGGGTCGCAAGGTCGGAATGCCACTCGCCGGGCTTTGCCCCGAAGCGATCATGGAACCGATCGAGGAAATTGGCGGTCAGCGCGATTTCCGGCAACAGGATCAGCACCTGCTTGCCCTGGCGCAGGGTCTCGGCAATCGCCTCGAAATAGACCTCGGTCTTGCCCGACCCGGTCACGCCATCGATCAGGGCCACGGAAAAGCCGCCCGCTTTCAGACCTTGCAGGATCTCGTCGGCTGCCTCTTTTTGCGGACCGGCCAGCCGATGTTCGGCATAGTCGGGATCGGGCAGCGCGACAAGCGGCGGCGGCGGCAGGAAGACCTGTTCGAACACCCCTTGTGCAACCAGACCATCGACGACGCTGCTGGAAACCCCGCAGGCATGCGCCAGACCGCTCTTGGTCCAGGACAGGCCATCACCGGCAAGCTCCAGGACCTTGCGGCGCGCCGGCGTCATCCGTTCCGGCTGGTAGCCGCTGAACCGCAGGCCTTCGATCATGGGGTCCGGATCAAGCGCTGCCGGTGCGCGAAGCGCCATGCGCGCGACATAGCCCGGCGGGGAAAGCGTGTAGCTGGCCACCCAGTCGAGAAAGGTCCGCATGTCCTGATCGAACGGCGGGCTGTCGAAAACCTTGGTGATCTCGCGCAGCTTTTTCGGATCGACGGACGTCTGGTCCTCGCCGTCCCAGACGACGCCGATCACCTGGCGGGGCCCGAGCGGCACCTGCACGATCGCGCCCGGCGCAACGGTGACACCATCGGGCACGGCATAACTATAGGCCGTCGGTGCCGGCATCGGCACAAGCACCGGCACGACGCGCCGGACCGGTGCATCGAACAGCTTGCCAAAGAGGTTGGACGAATCTTCGTTCATGGGCGCGGACCATGCCCCGAGACAGAACAAAAGTGAACCCTGAAGACTACTCGTCCTCTTCATCGGTCACGCCGGTCAGCCGCATGCCGTCAATCCAGGTGGCGCCATCCTGACGGATAACTCGTTTCGGCCGAGCCCCACAACGGGCGAAGACAGCGGCCGCCAGGTGTTCGGAATGCGTGACGATCCAGATCTGGCTGTACCGAGAGGCCTCTGCGATCATGTCGGCCAAAGGGTCCAGCATATCGGGATGCAGGCTCGATTCCGGCTCGTTCAAGGCGATCAGCGGTGGCAGACGGTAGGACATCAACGCCGTTGCCAGACCCAGAAAGCGGATCTGGCCGTCCGACAGTTCGCGCGGATGGAAGATCCGCTGCGGGAAATCCGGAAAGATCACACCAAACTCGGCATGTTCGCCGGGTTCCGGCACCTGCAATCGCGCGCCGCCGAAGGCCGATGCGATCGCAGCATCAAGCTCGACCGTGTCCTGGCGTGTGTGGACGAGCGTTGCCAGCACCGCTGCAAGATTCCCCCCGTCCTCATCCAGCATCGGCGCTGTGACGGCAAGGCACGGTCGGCGCAGTGGCGAATCGCGATCGGTGCGAAAGCCATGGAAGAACCGCCAGCCATCGACCATGCGGCGGAAGGTACCGACCTCCGGATAGTGCCCGGCATCGCCGAGCAGCGCGATTGCGGTCTCCGACGTCATCGCCTGCTCGGGATAGGGCTCCATCCGCCCGCGTTCGTCGCGAACCATGATCCCTGGTCCATCCCGCTTCATCATCGTCACCGGCCGCGAACCGGTCTCGATGGCGAAGTGCTCGGCCTTCACCTGCGGCTCGAAGGCGAAACCGGCGGCGGCTTTGGGCGGTCGAAGGCCAGCCTCCACACCATAATAGAAAGTGGCCGCACGCTCCTGGTCCAGGATCTCAACATCGAACTTGATGCGGAAGTTCTTTTCAACGCGTCTCGGCCCCGACCACAGCGCAGACGCCATACCGCCTTCGGCCGCAATCTCGTGGGCGAGCCGGCCGCGGACGGCCGCCTGCACCAGTTGCAGCGAACGATAGAGATTGGATTTTCCGACGCCATTGGCGCCGATGAACAGATTGACGCCCGCAAGATCCATGCGGATCTTGCGCAGAGATCGGTAATTGCTGGCTGACATGGACCTGAGCTGCATGCGGCCACCTTAACCGATGGTATGCGGCTTAGAAATGGCGGCCGAAGCACGCATTTTCATCATTGGCGAGTGTATGCACGGTGTGGCGCTCCAGCGCCCTGGTCACATCCACCGGATCGCCTTCCAGCTGGTCCGGCGGAATGAGATTGCCGATGGTGAAGTCGAACAGATCGCCCTTCTTGTTCAGCAATTCATGGAACACCGTCATGTCGCGCAGCTCCGTCGACCATTTGGCGAGCCAGTAGAACAGACCGGAATTGCGCGCCTTCATATGCACCGGCAGGATGGGCAGATCGTATTTGCGGGCAAGCCCGACCGCGGAGGACTTCCATGGCCGCTCGTTCAGGCGGCCATTCGCCCAATAGGCAATGCGGCCGGATGGAAACAGGATGGTCGCTTTCTGCTGCTCGACGGCGTGATTGGTCAGTTTCAGCGTTTCGCGCGCCTTGAGCTTGGACTTGTGCTCCTCGCGCCATTCGACCGGAATGATCATCTCGACAAAGCGCGGATTGACGCGCACGGCATCACGGTTGGCGTAGAACATCATGTCCGGCCGGCGATCCTTGAGAAGGTCGAACACCGCCACTCCATCGGCAATGCCGGTCGGATGATTGCTGACCAGAATGAAGCCGCCCTTGGCGGGAATGCGCTCCGGCGCGTTTACCCTGATCGTCAGGTCAAGCACGGCGCTCAGGTATTCGAACGCCTGGAAGCCCGGCATGTTGGCAATGTCATTGGCGAACTCGATCGCCTTGTCATAACGCAGAAGACTGTAGATGAACGGTCGCATCACCGGCCACAGCGGATGCGTGACGATTTTCTGACCGCGTTCGGCAATCAGCGTATCGACGATGTGGCCAGGACGACCATGGGAAAACAGCGATACGGTATCTGCGATCTGACCGAAGGTCGCCACGGGATCACGACGCGACATTATCTACCTCGCCTGTTGGACACAGCTTCTATCGCAGCCGAGTGTGATCCGAGCATGACAATTCGCCTCGTTAGTCTTATCCTAATCCGCTGGCCGCATCGTCAGACATCATCACACTTGCGCCATCAATCGGTGGAAACGCTGAAAGGTCCGCTTTGATCCCTGCAGACGAAAAACTCCTTGGTGAACGGGCTGCCTGGCTGGAAAGCCTGGGCTCGGAAAGACGGCTGGCCGGCAATACGCTGGAAGCCTATGAACGCGACACGCGACAATTTCTCATCTTCATGTCGGGTTATGTCGGCGGCACGGTGAAGATCAGCGATATCGCCAACCTTCGGCCTGCCGATCTGCGCGGATTTCTGGCGGCCCGCCGCAAGGATGGCGACGGCGCGCGGTCGCTCGGCCGCCACCTCGCCGGTCTCCGATCCTTCCTCCGCTATCTCGAGCGCAAGGATCTCGTCAATGCCGCCGGAGCCGGCGCGATCCGCTCGCCCAAGCAGCCGAAATCGCTGCCGAAACCGCTGACCGGCAGCCAGGCACTGACCGTCGTCGATCGCGCCACGCAGATGAACGAGGAGCCATGGATCGCCGCGCGCGACGCCGCCGTGCTTTCCCTGCTCTATGGCTGCGGCCTGCGCATTGCCGAAGCCCTCGACCTGACGCCGGCCGCATTCCACGCCAAGGCCACAAGCCTTCGCGTCACCGGCAAGGGCGGCAAGACACGGCTTGTGCCGCTGCTGCCGATCGTGGCCGAAGCGGTCGAGACCTATGTGAAGCTCTGCCCCTACCATCTGCCGGACAATGAGCCGATCTTCCGCGGCGCCCGCGGCGCAAAGCTGCAGCCGGCGATCATCCAGCGGGAGATGCAGCGCTTGCGCTCGGCACTCGGCCTGCCCGATTCCGCCACGCCGCACGCGCTGCGCCACTCCTTTGCCACCCATCTGCTCGGCAGCGGCGGCGATCTGCGCACAATTCAGGAACTGCTCGGCCATGCCAGCCTGTCGACAACGCAGATCTATACCGGCGTTGATTCGGCTCGCCTGCTCGACATCTACGACCGCGCACATCCGCGCGCCTGAGCGTGCATTAACCACGATCCTTAACAGATCGTGAGGAGCAACCAGCCTAGTCTGCCGCGATCAAACGGGATCCGCCATGAACGCGCCATTGCTGCAAAATCTTCGCCCTTATCTGTCTCGCCTGTCCCTGGCCGATGCGGCGCTTTGGCTGGCAGGCGCCCTGCCGCTGGCTTTTCTCCTGTCGCTGATGCTGGTGCTGTTCAGCCTCTCGCCGGCGAAGGCCGATGACGTCAAATGCACCGGCGAGAACCTGCTTGTCGCCATGCAGCGCGACGATCCGGCTGCACTGGACAAGGTCCGTGCCGAGGCGGCCAAGACCCCCAATGGCAAGGGCATCTTCTGGAAGATCGAAAAGGAAGGCGTGAAGCCCTCCTGGCTGCTCGGCACCATGCATGTCACGGACCCGCGCGTCCTGACCATGCCGGAAGGCGCCCGCGAGGCTGCGGCAGAAGCCGACATCATCGTGATCGAATCGGACGAGATCCTCGACGAGAAAAAGGCCGGTGCGGCCCTGCTGATGCATCCCGAGTTGACGATGTTTACCGACGGCAAGACCGTCAAGGACCACCTGACGCCCGAGCAGGTGACCGAACTGGACGAGGGCCTGAAGCAGCGTGGCCTGTCGCTTGCCACGGTCGCCCGGATGAAACCCTGGATCCTGGCCAGCTTCGTTGCCCTGCCCGCCTGCGAGATTTCCCGCAAGGCGGCCGGCGCGTCTTTCCTCGACAAGCAGATTGCCGAGGATGCGATCAAGGCCGGCAAGCCGGTCGCCGGACTGGAAACCCTTGTCGAGCAGTTAAAGGCCATGGCGGACCTGCCGGTTGACTTCCATTTCAGGGCGCTGATCGAGACCATGGCGCTCGGCGACAAGATGGAAGACGTCATCGAGACCATGACCGAAATCTATCTCTCCGGCGAGATCGGCATGACCATGCCGATGCTGGAAGCGGTCACACCGAGTGGTGCCGACAAGGACGACAGCGCCTATGCCGCCTTCGAGCGCCGCATTGTCCAGGACCGCAATGTCGTGATGGCCGAAGGCAGCCTGCCGCATCTGGAAAAGGGCAATGCCTTCATCGCCGTCGGTGCCCTGCATCTGCCTGGCGCAGAAGGCCTCGTCGAACTGCTGCGCAAGGACGGATACACGCTGACGGCCGTCGGCGGCTGATCAGGTTTTCGGCTCAAGCCGGCTCAACAGCGATTGGACGATCGCCTTGTGGAACGGCGTGATCAGCGCAATATAGGCCCGGCCGCTGAGATTATGTCGGGCGACGACAGTCGTGACCGCAACGAGGCTGCCCTTCCCGCCATCCGGCCGCACATCGACCACGATGCGGAAATCGAGATGTTTGTCGTCGAAGCCAAGCACCACCTGCCGGTCGCTCTCGCTGACGATCGGAAATGCGCCGACGGACCCGGCCGCGCCGACTTTCAATTCGGCCGACTTGAGCCCGACCAGACCGACCAACCGGTTGCGCAGCGCAAGCAGCGACCGGATCCATCCAGGGGCTGAGCCAAGCACACTCCGGGCAGCATCGATCGCCCGCATATCCGCTTCCTTGACGCTCACGACATAACAATCGGCCCAGTCAGCCGCCGGCAAAGCCGGATGCGGCAAGGTGACGATCTCGGCTCGTGCCAATGCCATGCGCGGCTCCAGTTTGCGTGCTGCCCATCATCCCTTGGTCATGCGTTGGGCGAGCGACGTCTTCCAGTAGAACTGGTGTACCAGCACCGCCAGGATATGCACTGCGATCAATAGCCACATCAGCGACTTGAGCGGGCCGCCATGCAGGAAGCCAGCGGTATCATTGCCGAAATAATATTTGCCGATGCCGCTGAACGGGATCGCGATGAACAGACCGTAGAAGCTCCAATGCGCAACCTTGGCGGCCAGCTTGAACATCGGCGGCTCATTGGCCGGCGCATCCGGTGCACCCTGCACGACCCGCAGTACCAGCCGGATCACGGCGAGACAGAGTACCGCAATGCCGACATAGGCGTGCAGATTGGCGCCGGCGAGATCATCAGCGGATGGAACAAGGCCATCCTCGAGCGCCTCCACCGTCTCTTCCATCGCTTCCGCGACCAGCAAGTTGAAAATGATCAACGCGGCCATCAGCCAGTGAAGCACGCGTTGCGGAATGGAGTAAACCGAGACTGCGGAGGTCATATTCTTGCCCTTTATCAAGCATTTGCGGAATATTGCCTCCAGATGATAAAAGCCGCGACTTGAAGCACAAGCCGCGGCTTTGAAGATTACGGAAATATAATAATTTCCAGTTTTACTCCTCTTTAGAGGAGCGGCCGATTACATGTGGATCGGCTTGAAGAAGGTCGCGAGTGCAGCTTCCTTGACCGCTTCCGACATCGTCGGATGCGCATGGCAGGTACGGCCTAGATCTTCCGAAGAGCCACCGAATTCCATCAGCACGGCAATTTCGTGGATCATCTCGCCGGCGCCGAAGCCGATGATATGGCCACCGAGCACGCGATCGGTATCCTTGTCGGCAAGGATCTTGACGAAGCCGTCCGTTGCGACCATCGCACGGGCGCGACCGTTTGCCGTGAACGGGAACTTGCCGACCTTGTAGGCAATGCCCGCAGCCTTCAGCTCTTCCTCGGTCTTGCCGACGGAAGCGACTTCCGGCTGGGTATAGACGACGCCCGGAATGACGTCGTAATTCACATGGCCGTGCTGGCCGGCGAGGATTTCGGCAAGCGCCACACCCTCGTCTTCAGCCTTGTGCGCCAGCATCGGACCCTTGACCACGTCGCCGATCGCAAAGATCCCGGCGACATTTGTCTTGAAGTGACCATCGATCTCGACGCGGCCACGATTGTCCAGCACCACGCCAACCTCTTCGAGACCAAGGCCGGCCGTGTACGGCTTGCGGCCGGTCGCGATCAGCACCACGTCGGCTTCAAGCGACTGCGCGTCGCCGCCCTTGACCGGTTCATAGGTGACCTTGGCGCCGGAAGCTGTCTTTTCCACGCCGGTGACCTTGGCGTCGGTGCGGATGTCCATGCCCTGCTTGGCCATCATGCGCTGGAACTGCTTGGACACGTCGCCGTCCATGCCGCCGAGCAGCTTGTCGAGATATTCGACGACCGTGACCTTGGCACCGAGGCGCATCCAGACGGAGCCGAGCTCGAGGCCGATCACGCCGCCGCCGACCACGATCATGTGGGCCGGCACCTTGTCCAGCGCGATGCCGCCGGTCGAGGAAATGATGACTTTCTCGTCGATTTCAACCGGAACGCCGGGAATGCCGGCAACGTCGGAGCCGGTGGCGATGACGATGTTCTTCGCCTCGATTTCCTGCACCTTGCCGTCTTCGGCTGTGACCGACACCTTGCCGGCGGAGACGATCTTGCCTGTGCCGATAAAGCCGTCGATCTTGTTCTTCTTGAACAGGAAGGAAACGCCATCGACATTCGATTTCACGGTCGCATCCTTGTGCGCCATCATCTTGCCGAGGTTGAGTGTCGGCGCGCTGACTTCGACACCGAGGTCGGCCATGCCATGGCCGGCATGGTGGAAGACTTCCGAGGCGTGCAGCAGCGCCTTGGACGGAATGCAGCCGACATTCAGGCAGGTACCGCCATAGGTGGCGCGCTTTTCAACGACCGCGACCTTCAGACCGAGCTGCGCAGCCTTGACCGCGCAGACATAACCGCCAGGGCCGGAGCCGATAATGACAACATCGTAAGACATGGGATGCTTCCTTCGTTTTCGGCGACTAACGTCCGCCGCTGACATTCAAGATGGCGCCAGTCACATACGATGCCTGGCTTGAGATGAGGTAGAGAACGGCGTCGGCAATTTCCTCGGACGTGCCGGGCCGCTGCATCGGTATGCTCGGGGCCATGGCCGCCGCACGATCCGGCAAACCACCGGAGGCATGGATATCGGTATCGATCACGCCGGGCCGGATGGCGTTCACCCGGATGCCCTCGCTGGCGACTTCGCGCGCAAGACCGATCGTGAACGTATCGACGGCGCCTTTCGAGGCGGCATAATCGACATACTGGCCCGGACTGCCAAGAACAGCCGCCATGGACGAAATGTTGACGATCGACCCGCCGCGACCGCCATGGGCCGTCGACATGCGCCTGACCGCCTCGGACGCACAGCGGATATTGCCGATCACATTGATGGCAAACATCCGGTCCAGCCGCTCGCGGCTATAATCTTCCACCCGCGCCGTCTGATCGACCACGCCGGCATTGTTGACCAGACCATCGAGCCTGCCGAATTGCTGGTCGACGGCGGCAAAAATGGCGGCGATGCCCTCTTCCGTGCCGGTGTCACCCTGCACGATTTCGGCGCGCACGCCCAGCAGACGCACCTCGGCGCTCAGCTTTTCCGCCGCGGCCCGGTTCGAAACGTAGTTGATCAGCACGTCCCAGCCGGCTCCTGCCGCCTTGAGGACCACGGCAGCGCCGATGCCGCGGCTGCCGCCGGTAACAAGAAGAACGGGACGGTCACTCATGAGGCGCAGCCCTTGAATTCGAACACATCCCAGGGTGCCGTTTCCAGCGACTTGCCGAACGAGGACTGCGCATAGGCGGGACCGAAACCCGGAAGCAGCAGGCTATCGGGCGCGCCACTTCCTTCCGGCGGCAACAAGTCGATGTGGCCAGTGGTCTTGTCGGCGCTGTAGATGATGCCTTTCCAGACGGTGCAGGCCGCAAGATCAGCGCCCGTCACGTCGCCTTCAGGGCAATTGTTCATGATCATGGCGACAGGCCGCTCGATGTCTGGATCGTAGATCACATGGCCATCCAGAGGATTGGCCGCGCTCTTGGCGATCAGGGAAAAACCATGGCTGACAGGTGTATTGTCACCACTTGCCGCCCGGAAGTGCAGTTCGGACTTGGTTTCAACTTCCGCATAGATCGCCCGTTCGATCGGGCAGTCGGCCGCCATCAGTGGCTGAGCCAGAAGGGTCAGGATGGCTGAGCCGGAAAGCGCGCGTGAGCCGAACATCGCCTATCGTCCTAGAACATCAGGGCGAAGAACATAAGTCCCATGCCCGCCATTGAACCCAACCAGACCAGAGAACGCACATAGGGAATACCGCCCAGATAAAGCGGGATATAGACAATCCGGCAGACCATCCAGATGACAGCGCCGGCAAGCCCGATTCCCGCAGCCTTGCCGGCAAGCAGCAGGCCGAACGCAAGAGCCAGAAAGCCGGGATAGGTCTCGCGAAAATTGGCAGAAGCCCGTTCCGCCCGGCCGGCGAATTTGCCCGCCGGCCTTTTCTCTTCGTCGCGTGGACCCGCGTTCCAGGCCGAGCCAAGTTCCGTCGTGGCAATCATGGACTGCATGAGCACATGCACAACCAGGAGGACCACGCTCCCGCCAATCAACGGCAGGAGCGGAGACGCCGACACGGCAAGCGGATCCATCACGGCTGCTCCTTAGAGATCGAGAACCAGACGTTCCGGATCTTCCAGGCTTTCCTTGACGCGAACCAGGAAGGTCACGGCTTCCTTGCCGTCGACGATGCGATGGTCATAGGACAAAGCCAGATACATCATCGGACGGATGACGACCTGACCGCCGATGGCAACCGGGCGATCCTGGATCTTGTGCATGCCGAGAATGCCCGACTGCGGCGCGTTCAGGATCGGCGAAGACATCAGCGAACCATAGACACCGCCATTGGTGATCGTGAAGGTACCGCCCTGCATGTCGGCCATCGACAGTGAGCCGTCACGGGCAGCCTTGGCAAGGCGTCCCAGTTCCTTCTCGATTTCGGCGACCGTCATCTGGTCGGCATCGCGGATCACCGGAACGACCAGGCCCTTGTCGGTGCCGACGGCCATGCCGACATGGCAGTAGTTCTTGTAGATGATGTCGGTACCGTCGATCTCGGCGTTAACGGCCGGCAGTTCCTTCAGCGCATGCGTGATCGCCTTGGTGAAGAAGCCCATGAAGCCGAGCTTCACGCCATGCTTCTTCTCGAAGATGTCCTTGTATTTGGTGCGCAGGCTCATCACGGCCGACATGTCCACCTCGTTATAGGTGGTCAGCATGGCTGCCGTGTTCTGGGCATCCTTCAGGCGCTTGGCGATCGTCTGGCGCAGGCGCGTCATCTTCACGCGCTCTTCGCGCACGACGTCGTTGGCGCCCGATGCGGGACGAGGAGCAGCCGGTGCGGCAACCGCTGCCGGGGCGGAAGATCCCTTGGCGATGGCAGCCAGCACGTCGCCTTTCAGCACCTGGCCACGCTTGCCAGATCCATCGACATCAGCCGTCGAGATATTGTTGTCGGCGGCAACCTTGGCCGCTGCTGGCGCAGCTGGCATTGCGGCGGCGGCCGGAGCCTGTGCCGCGGCAGCAGGTGCCGCAGCCGGGGCCGGGGCCGGTGCAGCAGATACGCTGCCGGCAGCGCCTTCGCTGATCTGGCCGAGCAAAGCGCCGAGGCCGACGGTTTCGCCATTTTGGGCGACGATTTCGGTCAGGACGCCCGAAACCGGCGACGGCACTTCGACCGTGACCTTGTCGGTTTCCAGTTCGACGAGCGGTTCGTCAGCCTTGACGACATCGCCGACCTTCTTGAACCAGGTGCCGATGGTGGCTTCGCTGACAGATTCACCAAGGGTGGGTACGCGGATTTCAGTGGCCATGATCTCAATTCCGTTAATCAGAGAACGTTTCGGTCGATGGAGAGGGTGACTGGGCGGATCAACCGCCCAGTGCGTCCTCCAGGAAGGCTTCGAGCTGGGCGAGATGCTTCGACATCAGGCCTGTTGCCGGCGAGGCTGCAGCCGGGCGACCGGTGTAGCGAACGCGCTGATACTTGGCGTCGATATGGGCGAGAACCCATTCGAGGTAAGGATCAATGAACGACCAAGCGCCCATGTTCTTCGGCTCTTCCTGGCACCAGACCATCTCGGCATTGCGGAAGCGCGACAGCTCGTTGATCAGGGCCTTGGCCGGGAACGGATAGAGCTGTTCGATACGCAGCAGGTAGATGTCATCGATACCGCGCTTTTCGCGCTCTTCGAGCAGGTCGTAGTAGACCTTGCCCGAGCACATCACGACGCGACGGATCTTGGCATCCTTCTGCAGCTTGATCGGGCCGTCCTTGATCACTTCGGCGTCATCCCACAGCAGGCGGTGGAAGGACGATTCACCCGCCATTTCGGCAAGGCTTGATGTAGCCCGCTTGTGGCGCAGCAGTGACTTCGGAGTCATCAGGATCAGCGGCTTGCGGAAGTCACGCTTCATCTGACGGCGCAGGATATGGAAGTAGTTGGCCGGCGTCGTGCAATAGGCAACCTGCATATTGTCTTCGGCGCACATCTGCAGCCAGCGTTCGAGGCGGGCCGACGAATGTTCCGGACCCTGACCTTCGTAGCCATGCGGCAGAAGGCAGACGAGACCGGACATACGCAGCCACTTGCGTTCGCCAGACGAGATGAACTGGTCGAACACGACCTGTGCACCATTGGCGAAGTCGCCGAACTGGGCTTCCCAGAGCGTCAGCGCATTCGGACGGGCCAGCGAATAGCCGTATTCGAAGCCGAGTACGGCCTCTTCGGACAGCATCGAGTTGATCACTTCATACTTGGCCTGGTTCGGCGCAAGGTTGGCCAGCGGAATGTAGCGATCTTCGGTTTCCTGATCGTAGAGAACCGAGTGGCGCTGGCTGAACGTGCCGCGTTCGCAATCCTGGCCGGACAGGCGGATCTTGTGGCCATCGACGACCAGTGACCCGAAGGCAAGCGCCTCGGCCATCGCCCAGTCGATACCTTCGCCCGTCTCGATCATCTGCGAACGGTTGTCCATGAAGCGCTGGATCGTGCGATGCGCCTTAAAGCCTTCCGGAATGGCCGACAGCTTGCGGCCGATATCCTTGAGCGATTTCATCGGTACCGCAGTCTTGCCTCGACGCTGTTCGTCGGCATTGTCAGCCGAGCGCAGACCCGACCACTGGCCGTCCAGCCAGTCGGCCTTGTTCGGCTTGTAGCTCTGCCCTGCCTCGAACTCCGTCTCGAGATTGGCGCGCCAGTCGGCCTTCATCTTCTCGAATTCGCCATCGGTCATCAGGCCTTCGGCGATCAGGCGCTCGGCATAGATCTGCGCGACCGTCTTGTGACCGCGAATGACCTTGTACATCTTCGGCTGCGTGAACGCAGGCTCGTCGCCTTCGTTATGGCCGAAGCGGCGATAGCAGAACATGTCGATGACGACAGGCTTGTGGAACTTCATCCGGTATTCGGTGGCGATCTTGGCAGCATAGGTGACTGCCTCAGGATCGTCGCCGTTGACGTGGAAGATCGGCGCCTCGATCATCTTCGCGACGTCCGACGGATAAGGCGACGAACGCGAGAAGGCCGGGTTGGTGGTGAAGCCGATCTGGTTGTTGATGATGACATGCATCGTGCCGGCAACGCGGTGACCGCGCAGGCCGGACAGGCCGAGGATTTCGGCAACCACGCCCTGGCCGGCGAAAGCCGCATCACCATGCAACAGCAGCGGCAGGACCTTCGAGCGTTCCTTGAGCGGAATGACGTCCCCGTCCCAGGTCTTGGCGAGCTGGTCCTGCTTGGCGCGGGCCTTGCCCATGACCACAGGGTTGACGATTTCCAGATGCGACGGGTTGGCCGTCAGCGACAGGTGAACCTTGTTGCCGTCGAACTCACGGTCGGACGAGGCCCCGAGGTGATACTTCACGTCGCCGGAACCTTCGACTTCATCCGGCTTGAACGAACCGCCCTTGAACTCGTGGAACACGGCGCGATGCGGCTTTGCCATGACGTTGGTCAGAACGTTCAGGCGGCCACGATGGGCCATGCCGAGCACGACTTCCTCAAGACCTTCCTGGCCGCCACGCTTGATGATCTGCTCCAGCGCCGGGATCAGCGATTCACCGCCATCGAGACCGAAGCGCTTGGTGCCCTTGTACTTGACGTCGATGAACTGCTCGAAGCCTTCCGCCTCGATCAGCTTCTGCAGGATCGCCTTCTTGCCGATCGGGGTGAATTCCACACCCTTGCCCGGACCTTCGATGCGTTCCTGGATCCACGCCTTTTCTTCCGGATCGGAGATATGCATGAATTCGACGCCGAGCGTCGAACAATAGGTGCGCTTTAGGATATCGAGCATCTGCGGAATGGTCGCGTATTCGAGACCCAGCACGTTGTCGATGAAGATCTTGCGGCTGTAATCGGCCTCGGTGAAGCCGTAGGCAGCTGGCGACAGCTCATTATAGTCGTCAACCGGTGCGGCAAGCCCGAGCGGATCGAGATTGGCATGCAGGTGACCGCGCATGCGATAGGCGCGGATCATCATGATGGCGCGCACGCTGTCGCGGGTCGCCTGGAGAACCTGTGTTTCCGAGATCGGCTGGCCGGCGGCTTCGGCCTTGGCCTTCACCTTGGTCTCGACGACCTTCTCGATCGTGCCCCAATTGCCGTCGAGCGCCGAGACAAGCTCGCCATTGGCCACGATCGGCCAGTTTTTCCGCTGCCACGACGCGCCGGATGCGGCTTTTTTCACATCGGCCGGGTTGTCTGCAAGCGCCTTGAAGAAAGACTGCCATTCGCCCGATAGCGACGAAGGATCTTCCTGATAGCGCGCGTAAAGCTGTTCGATATAGGCTGCGTTCGATCCGTCGAGGAAGGACGTGATCAGGAACTGCTCGTTGGCTTCTTGCCTACTCATGGTGTTTCGCGAGCGCCCTGGCTCGCCTCCCGAATTGAGATGATGACCGGATCCGGTCTGCCGCTGTCCCGCGTCCGAGCGGGGCCTTCAATTTAAATGCCGAAACCAGGCAACGAGATGATGAACCGATCCCCTTGCCTGGCACTTGCTTTATATAGGGTCAGCCCTTGAGGACTTCGACCAGCGTCTTGCCGAGGCGTGCCGGGGAAGGCGAAACCTTGATGCCGGCCGCTTCCATGGCTTCGATCTTCGATTCTGCGTCGCCCTTGCCGCCGGAAACGACAGCACCCGCATGACCCATCGTGCGGCCCTTCGGCGCCGTACGACCGGCGATGAAGCCTGCCATCGGCTTCTTGCGGCCCTTCTTGGCTTCGTCGATGAGGAACTGCGCCGCATCTTCTTCAGCCGAGCCGCCGATTTCGCCGATCATGATGATCGACTGGGTGGCTTCGTCGGCGAGGAACATTTCCAGCATGTCGATGAACTCGGTGCCCTTGACCGGGTCGCCGCCGATGCCGACAGCCGTCGTCTGGCCGAGGCCTTCGTTGGATGTCTGGAAAACAGCTTCGTAGGTCAGCGTGCCGGAGCGCGAAACGATACCGACCGAACCCTTGCGGAAGATCGAGCCCGGCATGATGCCGATCTTGCATTCTTCCGGCGTCAGAACGCCTGGGCAGTTCGGGCCGAGCAGGCGCGACTTGGATCGGTCGAGGCGAGCCTTGACGCGAACCATGTCCATGACCGGGATGCCTTCGGTGATGCAGGTGATGAACGGGATCTCGGCGTCGATCGCCTCGATGATCGCGTCGGCAGCCCCTGCCGGTGGAACGTAGATGACCGAGGCGTCGGCGCCGGTCCGTTCCTTGGCTTCGGCAACGGTCGCGAAGATCGGCAGGCTTTCGCCCTTCGAACCGGTCCAGGTTTCGCCACCCTTCTTCGGGTGGATACCACCGACCATCTTGGTGCCATAATAAGCGAGCGCCTGTTCAGTGTGGAACGAACCGGTCTTGCCGGTCAGGCCCTGAACGAGGATCTTGGTGTCTTTATTAACGAGAATAGACATGTATCAGGTTCCTCAGATTAGGCTTTGATCGCAGCGACGATCTTCTTGGCAGCATCGTCCAAGTCGTCAGCAGCGGTGATCGCAAGACCGGATTCGTTGAGGATCTTCTTGCCAAGATCGACATTGGTGCCCTCGAGGCGAACGACGAGCGGAACCTTGAGGCCGACTTCCTGAACCGCTGCGACAACGCCTTCGGCGATGACGTCGCACTTCATGATGCCGCCGAAGATGTTGACGAGGATGCCCTCGACCTTCGGGTCAGCCGTGATGATCTTGAAGGCTGCAGCCACCTTCTCCTTGCCGGCACCACCGCCGACGTCGCAGAAGTTGGCCGGCTCCTTACCGTACAACTTGATGATGTCCATCGTCGCCATGGCGAGACCGGCACCGTTGACCATGCAGCCGATATTGCCGTCGAGCGCCACGTAAGCGAGGTCCCACTTGGAGGCTTCGATTTCCTTGGCGTCTTCTTCGGTCTCGTCGCGCAACGCCTTGACGTCATCGTGGCGGAACAGGGCGTTGCCGTCGAACGACATCTTGGCATCGAGCACGCGCAGATGGTCATTCTTCATGACGATCAGCGGGTTGACTTCGAGCAGCGCCATGTCCTTCTCGACGAAGGCCTTGTAGAGGATCGGAAACAGCGACTTGGCGTCTTCGGCAGCAGCACCCGAAAGCTCAAGCGCCTTCGAGATGGCGGCAATGTCGGCATCCGTCACGCCGGTTTCCGGATTGATCGCGATCGTGTGGATCTTTTCCGGCGTATCATGCGCGACAGCCTCGATGTCCATGCCGCCTTCGGTCGAAACCACGAAAGCAACCTGACCAACCGAACGGTCGACCAACAGCGAGCAATAGAGTTCGCGAGCGATGTCGGCACCATCTTCGATATACAGGCGGTTGACCTGCTTGCCGGCGTCGCCGGTCTGGGCAGTCACCAGCGTGTTGCCGAACATTTCCTTGGCATGGCTCTTGGCTTCGTCGATCGAGAACGCCAGGCGAACACCGCCCTTGGCATCCGGACCGAGCTCCTTGAACTTGCCCTTGCCGCGTCCGCCAGCATGGATCTGGCTCTTGACCACGTAGAGCGGGCCAGGGAGCTGCTTTGCGGCGGCTTCGGCTTCTTCGGCAGAAAAGATCGCCACACCTTCGGCGACCGGTGCACCAAAGCTCTTCAGAAGAGCCTTGGCCTGGTATTCATGAATGTTCATTGTCGTGTCCCTGTCTTGGGCGGAATGGCAATTACTTGAGAGTCGGCACGATGTTGATGCAGGCTTCACAAAGCCCGGCAACCGCGCTGACCGACTTCTGGAAGGCGGCTTCTTCGTCCTTGGTGAATTCGACTTCGATGATGCGCTCGATGCCGCCGGCACCGATGATCGTCGGAACGCCGACATACATGTCCTTCACGCCATACTGGCCGGAAAGGTAGGCGGCAGCAGGTAGAACGCGCTTCTTGTCCTTGAGGAAGGACTCAGCCATTTCGATCGCGGACGCTGCCGGGGCGTAATAGGCAGAGCCGGTCTTCAGCAGGCCGACGATTTCGGCGCCGCCATCACGGGTACGCTGGATGATTTCTTCCAGACGTTCCTTCGTGACCCAGCCCATCTTGACCAGATCGGTCAGCGGAATGCCGCCAACGGTCGAGTAGCGGGCGAGCGGTACCATCGTATCGCCGTGGCCGCCGAGAACGAACGCCGTGACGTCCTGGACGGAAACGTTGAATTCTTCGGAGAGGAACAGGCGGAAACGCGACGAGTCGAGCACGCCAGCCATGCCGACAACCATGTTCTTCGGCAGGCCGGAGAACTTCTGCAGCGCCCAGACCATGGCGTCGAGCGGGTTGGTGATGCAGATCACGAATGCGTTCGGGGCATACTTCTTGATGCCGGCGCCGACCTGTTCCATGACCTTGAGGTTGATACCGAGCAGGTCGTCGCGGCTCATGCCCGGCTTGCGGGCAACTCCGGCGGTGACGATGCAGACGTCTGCGCCTTCGATGGCGGAATAGTCGCTTGCGCCAGTCATCTTCGCATTGAAGCCTTCGACCGGCGAAGACTGGGCAATGTCGAGACCCTTGCCCTGCGGGATGCCGTCAGCAATGTCGAACAGGACGATGTCGCCCAGTTCCTTCAGACCGGCGAGATGCGCCAGCGTTCCACCAATCATTCCAGAACCGATAAGAGCGATCTTATTGCGCGCCATTGAAGAGCTTCCTTTTAGATCCATAACCAAGGTCGAGACGAGTGTTAGTCCATCCTTGTGGACAGACCGAATAGCCCCAACCACATAGAATCGCAAACGATAATTTTCGGTGTATAAATTTCAATCGGTTAGATCATCAATTTCTTACGTAAACGTAAGAAATTGCGACAATCAGATGTCAGCAACGTGACGATTTATCTGATGAAGCTCAAGATAGTCCGCACTGCGCATCTCAAATAGGCGGGAAATGGTACGATCAAACTCGAAGCCTTCCGTGCCTTTCTTCTCGGTAAGCAAAACCTCCGGCATGGCCGCAGCGGAGACAAACAGCCGGACGCTTGCATCATAAAGCGCGTCGATAAGAATAATGAACCGTTTCGTCTCATTGCGTTTTTCCGGCCCGAGATACGGCACGTCTTCGACGAAGACCACGTCGAACCGCTGCGCAATGGCGAGATAGTCCGATGCGCCGAGCGGCCGGCTGCACAGGTCGTCGAAGGTGAAACGGGCCACCCGGCCGACGGCGCGCGGGATATCGACCTGCCTGCCCTTCATCTCGATCGACACGGTAGCTTCCGGCGCCCCGTCCGTCACATGACGCCAGGCGAGGTCGAGTTGACGGTGTGCCTCAGGCGAGATTGGCGCCACATAGACCGGCAGGCTCTCCATCTTCTCCATCCGGTAATCCGTCGGAGAATCGAGCGTTGCCACCTCCACATAGCGCTTCAGAAGATCGACAAACGGCAGAAAGAGCCCACGGTTGAGACCGTCCCGGTAGAGATTGGTCGGCTCGACATTGGAGGTCGCGACCAGCGTGCAACCGCGCGCGAACAGTTCGGTGAACAGACGCGCCAGGATCATCGCATCGGCGATATCGGTCACCGTGAATTCATCAAAGCACAGAAGCTCGGCCTCTTCGCGCAGTGCTGCGGCGACTGGCGGAACAGGGTCGGCCTGCTTCGTCTCGCCGGCTTTCAGCTTTTGCCGGTGGGCATGGATACGTCCATGCACATCAGCCATGAATTCATGAAAATGCGCCCGCCGCTTCTTCTCGACCGGAGCCAGATTGAAAAACAGATCCATCAGCATGGTCTTGCCGCGACCAACACTGCCGTGCACGTACAGCCCCCTGATCGGCTGCTCGGGCTTGCGCTTTTGTGCAAAGATCCAGCCCAGGGCGCTTTTCTTGGCGGCCGGACGGCGACTTTTAAGTTCCGTGAGAATTCGATCGAGCCTGCTTGCGACGCCCATCTGCGCCGCGTCGGCCTTCAACGTGCCAGCTTCGGTCATCGCCCGCAGCTGTTCTACGACGCTGAGCGCATAATCAGGAATAGGCTGCATGAACAAGGCTCTGCCTGGGCGACAGCCTCATCCGGGCTGCCGCAGGGATAAGAGAGGATTAGCGGCTGAGGCTGATGGGCTGACCGGAATTGGTCGTACCATCGAAGCGCGCATCGGCGGTCTTGTAGAGACTGCCGATCGTGTTGCCGTTGCGGTCCTTGAGCTGAACCTGCCGGCCGGAGACCTCCCACGAGCCCATGGCGGTCAGTTCGCCAGCGCAACCGCGGGTACCACCACGCGAGCCGCTGCCCAGATTGGTCAGGGTCAGGAACATGTCACAGCTGGCGCCGCCATTCTGGACGCGCCAATTGCCGACCATCGACTCCTTCGTCACATCCAGCGCCGTGGCCGGAGGCGCGCCCGCACCGACACCGGGCGTCACGGCAGCCGTGTTGGCCGGGGCGGAGGGAAACTGCGACGGATCGGCAGCACCTGGAGGCGGCAATTGGCCGGATTGAACCGAAGGAACGGGTGAAGCCTGCAGCGGCGGCAGAGCGGTATTGGCAGCGTTCATGCTGTTGTAGGAAGTCCGCTGACAACCTGCGAGCGCCAATACAAGGGCCACTCCCGTAACCGCGTGGTTCAATTTCATCATCACACTCCCGCTCAAGCGACGTCGGCCGCAATCTGCCGTATATCTAGGTTAGAAATATGTTACGCGCATATGGTTAATCAAGTTCCATATGGCAATTAGACGATAGGCCGTTGATATGCGGACAAAATAAGGCCGCCCAAGTCGAAACCGGGCGGCCGTGTTGATTTGCCTCACCGTCCATGCAACCGCTTAGACGCGGCGCTCGACCATCATCTTCTTGATCTCGGCAATCGCCTTGGCAGGGTTCAGCCCTTCGGGCAAGCCTGCGCGCAGTTCATGATCGTGTGGCAGCGATAGAGACGGAACGGATCCTCAAGATTGTCGAGGCGTTCGCCGGTCGCCTCGTCGCGGCTGTCGATCAGCCAGCGATAGGCCTGCAACAGAACGGCCGGACCGAGATAACGGTCGCCATTCCACCAGTAGCTCGGACAGGATGTCGAGCAGCACGCGCACAGGATGCACTCATAGAGGCCATCGAGCTTCAGTCGATCCTCATGGCTCTGCTTCCATTCCTTGGCCGGCGGCGGCGAAACCGTCTTCAGCCAGGGTTCGATCGAGCGATGCTGCGCGTAGAAGTTGGTCAGATCCGGGATCAGAT
>NZ_AHZC01000381.1 GCF_000247475.1 Rhizobium sp. PDO1-076 | reverse complement strand
CCATGGCGCAAGTCACCCTCGTTTGCGTCGTCTGCGTCTGACGTCTGCAAGGCGCTGCTCCATCTGATCTCCCCCCTTGTGGGGGAGATGCCCGGCAGGGCAGAGGGGGGTGCGCCATCGAAGCCACCATCACGACCTGCCCTCCAGCGGAAAGACCTTGGACGGGTTGAGGATCCAGGCAGCGTCGAAAGCGGCACGTACGGCCATCTGCTGGGCGAGATCGACCTCGGCGAACTGGTGGCGCATCAGGTCGCGTTTCTCGATGCCGACACCGTGTTCGCCGGTCAGGCAGCCGCCAGCATCGACGCAGAGTTTGAGGATTTCCATGCCGGCGGCTTCGGCCTTGGCGGCGTCTTCGGGATCGTTGATATTGTAGAGGATCAGCGGGTGCATATTGCCATCGCCGGCGTGGAAGACATTGGCGACACGCAGGCCGTAGCGATCGATGATCTCGGAGGTCTTGCGCAGGACATAGGCGAGCTGGCTGAGCGGCACCGTGCCGTCCATGCAGATATAGTCGGCAATGCGGCCGGTGGCTCCGAAGGCCGATTTTCGGCCTTTCCAGATCAGCGCAGCTTCGGTTGCCG
Source organism: Rhizobium sp. PDO1-076 (assembly GCF_000247475.1). Taxonomy (GTDB): domain Bacteria; phylum Pseudomonadota; class Alphaproteobacteria; order Rhizobiales; family Rhizobiaceae; genus Allorhizobium. The sequence continues at coordinate 31,643 of NZ_AHZC01000381.1, read as the reverse complement.
ACTGGCATTCGCGCACGGTCTTGACGCCGTGGCGCCTGGCGATCTCGACGATGGATAGCAACATCGCATCCATCTCCGCTTCAGAGCCTTCGACCTCGACGATCAGCAGGGCCTCGACATCGAGCGGATAGCCGGCCTTGGCAAAGGCCTCGCAGATCTCGATCGCCGGCTTGTCCATGAATTCGATGGCGACCGGGACGATGCCGGCGCCGATGACGTCGGCGACACAGGAGCCGGCGGCCTCGGCGCTGTCAAAGCCGAAGAGAACCGGGCGCGCGCCTTCAGGCTTGGCGAGCAGGCGCACGGTCGCTTCGGTGACGATACCGAGCTGGCCTTCCGAGCCGCAGATGAGACCGAGCAGGTCATACCCCTCCGCATCGAGATGTTTTCCGCCAAGATCGATCACCGTGCCATCGACCAGCACCAGCCTGACGCCGAGCAGGTTGTTGGTGGTGACGCCGTATTTCAGACAATGGGCGCCGCCGGAATTCATCGCGATATTGCCGCCGATGGTGCAGGCGAGCTGTGAACTCGGATCGGGGGCATAGAAGAAGCCATTGGCACCGACGGCCTCGGAAATGTTGAGATTGGTGACGCCGGCCTGCACGGTTGCCGTGCGATTGGCAAAATCGATGTCGAGGATGCGGCTCATCGCCGACAGGCCGAGCACGACGGCATCCTCCTGCGGGATCGCGCCGCCGGACAGCGAGGTGCCGGCGCCGCGCGGCACGACCGGGATGGCATGACGATGACAGTATCGCATCACGGCTGCGACCTGAGCGGTGGTTTCCGGCAGGACGACGGCGAGCGGCCTGCGGCGATAGGCAATGAAACCATCGGTCTCGAAGGGCACCAGCGCATTGGGCTCGTGCACCAGTCGTCCGGCCGGAACAAACTCGGCGAGATCGGCGAGGATTTCGGCGCGGCGTGACAGGATGGCTTCCTGCGGTGGCAAAAAGGCGATGGCTTCGGACATGCTGATACTCCCTTGTTCCACCGTAGTCCCGCGCCGCCGGATCCTCAACATGCACCAACTGGTAAAAAATACTTACCATTTTGAATCGCGAACGGCAAATGCTATGCACTTATGACAAATTGGTAAAAAGTAGCATTCACTCATGACAAATCTTGGCGATCTTGAAGTCTTCGTTCGCGTCATAGCAGCCGGGAGCATGTCGACAGCCGCGCGCGATCTCGGCCTGTCGCCCGCCGTCGTGTCGAAACGCATCAAGCGGTTGGAAGACAAGCTCGGCACCCGGCTTCTGCAGCGCACCACACGGCAGATCTCGCTGACGGAAGCAGGCCAGGGTTTCCACGAGCGGGTGCTGACCGTGCTTGGCGGACTGGAAGAGGCGGAAGCCTTTGCCTCCGGGCGCTCGTCGGAGGTCAATGGCACGCTGAAAATCTCGGCGCCAACCTCCTTCGGCCGCATGCATGTCGCGCCGCACCTGAAGCCGTTCATGCAGGCGCATCCGGATTTGGAAATCAATCTCGTGCTCTCCGACGAGTTCACCGACATTGTCGGCGGCGGCTTTGATCTCGCGATCCGCATTGCCGAACTGAACGACAGTTCGCTGGTGGCGCGCAGGCTGGCGCCGGTGCGCCGCGTCCTCTGCGCCTCGCCGGACTATCTGGCGGAACACGGCGAGCCGGTGACGCTAGAAGACCTCAAACGGCATCGCTGCCTGCCGGCGCACAATCATGAAGCCTGGCGGCTGGAGGGGCCGACCGGACCCGTCACGCTGCGCCCGGAAGGCATGCTGACCACCAATTCCAGCGAGGTTATCCGCGAGGCGGTGATAGCCGGGCTCGGCATCGCACTGCGCTCGACCTGGGATATAGGCTTGGAACTCAAGTCCGGGAAACTGGTTCAGGTTCTGCCGGCTTATGAAAGCTCGCGCAACGTGGCGCTGTCGGCAGTCTATCCGAGCCGTCAGTTCCTGCCGGCCAAGGTACGGCTGTTCATCGATTATGTGGCCGAACTCTACGGACCAAACCCCTACTGGGATCGGTAAGCATCCACCTACACAATAGAGACGAGGCAGGCGCCGTCCGGCTTAGGGCCAGATACCCGGAACCGCGCTCCAGAAGCCGTGCTTCTTCGGATGGTTGCGGCGAAGGTCGTCGACGAAATCCTCGTGATCCTTGAGCCTTGCATCGTCCGGCAGATGCGGAGCGATCCGGCCAAGCTCGACGAGATAGCGGGCGGCATGGGGATAGGCGACGCCGATGCCGCGGCGCAGGATATCTGATATCAGCGTGCGGTAGAGGACCGTTGCCGCCAGCGGCTGCTGATCTGCCAAGGCTTCCGCCGCCGGCGCCAGATCCTCGAAATAGCGACCTTCCCACCGATGATCATGGCGCAGCACATGGGCGGCAGCGCGATCGAGCTTGGGCCAGGTGACGAAAAACTCCAACGCGGCATAGATATCGCTGGCATTCTCGACCAGCGCAAAGGCGCGGTCGATCTCGTCGAACTCGGCAAAATCATCGAGTTTGGACAGATAGAGCTTGAGCACGGCTGGATCGAAGGTCTCGGAAAACTCGCGCCAGCGCAAAGCCTGGGCATCCTCGCGGCGCTTCAGCCGTTCGAGAATGTCCGCCTCCAGCAAGCGGCGCTCGCGGGCACCGTAATCGGGACCGACGGAAACCAGTTCACCCCTGAACGGCAAAAGCCGCAGGCCGCTCGGGCGTTGCTGTACCCATTCCAGTGCGTCCTGAAAACGGCCGGCGGCATGCATGAGTGCGGCCATGGCCAACGTGTCGCGACGGTTTTCCGGCTTGCTGTTTTCGAGCTTCAGCAATGTGTCGAGATCGCCCTGGTGCAGGGCAAGCGCCTGCAAGAGATCCAGCGCCCCGAGTTTCAGCGGCTCCTTGGGCAGGACTTCGTTCAGCAGCGCCTTCCAGGTGTCGGCAGCCGGCTTGGCGAGAACGCCGGTGAGCGTCGAGAGGAAACCGGTGTGTTCGCCGTAGCGATCCCGCAGCCGCAGCTTTTCGATCTGCGGCACCAGCAGCACCTGTTCTTCGGGCGCGATCGTCCCGATCAATTCGGCGGCGGCGACTTCAGTCTCATCGAAGACCTTCCAGAGCCTTGCATTGTCCGACACCAGCCGCGCGGAGATCGGGAATCGCAATGCCAGAAACCGCAGGATCCGCTCGGCGGCACCGACCGGATCGGCAGCGCCGAGTTCCGACAGGATGTTGCGCGACAGACCGGCGAATTCGACCGCCATATCCTTGGCACGGGCATTGTTGATGCGCGTCACCGCCTGGTCATAGGCATCGAGGCGCTTGTCGAGCAGGCGGGCCATTTCGTGCGGACCGGTCTCGCCCGCCAGCGCCGTCAACAGCCGCGCCTTCAGCGCCTTGTTGGCCGTCGCCTCCTCAAGCAGGATCTCGACCAGTTTATCGAGGCCAAGGCCGGACAGGCCCTTCTTGTCGAATTTCGCGCGTGTCTGCCTAGCCATCTAGTCCGCTTACATCATTCCTGCCATTGCCCCCTATATCGGCTGCCCGGCAAAGACGGGCAAGCAAATTCGGCACGGAAAACCATGCGATCCCAACCATGCGATCCTTCAATGTCGCCACGCGTCGCGACAATCTGCACCCCGGATGGCCAAGGCTGCGTTCCCACGCAGTCCCCGGGTCTCAATGCTCGTCTTCGTGGCTCTTCCGGATACGTCGCACCACCCACCAGACACCGAGCACGGCAAACGGCACGGACACGCCGGTGATCACCGCCGGGTCGACCGGCAGGATGTCGTGGCTGATGGCCTTTGCCGCATAGCCGATCAGGCCGACGACATAGTAGGAAATGGCAGCAACCGAGAGGCCTTCGACCGTCTGCTGCAGGCGCAACTGCATTTCGGCACGCCGGTTCATCGTGGTCAGCAGATCGGAATTCTGCCGCTCCAGTTCGACGTCGATCCAGGATCGCACAAGACCCGTGGCGCGCGACAGCTTGCGCGACAGGTTGGCCTGGCGTTCCTCGATCGACTGGCAGGTGCGCATGGCAGGCGCTAGGCGCCGCTCGAGGAAGGAACCGAGGGTTTCGTGACCCGGAACGGGCGTCTCGTCGAGCGTCTTGATGCGCTCGCGCACGATGCCGTCATAGGCGCGGCTGGCGCCGAAACGATAGAGGCTGAGCGCGGCATTGGCCTCCAGCTCAGCGGCAAGGCGGGTAATCTCGGCCAGCATCTCGTCGGATTCTTCGCGCGCATGGGCCTTCATGCGCTGGGTCACGGCGGTCAGGCCGTCTTCGATGCGGCGGATCTCGGGCGACAGCGTCTGGGCAAGCGGCAGGCCGAGCATCGCCGTCGTGCGATAGGTCTCGATGTCGAGCAGGCGCTGCACCAGCGCGCCGCGGCCGGCCTCGGTCATGCCGCGATCGATGACCAAGATCTGGGTCAGACCATTGCCGTCCTGGCGAAAGTCGGTCAGCACCGCCGCCTGACCGTTCTTCAACTCGCTGTAACAGAGGCTGGCGGGATCGAACGCCGCCTTGGCTTCGGCGATTTCCGGGCCGTCGGGACGCAGTTCCAGTCTGATGCCGGAAATCAGCGGACCCGGTGCAGTGAAGCCATCGCCGAAGGGATGGATCGGCACGTCGCCACCGAATTTTTCCGGCGCCGGGCCATCCCAGAACCAGGTGGAAAATTCGGTGTGGCGCTCCCAGCGCAGGGTGCCCTGCCCCCAGGCCAACTGGTGATGGCGGGCCTGGCGCTCCGGTGGCGCGATGCCACGACCGCGCGACAGCTCGGCGATCGCGGCATGATGCACAGCCGCGCCGCCATCCGTCATGAAAGCGAGCTGGAAGATTACCCGGCCGGATTTGACCAGCGCATAGGGCCGCGCATGAATCTCGCCGAGCGCCAAGGCCCGGTCCGGAGCCAGCGGAAATGCAAAATCACCCTTCGCCACTCATCCGTCTCCCATTGCGTCATCTGAAGACGTAGCAGCGGGAGGGACCTCCGGCAAAGGCCCAATCGTCACAGCCCTCGCAAGCAATGAACAGGTGTCGCGTTTCCGCCACGAACAAAGTGGATCGATAAATTGACCAATTGCGCCGCAGCTTGATAAAACGCGCAAAAGGAGACGCGAATGAGCGACAAGGATGACGGGCTGTTCGCAGGGGTGAGCCATAGCCGGACGGCCGACGAAGTTGTGCACCAGCTGGAATTGCTGATCCTCGACGGCGTGCTTCGCGATGGCGACAGGCTGCCCGGCGAGCGCGACCTTGCGCAATCGCTTGACGTTTCCCGGCCAATCCTGCGCGAGGCGCTGAAAGAACTGGAGGCGCGCGGCCTGCTGGTCAGTCACCACGGTGGCGGAACCTTCGTTGCCGATATCATCGGCCAGGTGTTTTCCAAGCCGATCACCGACCTGATCTCCCGACATGCGCGGGCGACCCGCGACTATCTGGAATACCGGCGCGAACTGGAAGGACTAACGGCAGAGCTTGCCGCCAGGCGGGCGACAGAGGACGACAAGGCGCTGTTGTCGCGGATCATCGACGACATGCGCCGGGCACATGAGATCGGCCAGCCCGAAGGCGAACTTGCGGCCGATGTCGAATTCCACAATGCCATTGGCGAAGCGGCACACAACGTCATCCTGCTGCACACGATGCGTGCCTGCTACCGGCTGCTGTCCGAGGGCATCCTCTTCAACCGCCGGGCCGTTTTCTCGCTGGCCAATGCCCGTGAACGGCTTCTCGAGCAACATATCGCGATCCATGACGCCATTCTTGCCGGCGATGCAGCCCTAGCCAAACAGGCGGCGCAGGCGCATATCGATTTCGTCATGCAGGCGGCAGCCGAGACAGCACGGTCAGACGAGTGGAGCCGGGTTTCCAAGCTGCGCATGATCCGCCGCGAGGGCCATCAGCCGTCCGGCCGAAGCCAGCGCAACGCTCTGCAGCCCAAGCCGGAAAACGACTGATCCCGAGCCGGGATCCAAGGGCCAACACTCTGCCGGCGATCGGATCAGCGTTGACAGCGGCCACATCGGCGATAGTTTTTTGTTGCTTGTTTCAGCGACTTAGGCCGTCAAATACCGCATCGGCTGCCATTTTCTGAAATTTTAATCTCATAACTTGGAACTTTTGCGTATGATGCGCGTTGTCTATCCGCTTCATACGAACAGATTTTCCAAGTGGGGACCATGACAAAACATATCGACCCGCAGGAGACGCCGCGTATCGCGCTTGTTTCCACCCATGGCTATGTGGCCGCTCACCCGCCACTTGGCGCAGCCGATACCGGCGGACAGGTGGTTTATGTTCTGGAACTGGCCAAGAAGCTTGCGCAGCTCGGCCATCAGGTGGACATCTATACGCGCCGCTTTGAGGATCAGCCGGAAATCGACATTGTCGACGACAATGTGCGCGTGGTGCGCATCCCTTGTGGCGGCCGTGACTTCATTCCCAAGGAATATCTCCATCGCCATCTGAACGAATGGAACGAGAAGGCGTTGCGCTACATCAAGCGCGAGGGCCTGTCCTATCTGTTCATCAACAGCCACTACTGGGATGCAGGCGTGGCCGGCCAGCGCCTGTCGGAGGCATTGGGCGTTCCGCACATTCACACGCCGCATTCGCTCGGCATGTGGAAGAAGCGGCAGATGGAGACCGACTATCCGGAGCGGGCCGACAAGTTCGAGACCGAATTCAACTTCAAGGAACGCATCCAGCACGAGCTGATCATCTACCGCAGCTGCCAGCTGGTCGTGGCGACGACGCCGATCCAGCTCGACATGCTGACGCAGGACTACGGCGTGGCACGCAACCGAGTGCACATGATCCCGCCGGGCTATGACGACAACCGCTTCTATCCGGTCTCCAACGCGTCGCGGCAGATGATCCGCAACCGGCTCGGTTTCGAGGGTACAGTGGTGCTGGCGCTAGGCCGGCTGGCGACCAACAAGGGTTATGACCTGTTGATCGACGGGTTTTCCGTAATGGCGAGCCGCATTCCCGATGCGCGGCTCTATCTGGCGCTTGGCGGCGAAAACCTTGATCCGCAGGAACAGAAAATCCTCGATGAGCTGCATGCGAAGGTCAAGCAATACGGGCTGGAAGAGCGCGTCGACTTCTCCGGCTTCATCGCCGATGACGACCTGCCGGACTACTACCGCGCGGCCGACATGTTCGTGCTGTCCAGCCGCTACGAACCCTTTGGCATGACCGCGATCGAGGCTATGGCCAGCGGAACGCCGACCGTGATCACGGTACATGGCGGTCTGTTCCGGGCGGTGAGCTATGGACGCCATGCGCTGTTTGCCGATCCCTTCGACAAGGAGGATCTCGGCATCACGATGATGAAGCCGTTCAAGCATCCGCGGCTCTACGACCGTCTGTCGCGCATGGGCGCGCACAAGGCACGCAGCCTGTTCACCTGGACGGGCATCGCCCAGCAGCTGGTGGCGCTGGTCGAGGGGCGTCCGGTGGCGCAGGCATTGGAAGAAAGCGACTGGGCCGAACCATGGAACGACGGCGATTGAAACCGATCCGGCTTTTTTCATCCGATCTCGACGGCACCCTTGCCGGCGACTGCCGGTCGACGCTGGAATTTGCCAGGCTCTGGGATGCGCTCGATCCAAAGACCCGTCCGCTGCTCGTCTACAATAGCGGACGCCTGGTCGAGGACATCCTGGAATTCACCTCAGAGGAAGGACTGCCGACCGCGGACTTCGTCATTGGCGGCGTGGGCACGATGATGCATGCGGCAGAGGATGAAATGCTTGCGCCACATTATTCCGGCGCGCTTGGGCGCGACTTCGACAGCACACGGATCGAAACGCTGTTGTCTGGCCTCGGCCACCTCAGCCGCCAGCCGGAACGTTTCCAGCACGGACTGAAATCGAGCTGGTTTCTGCACGATGCGACGACCGAAATGCTGGCGGAGCTGGAGCGGCTGTTGCAGGATGAGGGGCATTCCGCCCGGGTCATTTATTCCAGCAACCGCGATCTCGACGTGATCCCGGTTCTGGCGGACAAGGGGCAGGCACTGGCCTGGCTCTGCCAAAGGCTGGCGATCGGGCTGGACGAGGTGGTCGTTGCCGGCGATACCGGCAATGATCGCGCCATGTTCGAGCTGCCGTGCGTGCGCGGAATCATGCCGGGCAATGCGCTTGGCGAACTCGCAAGCCTCGCGAAGGCCAATCCACATATCGTCCAGACGCAAGGTCGCTGCGCGGCCGGCGTGATCGAAGGCTTGCGTCATTGGCAGGTGCTTTGACTGCGCCTGCCTGGACTTGCGTGCAAACAACCAAACTTAGTCAGTTGCGTCATGACATGTCGCTTGACGGTGACCTCGTCTGGTCTGCAGCTGTTAGCAGAACGAATCTGTGTATTGACCTGTTGCTTTTGCTGCCACGTCTTCATCTTGTCGCGTTATCGTGTCTTATTCATATTAGAAAGTTAAGGTATAGGATTTTTGGCTATTTTGCGCCGTATGGCATCCGATCTGAAGCTCATGTTCCGCCGACCGCTCAGGCAGCAGTTCGCGGCGATATGCTTTCGGCTGCGTAAGAAGAACGGTGATCTCGAAGTGCTTCTGATGACCAGCCGCGACACCGGTCGCTGGGTAATCCCGAAGGGTTGGCCAATGGAAGGCAAGAAGGCCCATGCCGTTGCCGAACGCGAGGCCTACGAGGAGGCTGGCGTCAAGGGCAAGGCATGCAAGGAACCGATCGGCTACTATACTTATCACAAACGCATGGATGGCGGACTGAAGATCCTGTGCAGGGTGCAGGTTCATGCACTTCAGGTCAAGGACATGCTCGACGACTTTCCGGAAAAGGGCATGCGCCGGATGGAATGGGTGAACTGCCAGGAAGCGTCATCGCGCGTGCAGGAACCGGAACTGAAGGTCCTGTTGCATACGTTTGAGCAGGACATGATCAACCGGGGTGCGGCGCGCAGCCGGATCAACGCCGCAGAATAGGCCAGAACAACATTCTCCGCCTTATTGAACCTCCGGCTTTTTGCGCTTACGCAAGGAGATCACATGCGCGCCTGCGTCGTCGATAGACGACGCGCGGCCCCGCATCATACCTCAATGCCTCGGATGGCAAGACATCGGGTCATTCCATCCGAAGGAAAGCAGCACATGACCAAGCCCGACCTGAAACCGCCACCCAGAGCGCAGCCCAAACTGTCCAAGCCGACGTTGGACAAGGATCTCGACAAGATCACCTATGCCGAGGAAGCCGCGCAGCATCTGTCGCGGCGCGTGCTGCCCTTCGGTCTCGGACTGGTCTTTCTGGTTCTGGTCATGGCCCTGGCCGGCATCTATGTCAGCGATCGTCCCGGAGCAGTGATCATGGTCGCTGCTGCCGTTCTCGGCGGCTATATGGCGATGAATATCGGCGCCAATGACGTGACCAACAACGTCGGCGCGGCGGTGGGCGCACGGGCGATCTCGATCGGTGCCGCGCTCGCGATGGCTGCCATCTTCGAAATCGCCGGCGCGGTGATTGCCGGCGACACGGTGGTAATGACGATTTCCCGTGGCATCCTGGCTCCTGAAGCCGTCGGCAATCCACAAGACTTCGCAACCGCCATGCTTGTCGCGCTGCTGGCCGCGGCGCTGTGGATCAACCTGTCCACATGGCTGAATGCACCGGTCTCGACGACACATTCCATCGTTGGCGCCGTCATGGGTGCCGGCATTGCAGCGGCCGGGATGAACTCGGTGAATTGGGGCGCGCTCGCCGGTATCACGGCAAGCTGGATCATATCGCCACTCCTGGGTGGCGGGCTGGCAGCCCTGTTTCTCGCTTTCATCAAGGAGTTCATCCTCTACCGGATCGACAAGATCGGCGCTGCCAAACGCTGGGTTCCGGTCCTGGTTGGCCTGATGGCCGGCGCGTTCACGCTCTACCTGACCGTCAAGGGCATCGGCCAGGTGTTTGAACTTGGGCGTTATGACTCGGTGATCGCGGGTTTCTGCGTCGGCCTTGGCTGCTGGGTCGTCGCCATTCCCCTGGTACGGCGGCAGGCGGAAGGACTTGAGAACCGCAATCAGTCGCTGCGCAAGCTGTTTCGCCTACCGCTGGTGATTTCCGCCGCCCTGCTCTCCTTCGCCCACGGCGCCAATGATGTTGCCAATGCCATCGGTCCGGTGGTGGCGATTTTCCAGGCGATCGGCGAAGATACCGCCACGGCGCGCATGGGGACGCCGATTTGGGCGACGCCGACATGGGTGACGCTGATCGGCGCCTTCGGCATTGCCGTCGGCCTGCTGCTCTACGGTCCACGCCTGATCCGCCTCGTCGGCACGCAGATCACCAAACTCAATCCGGTGCGGGCCTATTGCGTCGCGCTTTCGGCAGCAGTGACCGTCATTCTGGCCTCGTCGCTCGGCTTGCCGGTCAGTTCGACCCATATCGCCATCGGTGCCGTGTTCGGCGTCGGCCTGTACCGCGAATGGTATATCCGCAACTCAAAGCGTCGCATCGCATATCTGCGGGAGAAATTCGGCCATTGGGAAGCCGAGGATGAACAGATTGCCGAACGCGATCCGGATGAAGTCGGTCGCCGCCGTCTGGTTCGCCGTTCGTATTTCATCACCATGATCGCCGCCTGGAGCGTGACAGTGCCGTGTTCAGCCGGTCTGGCCGCACTGCTCTACGGTGCCATTTCGCTGTTTTTCGGCCATATCTGAGGGTTTTTCATGCGCGCCAACTACCGGATGCAGAGACTGTATGTCACCGCGTCACTTGCGGCTGAAACGGGCTTCGAGGCAACGCCCGAGCAGTTCAACTACCTGGCCAATGTGCTGCGCTTCGAGGAGGGCACGGATGTACTGGTCTTCAATGGCCGCGATGGGGAATGGCGGGCAAGGGTCAGCTTTCCGACCCGCAAGCGCATCCTGCTGACGCCCGTCGAAGAGACACGGCCACAGCCTGCCGATTGCGACCTGCACTTCCTGTTTGCACCGCTGAAGGTCGGCCGGATGGACTACCTGATCCAGAAGGCCGTCGAGATGGGGGCCGGCATGCTGCAGCCGGTGATCACCCGGCATGTGCAGGGCAAGATCGGCAGTCTAGAGCGGCTGCAGGCCAATGCCGTCGAGGCAGCGGAGCAATGCGGCATCCTGGCCATCCCGACCGTCAGGCCGACGGTGAAGCTGAAGGACATGCTGGAGCGCTGGCCTTCGCAGCGGCGGATCATCTATTGCGACGAGGATGCCAGCACGCAAAACCCGCTGCCGGCCCTTGCCGCCATAACCGAGCGTTCGCTGGCACTGCTGGTCGGCCCCGAGGGCGGGTTTTCTGACGAGGAACGCCAGTTGCTGCGCTCCCTGCCCTTCGTTACGGCCATCCCGCTTGGGCCCAGGATCCTGCGCGCAGATACCGCGGCAGTCGCGGCAATGGCCGTCGTGCAGGCGGCGATCGGCGACTGGCGGTAGGCGGGTTTGCAAACGTCAATTTCAAGAGCATGCCGTTTCTCTTTTTTGAGCAGGCCTTGAGAGTTTTTCACTTGCACGCAACAAATTTCCGGTCCAATCACCTGTCCATATGGGCCTATGCGCCCTGCGACAAAGCCCAACAAGGTTACCTTCATGGCTCGTGACACGACCGACGATACACCCCTCGGCTCCATTGAGGACATGGCCGCCTATATGGCCGCCGGCTCCAAGCCGAAAGAGGCGTTCCGGATCGGCACCGAGCACGAAAAATTCGCCTTTTTCCGCACCGACAACAGCCCGGTCCCCTATTTCGGCGATGCCAGCATTTCCGCGCTCTTGAAGGGCATGCAGGCAAAGCTTGGCTGGGATCCGATCATGGACGGCGAGAACATCATCGGTCTCGGCGAACAATCGGGCATGGGCGCGATCTCGATCGAGCCCGGCGGCCAGTTCGAGCTTTCCGGTGCGCCGGTGGAAACCCTGCACCAGACCTGCAAGGAATCGAACCATCACCTGGCCGTGCTGCGCGATGTCGCCGAACCGATGGGCATCCGCTTCCTCGGTCTCGGCGGCAGCCCGAAATGGACGCTGGCCGAGACGCCGCGCATGCCGAAGTCGCGCTACGACATCATGACCCGCTACATGCCGAAGGTCGGCAGCAAGGGTCTCGACATGATGTACAGGACCTGCACGATCCAGGTGAACCTCGACTTTTCGTCGGAAGCCGACATGCGCCAGAAGATGCGCGTATCGATGAAGCTGCAGTCGCTGGCCACGGCATTGTTTGCGTCCTCGCCGTTCACCGAAGGCAAGCCGAACGGGCTCGTCTCCTGGCGCGGCGATATCTGGCGTGATACCGACAACCAGCGTGCCGGCGTCCTGCCCTTCACCTTCTCCAGGGATTTCTGTTTCGGCGACTATGTGCGCTGGGCGATCGAGGCGCCGATGTATTTCATCGTGCGCGACGGGCGCTACCACGATTGCACCCATGTCACCTTCCGCCAGTTCATGGAGGGTGCTCTGAAGGGCGAGGTGGCCGAATGGGAGCCGACGCTTGGCGACTGGACCAACCATCTCTCGACGCTGTTTCCCGATGTGCGCCTTAAGCGCTTTCTTGAAATGCGTGGCGCTGACGGCGGTCCATGGCGGCGGATCTGCGCGCTTCCGGCCTTCTGGGTCGGCCTGCTCTATGATGATGCAGCCCTTGCTGCGGCCGACGAACTGACCGCCGACTGGACTGTCGAGGACGTGGTGCTGATGCGCGACACCGTTCCGGTACAGGGTATGAAGGCCAGCGTCGCCGGCCGGCCACTGATGGACGTGGCGCGTGACGTCGTCGAACTGTCACGGCAGGGCCTGAAGTCGCGTGCGCGCCTCAATGGCGAAGGCCAGGACGAGAGCGTGTTCCTCGGTCCGCTGGACGAAGTGATCGCCAAGGGCACGACCCTGGCCGACGACTTGCTGTCGCTCTATAACGGCCGCTGGAACGGCCGGATCGATCCGGTTTTCGAAGAATACCAGTATTGATCGAGGGGGCTGCGATGGCCCTCCCGTCCGCATGACATGCCTGCTTTGGCGAAACCGGTAAAAACCGGTTTGCGCAGTGTTTTTTCCGGTTATAGTGCCAGAAACCATCTGCATGTATCCGGGGAGAAAACGTTCATGCTGCCACTGTTCGACATGATGCTTCAGGCGCAGAACGGGACGGCAATGGATGCCATGGCCCGACAGTTTGGGCTTGCCCAGGAGCAGGCCGCAAAAGCGATGGCGGCGCTCACCCCGGCGTTTGCATCGGGTTTCAAACGCAGCGCCAGCAATCCTTACGACTTTTCCACCCTGATCTCGGCGATGACGTCCGGCAATTACGCGAAGTATTTCGAGGACATGAGCTCGGCATTTACGCCGCAGGGCGTGGCCGACGGCAATCAGGTACTGCAACAGCTGTTCGGCTCGAAGGAAGTGTCTCGGGCGATAGCTGCGCAGGCAGCTCAACTCACCGGCATTGGACAGGATGTGCTCAAGCAGATGATGCCGGCCATGGCCGACACCATCATGGGCGGCCTTTTCAAGCAGACGACCGGCCAGTTCCCCGGCGCCGACGCCTTTGCCAATTCGCCGATGAACAAGATGATGCAGCAATGGCTGGAAAGCACCGGCATGCAGCCCAAGCCGCAACCACCGGCCAATATCTTCGACAACCCGTTCACCAAGGCCTTTCAGGAGATGATGGGCGGGGCGAAGAAGCCGGAGGCCGCTGCAGGCGCCGGCAATCCCTTCTTCGACAATCCGTTCGCCAAGGCCTTTCAGGACATGGCGACAGCCTATGGCGCTGCAGCCGGCGGAAAACCGGCGGAAAGTGCCGCCCAGCCGACCAAGGAAGACCCCAAGCCGGCCGCAGGCGACGACCAGGCCAGTTTCACCGCGATGATGAACTCGATGTTCGACAGCGGCCTTGAAGTGCAGAAGGGTTACCAGAAGAGCATGGAACAGATCTTCGACAGCTATCTCTCCGCCAGCAAGGGCGAGACCGATGCTCCGCCGGAGAAAAAGGCGTAAATTCCCGCCTGATTGTCGCGCAGATTTGCTGGGCAGATTTGCCGCTCAAGTTTGCTGGGGGCAGGCCCTTCTCGGCAGAAAAAAAGCCCGGTCTGAACTCGTTCAGGACCGGGCAAAATGCAGGGCTATTGGCTATCACCCTGCGGGGATGGGAAAAGTCACTCGGCGCGAACCCCGCGCAATGAATTCTCGGACCGGCGACGCGCAATGCGCTTCAGATGCGGCGAAGGATCGTCCGCATAACTGACCAGATTGAGGACTTCGTGAATGTCGACACGGCTGAGGCCGAGGTCATTCAGGAGCCTTTCATCCAGTTCGATCAGGCGGTTCGCAGCGCGGTGATTGCGTAGAGCAGAGCGAAGGGATCGCAGGCTCACCAGCCAGGCCGTAAGACGCGCGGCAAGCGTCGGCCGTGGGGTGGCAAGGTCGAGGTCGAGGATCCGATCAGTCGTGCGCATGGCAATCATCCTTCCGATTTGGCACGAGGAAAAGCGTCCTTGCCGCAGGCGCGGAAAGGTCATGAGGTTGGGGGTTGAAACTGAGCGACCGATTTCGGTCAATGCGATTTGCAAGACCGAGAATGTCGAAAGGATATTGATCAGTCCAACGAATGTTTCTAATGATAAGCATCAACAACACTTATGGATGCTCTTGTCATGTCGGCACCCCTCGATATCGATCAGCTTCAGACCTTCATCGCCATTGTCGATACCGGCAGCTTCACCAAAGCGGCCGGCCGCGTGTTCAAGACCCAGTCCGCCGTCTCGATGCAGATGCGCCGTCTGGAAGAGCGTGTCGGCAAGCAGCTTTTCATCAAGGATGGCCGCGGCAACAGGCTGTCGGTCGATGGCGACAAGCTGCTCAATTACGCGCGCCGGATCATCCGGCTGAACAGCGAGGCGATTGCCGCATTCGATGACAACCGGCTTGAGGGAACGCTGCGCATCGGCACGCCAGACGACTATGCCGACCGCTACATGCCGGAGATCATCGGGCGCTTTGCCAAGACGCATCCGAATGTCGAGCTTTATATCGTCTGCGAACCCTCGGTCGATCTCGCCGAGAAAATGGCCAAGGGCGAGCTCGACATCGCGCTGGTGACCCACAATCCGCTGTTGCGCCAGTCGGATGTGGTGCGCACGGAGCCACTGTGCTGGGTCGGGTCGGCAAACCATCCGTTGCGGGAAAATGCGCCGGTACCACTGGCCGTGGGGCGCCGTGACTGCCAGTGGCGGCAGTTGGCCTGTTCAGCGCTGGATGCCGACGGGCGTGAGTACCAGATCCTGTTTACCAGCTGGTCGTCGACCGTGGTTGCCGCTGCCGTGCTTGCCGGCATGGCTGTGTCGATCCTGCCGGAATCGGCGCTCCGGACAGGTATGAAAGTTCTGACAGCTGCCGACGGATTTCCACCACTCCCACCGGTGCAGATCGGCCTGATGAAACGTCCCGGCCTGTCGACCTCACTGTTGAACGCCATCACCGACCACATCACTGCGTGCCTCGACAACATCACGCCGGCGCAAGTGGAGGATGACCTGGATGGAGAATCCAAGGCCTATTCACGCTTTTACCCGCGGCTGAGAGCCGGCAATATGATTCCCGGCTGGTAAGCGCTGGGCATCAACTACACGGCAAAAAGCGTCGCCTTGACGAATCTCTGCCACTGGCCAAGATGAAGCTGCGCCTGTTCTTCCGGCAGTCCGGCAATGAAGCGAATGACTTCTCCGCTGGAGAGGATCTGCAACTTCAGGCTGGCGCGCATGCGCTCCTGATCCTCGGCTGGCACCAGATCTCCGAGATCGGCAAGAAAGGCCGTGATCAGTACATCATGGTTGGACGCGACCAATTGCTTCAGATCAGGGTCAGCCAATGTGGCCGACCACATCGATAGGTAGACCGGTTCCCTGGTGAATATCTCATGGAATTTTGCGAGCGCGACGACGGCACGATCGCATGCCTCCTCGCGGGTCTTCACGCCACGGAACACCGTGGTAGTGGTGTCGCTGATCGACTTGCTAAAATGATCATGCAGCGCCCGGATGATCGCCGCCTTTTCCGGGAAGAACTGGTAGAGCGAACCGATGGGTATGCCTGCCTGCACGGCAATCTCGCTCATGGTCAGGCCCGAAATGCCCTTTTCCGTCAACAGGCGGATGCTTGCGGCCATGATGGCTTCCAGCCGCTGGATGCTGCGTTCCTGCTGGGGCTTCTTGCGTAAACGGATGCGCGGTTTTTCATTGTGGTCGATCATCGACATTTCAACCGGTGTACCCACCGGCTCCCTTCAAACTCATACAAAGCCAATAAGCAACGCACCTGCCCAAAAGGTTAACGCAACCAATGCGGCATCCGCAATTGAGGGGGCAAACACAAAAAAGGTCAGCGCTGGCGGGCGCTGACCTTTTTCGCATCCTTTGGCCGCGTGTGTTCGGCCATCGGGACATTCTACAAATAACAACCTTGGGTACGCCTGATGCTTGGGCCATCTCGAAAGAGGGCGGCAAGCACCAAGCGAGCAATCACACGAGGTCGAAGCGGTCCGCGTTCATCACCTTGGTCCAGGCCGCAACGAAGTCCGTCACGAACTTTTCCTTGTTATCGTCCTGCGCATAGACTTCGGCGTAGGAGCGCAGGATCGAGTTCGAGCCGAGCACCAGATCGACGCGCGTCGCCGTGTACTTGGTCGCGCCGGACTTGCGCTCGCGGATGTCATAGCTGTTGCTGCCGGTCGGGACCCAAGTATAGGCCATGTCCGTCAGGGTGTCGAAGAAGTCGGTGGTCAGGGCGCCAACGCGGTCGGTAAACACGCCGTGTGCCGTGCCGCCGTAATTGGTGCCGATGACACGCATGCCGCCGATCAGCACTGTCAGTTCGGCAGCGGTCAGTCCAAGCAACTGTGCGCGATCGAGCAACAGTTCTTCCGGGCTGACGACATAGTCGGTCTTCTGCCAGTTGCGGAAACCATCCGCGACCGGCTCGAGGACGGCGAAGCCATCCACATCGGTCTGTTCGGCGGTTGCATCGCCACGGCCCGGCGCGAAGGGAACGCTGATCTCGAAGCCTGCAGCCTTTGCCGCCAGTTCGACGCCGACATTGCCGGCCAGAACGATGACGTCGGCAAGGCTTGCGCCGGTTTCTGCAGCAATGCCTTCGAGAACCGCCAGAACCTTGGCGAGACGCTGGGGCTCATTGCCTTCCCAGTCCTTCTGCGGAGCCAAGCGGATGCGGGCGCCATTGGCACCGCCGCGCTTGTCGGAGCCACGGAAGGTGCGGGCACTATCCCAGGCGGTCGCCACCATCTCGCCGGTGGAGAGGCCGCTGTTGATGATCTTGGCCTTGACCGCGACGACGTCGTAGTCCGTGCGGCCGGCCGGGATCGGATCCTGCCAGATCAGGTCTTCGACCGGAACGTCCGGGCCGAAATAACGGGACTTCGGTCCGACGTCGCGATGGGTCAGCTTGAACCAGGCGCGGGCAAAAACGTCCGAGAAATGGTCCTGATCGTCCCTGAACTTCAGCGAGATCTCGCGGTAGATCGGGTCAACCTTGAGCGCCATGTCGGCATCGGTCATCATCGGCATGACGCGGATCGAGGCATCCTCGACATCGACCGGCTTGTCCTGTTCGGCAATGGTGATCGGCGCCCATTGCGACGCTCCTGCCGGGCTGTGCGTCAACGTCCATTCATGCTTGAACAGCATGTCAAAGAAGCCGTTGTCCCACTTGGTCGGCTCGGTGGTCCAGGCGCCCTCGATGCCCGAGACGACCGTGTCGCGGCCGATACCGCGGCCCTTGGTGTTCATCCAGCCGAGACCCTGGAATTCCGGACCTGCAGCTTCAGGATCGGCGCTGAGATTGGCAGCACTGCCATTGCCGTGCGACTTGCCGATGGTGTGGCCGCCGGCGGTCAGAGCGACGGTTTCTTCATCGTTCATGCCCATGCGGGCGAAGGTTTCGCGCATCTGCGCGGCAGTCGCCAGCGGATCGGACTTGCCGTTGACACCTTCCGGGTTGACGTAGATCAGGCCCATCTGCACGGCCGCCAGCGGGTTGGCCAGCGTTTCCGGCTTGGTGACATCGCCATAGCGATTGTCGCTGGGCGCCAGCCATTCCTTTTCGTCACCCCAGTAGGTATCCTTTTCCGGGTGCCAGATGTCTTCGCGGCCAAAGGCGAAGCCGAAGGTCTTCAGGCCGGCGACATCATAGGCCATGGTGCCAGCGAGCGCGATCAGGTCGGCCCAGGAGATCTTGTTGCCGTACTTCTTCTTGATCGGCCAGAGCAGGCGGCGGCCCTTGTCGGTGTTGACATTGTCCGGCCAAGAGTTCAGCGGCGCAAAGCGCTGGTTGCCGGTATTGGCGCCGCCACGGCCGTCGGTGACGCGGTAGGAGCCGGCTGCGTGCCAGGTGACGCGCGCCATCATGCCGACATAGGAGCCCCAGTCGGCCGGCCACCATTCCTGGCTGTCCAGCATCAGGGCGCGCAGATCTGCCTTCAGCGCCTCGACGTCCAGCGTCTTCAGCTCTTCGCGATAGTTGAAGCTCGGCCCCATCGGATTGGTCTTGGCGTCGTGCTGGTGCAGGATGTCGAGGTTCAGCGCGTTCGGCCACCAGTCCATGACGGACTTGCCAATGGCGGTATTGGCGCCGTGCATGACCGGACATTTGCCGGTCGGTTTCGTATGTTCGTTCATATTGGCCTCCTGTTACTGCGTGTCGTGAGGCACAATCTCCCAATTGATCCATAATTCCCAATTGTATTTGATGGTATCTTCGATAAGGTAATCCTATCATGATTACCATTCGTCAGTTGCGCTATTTCGAGGCCCTCGCCACCACCCTGCACTTCGGTCGCGCCGCCGAGATGGTGCATGTCAGCCAGCCGGCGCTGTCGACGCAGATCATGGAACTGGAGCGCCATCTCGGGGTCAAGCTGATCGAGCGAACCCGCGGATCAACCCTGCTGACGGCAAAAGGCGCCGAACTTCTGGCTCATGCAAGGGCGGTGCTTTCATCGGTTGACCGACTGGAACAGGCCGCCCGGCAAAACAGCGGAACACTCGAGGGCCTGCTGAGGCTCGGCATCATCCCGACGGTCGCGCCCTATCTCGTGCCGCAGGTGGTGCCCTATCTGCGGCGCATGCATCCGCTGATCGAACTGGAGCTCAAGGAGGCCGTCACGGACCGCCTGGCAGCCGACCTTGCCGAAGGGCGGATCGACGCGATGATCGTGGCGCTGCCGATCGAAGCCGACAATTTCATCGATATCCACCTGTTCACCGACCGCTTCTTCATGGCCATGGCCGAAAACGACAGCGACGTCTTGCTGTCGCCGCTCACAGAGACGCAGGTCGACCTGGAACGCCTGCTGCTGCTTGAAGAGGGTCATTGCCTGCGTGACCAGGCGCTGGCCGTTTGCAAGGCCGCCAACCGGCGCAGCCTGATCAATTTCGGCGCCACCTCCATGGCGACGCTGCTGCAGATGGTGTCGCACGACATGGGCATGACGCTGATCCCCGAAATGGCCGTCGAGACCGAGACCGGCCGCAACCACCTGCGCATCGTGCCTTTTGCCGAACCGCAGCCGGCCCGCGAAATCGGGCTGGTCTGGCGCCGCTCCAATCCGCGGCGTGCCGACATGGAGGCGCTGGCACATGCGATCATCGCCAGCCGGCGCGAGCCTTCGAAACCGCTATCGCGGGATGGCGGCACCGCGCGGGTGCGGCCGATTGCGCCTCAGGACACGGCAGCCCGCTTGTCGTGACGTTCGCGCGCCAGGTCGAAGATCTGGATGCCGTCCTTGGGCCGGCCGCGGTTGCGCCACCTGGAATGTTTGAGCGTGTAAGCCACATCGTCATAGCCGGCCTGCCAGTGCTCGTTGATCGAGCGGCGGGAGAATTCGACATCCATCGCATGGGTGGCATAGGCGGCGCGGCGATGGATCAGATGCACGATCGTGACATCGTATTCCTGGCCGATCGAACGCAGGATCTTCGCGTCCTCGTCATCGAGCAATTCCGGCGGCAGTTTTTCCAAGAGACGCTTGGCAGCGCGGCGGACCATCTGCTTTCTTGCAAAGTCATCGGTGTTCATACGGGTCCGGCTGGAATAGCGGATTTCTTTGACCCGGCTTTCCACCTCGAACTGATCCCTCGGCATATCGCCACGGGCACTGAACAGGTCGACCTGGAAGATCTCGAGATCACAATCAGCCTCGTTGACCGCCAGGACATGCTGCAGCGGCGTGTTGGACACCAGCCCGCCGTCCCAATAGAAGTGCCCATCGATCTCGATCGGGGCAAATCCTGGCGGCAGCGCGCCGGATGCGGCGATATGGCGGGCGTCGAGTTTGGTCTTGCGGTTGTCGAAATAGGCAAAATTGCCTGACTGGACATCGACGGCACCGAGGCTCAGCCGGGTCGATCCATCGTTGAGGAGATCGAAATCGATCAGATTGTCCAGTGTCTTCATCAGCGGGTCGGTATCGTAGTAGCTGATCAGCGCTGCAGGATTGGTGGCAAGCTGGAACGGCGTGTAGAGACGCGGCGAAAAGAAACCCGGTATGCCGAAAAGCGTGCCGGTCATTGCGGCAATATCGTTGTTCACCCGGCGCAGGCTGCTCTCCTGATCACCGAAGGCAAAAATCGGGCTGGAGGAGACCATGTCCCAGAAGGCGCGGAGATTGCCGATGCGCCTGTCGCGTGGACTGCCGGCGATGATGGCGGCATTGATGGCACCGATCGAGATGCCAGCCAGCCAGTCAGGCTCAAGCTCATGCTTGTGCAGCGCCTCATAGGCGCCGGCCTGATAGGCGCCAAGCGCGCCGCCGCCTTGAAAAACGAAAATGCGATTGCTGTCGGAATTGCCGGCGGTCTCGGACATGGAGGCTCGATATTCGTTGTTGCACTGCACCATATATAGAGATCATCCGGGGGCGGACCAGTGCCGTCAGCGCAAGGCAGCGTTTCCATTTCGACTTTGCAGTGAAGTGCAGGAGAATGGTGAAATTCGTCACGCCGACGTGCAAAAAGGGCGGCGAAACCTTCCCAAAAGAGGTTCGACACTGCAAACAAAGGCTTGGCTAAATTCCGCTCGAAATCCTAAGCTCGGGCAACATCTGTGTCATTGGGGATATCATGCGCCTTCAACTGCAATCGGGATCTTCGTTCCGGACGATTCTATCCCGCACGCTGCTCGCCTTCGTCATGTCCGCAGCGCTGTCGATCGCGCCGGCCGTTGCAGACGAAGCCGAGGTTGACCAGCAGATCGAAAATCTGCTCGGCAATGCGGATCTCTTCAAGTCCACGATCTCGGACCTGCAGGCGCGGATCGCCAATGAAGATTCGATCGCGGTCTCAGCCTTCATCGACTACCCGATCACGGTAACGATCAACGGCCGACGCAAGACGCTTCGCCAAGCAGAGGATCTCGAGCCGCTCTATTACGATATCTTCACGCCGGAGATCACCGAGGTCATCGTCAACCAGGATTATGGCAGCCTGTTCGTCAACGGCGACGGCGTCATGTTCGGCAATGGCGAAATCTGGATGAATGCCATCTGCCTCGATGAGGCCTGCAACGAGACCGAAGCCAGGATCATCACGATCCAGGCGGCCGAATAAAAAGACCCGCTGGTGACAGCGGGTCGACAGGATCAGGTCTGATCACCGGACTGGCGCATCGGCGCCAATCCTCAGGTGGGTCTGCAGGCGCCATTCTTCAGGCGGCAGCCTTCAGGCAGCGGGTGCAGTCAGCGCAGCCGCTGCGGCCGTAGCCGCGATGCCCTTGGGCGAAAATTCATTCAGCCCGAGCAGGAAGTTGATCTGCGGACGCGTCTTGACGAGGTCGTCGATCGTATACTGCGACAGCACGTCGAAGAAGGCATTCAGAGCCTTGCGCAGGGCCGAGTTCAGGCCACAGCTATCGATCAGCGGACAATCCACATCACCATCGTCCTCGAAGCACTCGGCCATCGCGAAGCTGTCTTCGGTGACGCGGACGACATCGAACAAGGTGATCTTGTCGGCGGCACGACCGAGGCGCACGCCACCGTTGCGACCGCGCACGGTTTCCACGAGACCGGCCTTGTTCAGAGGCTGGAGAATCTTGAACAGGAAGAGCTCCGACACGCCATAGGACTTGGCGATTTCCGGGATCCGGCTCAGGTTTTCCTTGTTTGCAGCGCAGTACATGAGCATGCGCACTGCGTAATTTGTCTGCTTTGTCAAACGCATGCATGATTCCTCAGTTTCACTTGGCCCTTATATAGCGCCTTTTGTAGTTTTGAACAATTCCAAATTACTCAAGTTCTGAACTCACGTGATCGTGAGCATAGTCTAGCGCGATTGACAGCCGGGGGCAATTTATGAATATGAGACTCAAGTAATCTAACAGGGAGGCAAAATCATGGTAAAAGCCCATTTCACCCGTCTTGCTCTGAGCGCAGTTTCCGCACTGTCTATGACGGCTGGTGCAGCACTCGCCGATGGCGAGGTCAACATCTATTCCTATCGTCAGCCCGAGCTGATCCAGCCGCTGATGGATACGTTCACCAAGGAAACCGGCATCCAGACCAATGTGCTGTTCCTCGATAAGGGACTGGTCGAGCGGATTTCGGCTGAAGGCGCCAATTCTCCGGCCGACCTGATCCTGACCGTCGATATTGCCCGCCTGACCGAAGCCAAGGAAGGCGGCGTGACACAGCCGCTCAATGACGAGCGGATCAACTCCCAGATCCCGGCGCAGTACCGCGACAAGGATGGCGACTGGTTTGGCCTGACCACTCGCGGCCGCGTCGTTTATGCCTCCAAGGAGCGCGTGACGGAAGACACGATCACCTATGAAGAGCTTGCCGATCCGAAGTGGAAGGGCAAGCTTTGCATGCGCGACGCGCAGCACTCCTACAATATCGGTCTGTTTGCCTCGATGGTGGCCCATCATGGCGCCGAATACACCGAAAAGTGGCTGGCCGGCGTGAAGCAGAACCTCGCGCGCAAGCCCGACGGCAATGACCGCAGCCAGGCCAAGGCAATCATGGCTGGCGAATGCGACATCTCGCTCGGCAATACCTATTATGTCGGCCTGATGCTGACCAACGAGAAGGATCCCGAGGAAAAGGAATGGGCTGCCGCCATCAAGGTGCTGTTCCCGAACTCTGCTGATCGCGGCACGCATGTCAACGTCTCTGGCATGGCACTCGCCAAGAATGCGCCGAACAAGGACAATGCGATCAAGCTGATGGAATTCCTCGCTTCGGATGAAGCCCAGGGCATCTATGCCGAGAAGGTGTTCGAATATCCGGTCAGCCCGAAGGCCAAGCCTTCGGACATCGTTGTCGGTTTCGGCACGATCAAGCCCGACAGCCTGGCGCTGACCGATGTCGCGGCAAACCGCAAGGTGGCCTCCGAACTGGTTGACAAGGTCGGCCTGAACGAAGGCCCAAGCAACTAAGCTGCTCGGCAACGTATGGAACGGAAAAAGGGGCGATCGTCAGGTCGCCCCTTTTTCATGTGGTCCGTGTTGCGACGCTCCGCGCCTCAAGGGTGCGGCCACAACCCCATATCTTCAGGGCGACTTGCTGCCTGAAAACTCTTTGGCGTAGTCCTCGATCGCCTTGCGGCGATCACCGGTGCCGGGATGGGTGGACAGGAAAGAACTGTCATCGTCGCGGCCATATTTCTCTTCGATCAGGCTGAAAAAGCGATTGATCGCCGCCGGGTCGCGACCGGCTTTGGTCATCAGCTCGACCGATACGCGGTCAGCCTCGCTCTCGGCATCGCGCGAATAAGACAGCGCCAGCAGGGCCGCGCCATTGGTCATGATGTCCTCGCCGGCGCTGCCGATATCGCCGGCGATCAGCATGATCAGGCCTGCCGTGCCCGCTGCACGGTAGAGCTGACGCAGCGAGTGCTCCCGTTCGACATGGCCGATCTCATGGGCAAGCACGCCGGTGATCATGTCGAGATCGCCGGCGGCCAGTTCCACCAGTTCGTCGGTGATGACCAATGACCCGTCCGGCAGGGCAAAGGCATTGGGACCAATCGGACCACCCCGGCGAAAATTCAGCTTGTAGCCGTCGACGCCGCGCACTGAAACGGCAGCGATACCGGCAAAGGCATCGCTGATCTCGCGGCGCTTGACCTCGGGCAGATCGCTTGCGCTGAACACCGTCTTGTCGAGCGAGATCAGCGTACCGCTGGCCATCCATTGCGTGACGACGGGCGGCGTCGCCAGAACGGCGACCTCCACCAGGGCCGGAACGGCAAACCGATAGATCAGGCCGGCCAACAGGAAGATCGCCAGCACGACGCCGATCAGGCGCGGATGGAAGCGTTCCAGTTCATGGACGAAGCCGATGCGCCGGTGGCTGCGGAGCCAGAGGTCGACGGCATCATTGTCCTCGGTCTCGAAGAGAGACCCGTTGGCAAACGTGATGCGGCGCGGGATACGGCCAACGCGGGCCGACACATCGACACGCGACAGGTCGTTGACCGCGACCGGATCACCTGTCTTCCCGTCCAGGCTGACGACCAGCGTCTTGCCCGTCGCCGACAGCCCCGCCGGTGAGGCGAGACTGGAGCCCGGCGGATGCCAGCGGCCAGCTGCAATGCGTGTGGGGTCAGAAGCCAAAATCGAACCCTTCGAGATCGAGGTATTCCGCCGTCACGGCAGAACCGGATTGCTGAATGGAAGAGACAACCTCGCCCAGTTCGCCATCGACGACAATGCCGGAATGGGTGACGACATAGCGGTGTTCTCGCACTGCAGCCCATGGCCGCATCAGGCCCAGCGTCACGACCGAGACCACCAGGTTCGACACCAGGATCCAGAAATAGCGCAGCCGGCCGAGATCGGAAAACAGGCGATGGCGGGTATCGAGCGTGGTGGCGTTCATCACGACATTGCGCACGCCGATGCGGTAGAAGATCGCGGCGATCCCGAACAGCAGGAATGCGGGGATCAACACGCCATAGATCGCCATGACAATCTGGAATGTCGGGTCATCATCCATGCCGAAGGAGGCGCTGTCGGCGGCAGCAAAATAGGCGAGCAGGCCAAGGCCGCCGCCAAGTGCCATGCCGACGATCATGATCAGGAAAGCCGGCAGCCAGACGCGGTAGAGGCTGCCGATCTTCGGATCGGTGGAGAAGGGACGATCACCATAACGCAGGTTATTGAAAATGTAACGATAGAGCCAGCGACTGGCGAAGGGTGCCAGAATGCCGAACGAAAACAGGGCTACGATGCCGCCGATGATGATGGCGACAAAGGCGCCCCAGGTCTTGCCGGTAAAATCGAAGCGAATGTTGCGATAACTGGTGACCCGCGCATTGAAGCGCAGGCTGCGCATGACGATCCACGGCAGAAGCAGCAGCATCAGTACACCAAGCGCAATGCCGACAAACGGCATGAAGGTCAGGACGATGTTGTAGAGAATGATATAGGCGAACACGATGGCCCGGCCGATGAAGATCTGCATACCGCGCGCATGGTATTCGAACGAGTGATCGTCTACGAAGCTGTTGCCGTAGAAATAGCGATTGCGGCGGACCTTGGCCCAGGCGGAATAGATGCCGAGGGTGACGATCGTCAGAAGAACATTGACGATCCAGATACCGAAATATTCGCCAGCGCTGCCGCGGAAATCGCCGCGCTTCAGGTTGGCTGCCCGGCCGAATACTGCTTGTTGCATGAAATGTCCCTTAGCTGATCACCTAGACGCTCTCCCTATCCCCGGGACGCGCGCAAATGCCACTGAGCATGCCCGGCGGTGACACTCAAGTGCGCTTCGACACTGCGACGAAGCCAATCCCGTCTGGTTTAGCGGATCTCGACGCACCACCATTTAGGTCGCGTGCTGGTATAGGAATGAAAGGTCGGGCGCAGTTCGATACTTCCCTGCCGATCAAAACAGCCGAGAAGCAAAGCGATGGTGGGCGCGTCGTCGACGGCGCCCAGCGACGAACCGCACTGGCTGCAGAATGCGCGCGACGAGATGTCCGATGAGCGCCAGACCGCCGGTGCACCGCCCTGCCCCACCCAGCGCACGGCATCGCGAGGGAACTCGACCCAGGTGGCGGTCAGGGCACCGGTATGGCGCTGGCACATCTTGCAGGAACATGTATGCGGCCTTGCGGCCGGTGCGTCCGCCTCAAAGCGCAGCGCGCCACACAGGCAGCCGCCTGTGTGAATCTTCGATCGTGCCATTTCCGCCCTCCCCAGTTCAGGAAAGACTATTGCAATCACTATTGCCCGGCAAGCA
Organism: Rhizobium sp. PDO1-076; assembly: GCF_000247475.1. Taxonomy (GTDB): domain Bacteria; phylum Pseudomonadota; class Alphaproteobacteria; order Rhizobiales; family Rhizobiaceae; genus Allorhizobium. The sequence continues at coordinate 5,414 of NZ_AHZC01000381.1, read as the reverse complement.
AACGCCACCCCGCCTTGCGGCAGAGTGGCGCGGATCTTCGCCTGTGACGCTGCTTACTTCATCGTCGGCATGACAAATTCGGCGCCGTCCTTGATGCCGGACGGCCAACGGCTGGTGACCGTCTTGGTGCGGGTCCAGAACTTGATCGAATCCGTACCGTGCTGGTTGAGGTCACCGAAGGACGACGACTTCCAGCCACCGAAGGAGTGGTAGGCGAGCGGAACCGGGATCGGCACGTTGATGCCGACCATGCCGATGTTGATGCGCGAGGCAAAGTCGCGGGCGGCGTCACCGTCGCGGGTGTAGATCGCGACGCCATTGCCGTACTCATGCTTCATCGGCAGATCGAGGGCTTCCTCATAGGTCTTGGCGCGCACGACCGAGAGGACCGGTCCGAAGATCTCGGTCTTGTAGATGTCCATATCAGGCGTGACATTGTCGAACAGGCAGCCGCCGACGAAATAGCCGTTCTCGTAGCCCTGGAGCTTGAAATCGCGGCCGTCGACGACGAGCTTGGCACCGGCTTCGACGCCACTATCGATCAGGCCACGGATGCGCGCCTGGGCTTCCTTGGTGATGACGGGGCCGAGATCGGCCTTGTCATCGGTGTAAGGGCCGATGCGCAAGGATTCGACCATCGGGGTCAGCTTTTCGATCAGACGGTTTGCCGTCTCTTCGCCGACCGGTACTGCGACCGAGATTGCCATGCAGCGCTCGCCGGCCGAACCGTAGCCGGCGCCCATCAGCGCCTGGGCGGCCTGGTCGAGGTCAGCGTCGGGCATGATGATCATGTGGTTCTTGGCGCCGCCGAAGCACTGGGCGCGCTTGCCGTTCATCGCCGCCGTTCCATAGACGTAGCGGGCGATCGGGGTCGAGCCGACGAAGGAGACGGCCGAAATGTCCGGATGCGTCAGGATGCCGTCGACGGCCGACTTGTCGCCGTTGACGACATTGAGGATGCCGGCCGGCAGCCCTGCCTCGATCATCAGTTCGGCGAGGCGAATCGGAACGGACGGATCACGCTCGGACGGCTTCAGGATGAAGGCGTTGCCGCAGGCAATAGCGGGCGCAAACATCCACATCGGGATCATCGCCGGGAAGTTGAATGGCGTGATGCCAGCGCCGATGCCGACAGCCTGGCGGATCGAATACATGTCGATGTTCGGGCCAGCACCTTCGGTGAATTCGCTCTTCGACAGATGCGGGATGCCGATGACGAATTCGCAGACTTCGAGACCGCGGATGATGTCACCCTTGGCGTCTTCGATCGTCTTGCCGTGTTCGCGCGACAGGGTTTCGGCCAGGCTGTCCATGTTGTCGTTCAAGAGCTGGACGAACTTCATGAAGACGCGGGCGCGGCGCTGCGGATTGGTCGCGGCCCACTTGACCTGGGCCTGCTTGGCATTCTCGACGGCTGCGTTCAGTTCGTCTGCGCTGGCGAGCGAGACTTCGCCCTGCACTTCGCCGGTGGCCGGATTGTTGATCGGCTGCTTGCGACCCGAGGTGCCGGCGACATGCTTGCCGCCGATGAAATGGCCTACCTGATACATGGGTGTCCTCCTGATTGTTATGGAGGCAGTATGCGCTTCGGTTTTGACAAATCAACGCCATGATTTACGCATCTGTTGTGCGTAGATCGTAGCCATCTCCTGTCATTGCCCAGTGATCATCCCCACAAGGTAGCCTCAATCAGTGCCCGATGGGCCGATGTGCCGGCCATGACACCGGCAGCACTGGCAAGCGTCGCATTGTGCATGGGGCTCGCGGCATCGCCGGCGGCAAAAACGCCGGGCAGGCTGGTGCGGCCCATATCGGCCTTGATGTGGAACCCTTGAGGACCTTCCTCCAGCTCCAGCCCGAGTTGGCTGGCGAGCGGCGAGGCGATGGCAACCTTTGACTGCGCGAAGAGGGCGTGGACCTCGACCGTGCGTCCGTCGGCAAGCCGGACACCATGGAGGCCGTGCCCCTCGCCCAGCAGTTCGACGACACGTTCGGTTTCCATCGAAACGCCCCGTGCCGAGAGCATCGCAGAGAGTTCGTCATCGAAGGTCACCCCCGGCTCGACGAACATGGTGGTCTTGCCCCAATCCGGCAGCAGTCCGCCCTGGTGCGCGGCGAGCGGCGACGAGGCGAGGATGCCGATCGGGCCGCCACCGATCTCGAAGCCATGGCAATAGGGGCAATGCAGAACGCTCCTGCCCCAGCGTTCGGCGAGGCCTGGTATCGCCGGCAGCGTGTCCTCGACGCCCAGCGCAAGGACAAGGACCGTACTTTCGGCACTGCCATGTTCGGCCAGTTCGAGATGGAAGCCGCCGATACGGCGCTCTGCCGTCAGCGCCTCGTCCTGCCACAGTGTGAATGTCGGATAGCGACCAAGCTGGGCCAGTGCGTCGGCACGGATGTCGGCCGGGGGGCGATTGTCCTGACCGAGAAAACCATGCGCGGTTGCGGCGAAACGATTGCGCAGACGACCGGCATCGACCATCAGCACATGTTTTCGAGCGCGGACCAGTTGCATGGCGGCGGACAGGCCGGCGAAGCTTCCCCCGACGACGATTGCATCGAATTTCATGACAGGCTCCCTTTCATGTATCTTTTCAAGTTACGTACTTTCATAAGTTACGGAAGCGTCCGCCGTCAAGTGATGTAACTCCGCTTGTTGCATAAGGCGCTTTGCGCTAACTGATACACGCAAGCCCCCAGGAGGATAGACCGATGCGAGGTGACACACGGCTGTCGCGCATGCTGCATGTGCTGATCCATCTCGACCGCCATGCCGACAGCATGACATCCGAGATGATCGCCAAGATGCTCAACACCAATCCCGTCGTGGTCCGCCGGACGATGGCGGGCCTGCGCGAGCGCGGATATGTGCAGTCGGAAAAAGGCCATGGCGGCGGCTGGCGGCTGACGAAACCGCTTTCAGATATTACCCTGCTCGATGTCTATGACGCGCTGGAGCGGCCGGACCTCTTCTGCCTGGTCACCTCCTCGGACCATGCCGGTTGCCTGGTCGAGATCGCCGTGAGCGACGCGCTCGAGGATGCAAAGCGCGAGGCGGAGGCCCTGCTGCTGTCACGCTTTGCGACCATCCGCCTGTCGGACATTGCCGACAGTTTCGAAACCCGCATGGCGCTTCTCGGACTCGACGCGGGTTTGCCAGGGTCCAGACCATGATGTCACATCACCAAGGAGTTCCAAGGCTGGGCAGGACACCGCCTGATCGGGAATCAGCACTTCAAATTTAACAGGCCAGCGCTATTAATCTGGCGCCTGCTGTGCAAAATTTGATGCAAGCACACTGATTGCCGGAACCGTGACATGAGCGAAGCGCCCCGCACCCATATCGTCAGAATGGCCGAACTGGAGATCGATGCGGACCAGCTGGAGGCCTATCGTCTGCTGCTGGCCGAGGAGATCGAGGCTTCCGTTGCCATAGAACCGGGCGTGCTGATGCTGAATGCGGTTGCGCTCCGGGATGATCCGACCCAGATCCGCATCCTCGAAGTCTATGCCAGCCAAGGGGACTACGAGGCCCATCTGCAAACGCCGCATTTTCTCACATACAAAAGCCTGACATCCGGCATGGTCAAAGCCCTGCGGCTTGTCGAAGTCGATCCGGTATTAATGCGCAGCAAGATGGAATAGGCGATGAACTGGGACGATGTCCGTATCTTCCTCGCCGTAGCGCGCTCCGGCCAGATCCTGGCTGCATCGCGCCGGCTTAGCCTCAACCACGCGACGCTGTCACGTCGGCTGACCGCGCTGGAGACGGCGCTGAAGACGCGGCTGTTCATCCGCCGCACCAATGGCTGCGAGCTGACGGCGGAGGGCGAAGCGTTCCTCACGTCGGCGGAGCGCATGGAGACCGAGATGCTGGAGGTACAGGCGCGCCTCGGGCGGACGGATGCACGGGTTGCCGGCACCGTCCGCATCGGGGCACCGGACGGGTTCGGGGTGTTCTTCCTAGCTTCACGGCTCGGCGCACTGATCGAGCAACATCCGGAGCTGAAGATCCAGCTGGTGCCGGTGCCGCGCTCCTTCTCGCTGTCACAGCGCGAGGCCGATATCGCGGTGACGCTGGAGCGGCCGGACCAGGGGCGGCTCGTGTCCTCGAAGCTGGTCGACTACACGCTCGGGCTCTATGCATCGCGGGCCTATGCCGAAGCGCATGGCCTGCCGGCAACGGCCGAAGACCTGAAGAACCATCGCCGCATCGGTTATGTCGAGGACCTGATCTTCACGCCGTCGCTGAACTTCACCGGCGAGGTGATGCGCGACTGGAATGCCGGCTTCGAGATATCCTCGGCCATCGGCCAGACGGAAGCGGTGCTGGCCGGTGCCGGGATCTGCATCCTGCATGCCTATATCGCGCGCCAGCATGACACTCTCGTCCGGGTGTTGCCGGATATCAGCCTGACACGCGCCTACTGGACCACCTATCACGAAAGCGCACGCGACCTGGCGCGCGTGCGCGCCGTGGTGCAGTTTCTCCAAGAGGCCGTCGAAGTGGATCGGGCGATCTTCAGCTAAGCTTTCAACGGCAGGTCAGAACGGCCACGGCCGGCGTGACCAGACCGCCGAAATAGGCCGCATCGGGCTTCGGCGCGATCGTGGCGGTGCAGCGGCCTTGATCGCCGCGCAGGATCAGCGGCTGAACCCGTGCGAAGCGAAAGGCGAGCGTCAGGTCGCGGTCGCGCAGCATCAGCTCCAGCCGTGTGCCACCCTGCAGCATGGCTGGTTGCGAAACGGCAAAGGCCATGCTCAGCACGATATGGCCGCTCTGCATCCTTGTATCGGCGCCGACGGGCGCAGCGAGTGCGACAGATCTGTCGGCGATCCGTATTTCGGTGAAGAAGCCATGCGTGCCCAGGCTGGTCGTGATCTCGGTGGTCAGGGCATCTGCTTCCTCCGGATCCAGCGCGCCATCGCGATCGGAATCGACGCGGGCAAGCAGCCTTGCGCTGGTCGCCGCATCAAAGGAGAGCAATTGCGCAATGCCGGTCAGCCTGCCGGCACGGATGTCGAACAGCACACGCGCCGTCACCGCCATGTCCGGATGGGCGAAGGCCGGCGCTACGCAGAGCAGGCTCGTGATTGCGAGCAGTCCGGCGAGGATGGCGCGATGTTTCACAGGGTGCCTCATAGCGCGCTTCCCACCGCGTCGAGCGCCGGCAGAACTGGATCGAAGCCGAAAAGAGCGCCCTCGCCCTGCAGCACGGCAAAGGGCGGCGGTGTCAGGCTCTTGTCCTTGGCGGCAAGGTAGGCGCCGCCGTAGAGCAGGCCGATGGCGATCATCCAGCTTGCGACGATGCGGCTGCCGATCGAAAGCCAGGGCGGGTCGAAACGGCCGACCGGCAGCGCAACGGCGGCGATGAACCAGAACTGCGCCAGCAGCGCTGCCGGCAGGTAAT